>CALJLV010000057.1 GCA_937982505.1 uncultured Desulfobacteraceae bacterium | reverse complement strand
GTCAAGATATCGGACGAAACTCTTGGCGACGCTGCGGCGAAAAACATTTACCGACTGCTGACGGCCGAGACCGTTTCCACCATTACGGAATACGGCAGTGATTACGGCATGAGGCATTCGGTGATTGAGTTTACCAAAGATGACCTGGTGATAACGAAATCAGGTGCATCAAATGATGGATATGCCGGGCTGAAAATTGCCACGTTCCCAAAGGGCCGCATCTGGGTCCATGGCGCTGTCGGGACGATATCCTCTGTGGACGTTTCCGGGTCGGCGAACATTGCAGATGCCGGCTCCGGAGACTATTCGTTTGGCACCACGGCTACTACCGACGTGACCCTTGCCACAACGGAAGTCAATCTGGGGCCATCGGCTGCGCTGATCGACCCATTTGTTACTGGTGTTGGGTCTGCCAATGCCTCATCGGTCCTCGCTGCTGGGGCGCTCTTTGACGGATCAACTACCGCTGTCCCGATCTACATGAATATCAGGTTCGACACTGGTGACGTGACGACGGGAGATGGCGCCGCAGACGTGACCGGAAAACTTGTCATCAAGTGGTCGTACTTGAGTGACTTTTAACGAGGTTTCGCGATGAAACTTTATCACCCTGAACATGGAGAATGGACAGGCGAACCGGTAGATGGGCGGATTCTGCTTGAGCGTGGATGGCAGAGTTCACCAATCGTTGTACCGGAAGTTGAAGCCGTTCAAGAAGATTTGGGACTACTTTTGAAGCCGAAAGAAAGGCTTGAAAAAGCATTCCTGGAAGAAGAAGTAGAAGCAGACAAACCAAAGCCCGTTAGGCGGGGATCGAAGAAATGACTCTTACCGTTGAAACCGGTGCCATCGTCGCAAATGCCAATAGCTATGTGTCCATAGCAGACTGTGACAGTTATCACACACTGATGGGTAACGCGACCTGGACTGGGACCGATGCGGTAAAGGAGTCGGCCATCCTGCGCGCCATGGCCTGGCTTGAGGCCAGGCCATGGAAGGGTATTAAGTACACTTATGACCAATCATTATCGTGGCCGAGGTCAAGCGCTGTCGATATAGACGGCTACACGATTGAAGTGGACGAGGTGCCGAATGGGGTTGTCAAAGCGCTTTGCGAGGCAGCGCTTTTAGAACTTGTTACGCCCGGATCGCTCCGGCCGAGTCTTGAGCGGGGAGGGATGGTAACAAGCTTCACCCTGGTGGGGGTTGTTTCTGAATCCTACTCTGGCGGGGCGCCTGCCGAAACGGTTCACTATACTTTGACCGGGCCTCTCAAGGGCCTCTTGAAAAGCTCCAACCAGATCCAGGTGCAGTTAGCATAATGACTGTCAACGCCAAATACTCAACGTATGCAAGCAAGGCAGATACCGCCATTGATACATGGGGCGAGGATTGCACCATTGTAGAGAAAACGGATCAGTTCTTTGACCCTGAAACGGGCAAGGTACTTTATGACGCGGACGTTGAGCATGATTGCCGGGCCGTTATCACTCCAATCGATATCAGAAGAATAGCGACAAACACGAACATTCTTGCAAGCGATTTAAGTGCAAAGATAGCAGCAAACAGCCTTTCGATAGTGCCGACCGTAGGCCAAAAACTTCAACGCGGATCGGTCGAATACAGCATTGTTTCTGTTCGGACTATCGGACCGGATGAAGTGCCGATCCTTTATGAGGCGGTCTTGAGGTTGAGCTGATGGGATTTTCTGAAGAGATAAAGAAATTCAAAATCAAAACGACCGAAAAGGCCGATCAAATCGCTAAAAAGGTCGGCATGGATCTTCACAGCCGGATCATTGCAAGGTGCCCGGTGGACACGGGAAGACTCCGCGCCAACAACCAATTGGCGATTGGCGCAAAGCCGAGCGGGACAACAACCTCCGTCGGTGTTCCAAGTTCAGGGGCCATCAGCAGTTATACTGTCGGCGACGACATTTGGATTGCCAACAATCTGGAATATGCCGTGCCCGTAGAATATGGCGGGGAGCATGGGAAAAGAATGCAAAGGCCGGAGGGTTTCTTTCGGGTCAGCATTAAGGATGTAACAAGCGCATGGCCGAGCATCGTGCAGAGTGTGGCAAATGAGTAGCGCTATCGCAGCGGCATTCAATAAGCACCTAAACCGTTTTGCTACCTTGGAAAATATCGAAGTGGCATGGGAAGGGCTGGACTTCACGCCGACTGCGGACGCCTACTTGAGGGGGTTCTACCTTCCGGGCCTTACTACCGGGGC
>CALJLV010000056.1 GCA_937982505.1 uncultured Desulfobacteraceae bacterium | reverse complement strand
GCGCATCCTCCGGATTGACCGCGATGATCCGGCAGTCCAGTTCGGCCCCCTGGCGCAGGAGGCGGCTCAGGTGCCGGTTGTCGCTGCGGGGGACGTAGCCGAGTTTGGCATCGCCAAGGTCGATGCGCACGGCGTAGTGGTCGTGGCGGTGATCGGGCTCGGCGGTGAGCGTCAGGGTCTGCCCCGGCTGCAGCCGGTTGAGGGCCAGAAGCTGCGGGCCCGCGTAGTAGGCGAAGCCGGCGATGCTGAAACGGTTGAGGTGGTAGCGCCGGGCCGGGGGGCGAGCGGCTTGGGCCGCGGCGGCGGCGCCCAGGGCCGGCAGAAACGGCAGCAGGGTCAACAGGTTACGGCGGCTGATGTTCATGGGCACCTCCGGAGGAAAGGATGGGTTCCGGATCGTTTCAAAGAAAAGCCCCGCTATTCGTGGCCTCGGAACGATCGGACGGATAAGACCGATAGGACCCATAAGACCGATTCGAGCGGTGGACGTGAACATGGGGTCTGTCTCTTTCCGTGTCGCCGCGTTGCCAACATACACCCCCTGCTGGGACATCCAGCGTCCCAGGTCCCGTGAAAAATATCCGGTGCCGCCTCAACCGGCATCGGCGCCGTCGGCCGGTGCCGGCGGCTGGATGCCGGCATAGACCCCCGCCATGCGCCCAATTTCCTCGCTCACCGCCCGCCGCAGGGCCTCGGGCGCGAGCACCTCGCAGTCGGCGCCGAAGCGCAGGATCTCCAGCTTGACCTCGCGAAAGTCGGCCACCGGGAAACTGAGGGTCAGCCCCCCGTCCAACTGCTCCTGGATCTGCTGGCGCGGATGCCAGAGCTGCTCGCGCACCCAGCCGGCCCGGTGGGGAGTGAACTTCAGGGTGACGCGGACGTGGCGCCGGCCCTGGAAGATGCCGAAGGCCCCCCGGCAAAGATGCTGCCAGTCCTCGAGGGGCCGCGGGACGAAGGTGTCGGGCAGCATGCGGGCCTGTCGCATGCGGGCCAGAAAAAACTTGCGAAAGTGCCCGCGCAGCCGGCAGTGGGCGATGAGGACCCAACTGGCCTGGTAGTGCTGCAGGTGATGGGGTTCCACCGTGCGGCGGGTGGTTTCCCCGTTGCGCGGCGAGCGGTAGGCGAAGCGCAGCAGGCGGTGCTTGAGCAGGGTGTCGCTCACCAGGCGGAAAAGCCGGGCGTCGATGGGGCTGTGGCCGTGCCAGTCGGCGGAAAAGGAGCGCTCCAGAAGATCGAAGGACAGGTGCTGGTCGAGCTGGGCGAGGAGCTTGTGGCCGAAATGGCGGATCTGGGCGCTGATATGGCCGCCGTCGGCGTGGCGCAGGAGCCGGTGGGCCAGCAGCACGGCCAGCAGCTCCTCCTGGGTGGCCGGCAGCCGGGGCAGCTCGAAGCTGTCGTCGCGGTAGCGGTAGCCCCGGTGCCGGGCGTCGTAGTCCAGGGGCGCCCCAAAACGGTCCCGCAAATGGTCGATGGTGCGCTGGGCCTGCTTGCGCGACAGCTCGAACCGCTCGGCCAGTCCGGCCGCATTCGGGAACCGGCCGCTTCGCAGTTCCCGGTCCAGCCAACTGAATCGCTCATAGTAGAGGAAATCGCCCACGGCGCTGCTTCCTTCCCATCAGGCGGCGCACGCCACCCCTTGCCCCGGAAACGACGAAACCCGCGCTGCGGTCCGCGCAAAGCGCGCGTGCAGGGCGGGTCCGGGCGGCGGCCGGGTGGAGGTCATAAGGCCTTTCTCTCCGGTTGGGGTCGACGGCTGAGTTTTCCTTACGCAATCGTCTATGTAAATGCAAGCTCTAAAGAAAGGGCGGATTCCAGGGCCGCGCCCGGCCCCGGACCGTCGCCGGACCGGTTACGGCCCGCTGGATCGCAAGGCCTGGATCCGCTCCGGGGTGGACGGATGGGTGGACAGGTATCCGCTCCAGCCGCCCCCCTGCCCCCGGACCTGGTCCCGGCGGCGCTGGTCGATGCGCTCGAGCAGATCGGCCAGGCGGGCGGCGGGCACCTGGCGGCGGCTCAGGTAGTCCAGGGCGAAGCGGTCCGCCTGGCGCTCGAATTCGCGCGAGTAGGCCAGTTCGGTGAGCAGCACGGGCAGTCCCAGAAAGAGCTCCGCGGCCCCCGAGGCGTCCCCGGTGAGAGCCATCAGGGCGAAGGAGAGCAGGGAATCCTGGACCATGCGGCGCATGGCGTGGCGGTGGACCACATGACCGGCCTCGTGGGCCATGACGGCCAGCAGTTCGTCGTCGTGGGCCGCCAGGGTCACCATTTCGTCGGTGAACACGATGGTGCCGCCGGGCAGGGCCAGGGCGTTGGGCCCGAGCCGCCCGCCCCGGCGGAAAAGGAGGGTCAGTCCCAGGTCGGGATGATCATCCGCCACGGGCCGCAGGTGGCGGCGCACGCGGTCCCGGACTTCCGGCGGGAGGGCCGACGGCGCCAGCAGGGCGCGGTCCAGCAGGGCCAGGGTCTGGCGGTCGGCGGTCTCGTAAACCGCGCCGGGCAGCACCGCCGCCAGGAGCTGGGCCGCGGCCGGAATCCCGTAGCGCACCAGAGCCGCGCCGATGAGCACCACCATCACGGCGGAGACCAGCACATGGCGTCCCTTGGTTTCCAGGGTATGCACCCAGCGTGCGCGGCGCCGGCGGCCCGTCCGGGCCAGGAGCCGGTCGACGGCGTCGTTGGCCTCGGTTTCGAACACCGCCCCGGTGCCAAAGGTCAGGGTCCGGGGCGTGTTTTCCAGGCGGTCGGAGACCCGGGCCTCCAAGACCGGCGCTTCCAGCAGGGTTTCGCCCGTGTCGGCCCGCCGGATCCGCAGCCGGCCGCCGCCGTCCATCTCCAGGACCGCCGCGATCCGCGCGGATGTGCGCCCGTCGTACCAGTCACCGTCCAGAACGATCATGATGGCTCCCCGGATCCTCCCCTCCGGCCGCCGCTGCCGCGGCCCGAGGCCCATCGGCCGCGGGCCCGGCCCGGATTCAGAGGCCCAGATCGAAGTCCAGAAAATCGGACAGTTCGTCTCCCAGCGCGCTGGCCTCCGCGGTCTCGGCGGCCACGAAAGCGTCCAGCCCGCCGGCCCCCCGTAGCACCAGGTGGTCGATGCGGTAGCGGTAGGCCCGCACCCGGGCGAAGGGATGAAAAAGCCCCAGGGTGGCCACCAGGGCCAGGGTGTTGGTGAACACGATGCCGGCGTAGGGCCACACCTTCATGGCGGCTCCGAAACGCAGCCCGTCCAGGGTGCTGGCGTTGAAGAGCAGGTTGCCGGCGCTGACGCTGAAATAGGCCAGGGCGTAAAGATAGGTCAGGGCCCCGGCCAGCACCACGGCCGGCAGCGCCGCCGCCGGCGCCAGCCACACCACCGCCCCGGCCGCCAGCCCCGCGGCCAGCGGGGCGAGCAGAAACCCCCCGAAGATCCGGTAGTAGTCCCGGGCCCGGGCGTGAAAGGCGAAGCCGGTGGTGCCCAGGGCCCAGTTCTCCACCAGAAACCGCCGCTGGCGGTAGTAGGCGTAGGGAAAGAGCAGGCCCAGGGTCGCAAGCGCCAGCAGGGGCCAGAGCAGATAGGCCGCCGCCGCGGCCCGGTAGGTCCCCCGGAACTGGAAGCGGATCTGGCGCCAGGCGCTGTAGCGGGCGTTGAAGGCCAGCGAGCGCACCACGAACCAGGGCAGCAGCAGGACGAGGGCCAGGCCCACCGCCAGCCCGGCCGGGGGAAAGACCTTCTGGACCGCCGAATAGATGAAAAAAGAGGCGAACACGATGAGCCGCCCCTTGAGGATCTTGACCGGATCGGCCAGGTAGGCGAAGGCCGATCCGGCCAGGCGCGTATGGCGGTAGAAGAACTGCTTGCGGCGCACCTTGGCCCAGGCCGAGTAGATCCCCAGGGTCAGCAGGGAGAGCAGGGTGTTGACGATCCAGATGCGGAAATAGGCGCCCCCGGTGCCGTCGAAGGTGAAGGGCTGGACCGGATCGGCAGGCGCGGCGGTGCCGGGCGCCTCCGGGCTGTCCGCGCATTGGGGCGCAGGGCTCGATCCGCCGGTCATCCCAGCCCGCCGGCCGGACGGTTGAAGACCCGCTGGATGCCGAAGGCGAGCACCGCGCTGACGGTCCCCTGGATCAGGTTGGGAACGATTTCCGCCAGGGCCGCCTTGGGATCGGTGACTCCGAAAAAGGGGATCGGCCCGGCCAGCAGCGGGTAGACCAGCGCCTCGAAGAGGTAGTAGCCGCCCACCAGCACCAGGATCCCGGCCCCCAGGGCGCCCGCCTGGCGCGCCGGCCCCCGGCCGAAGCCGACGGCGGCCACGATCCAGCCCTCGATCCCCTTGACCACCGCCGTGGCCAGGATGAACTGGGGAAACCCCACGGCGTCGGCCGCCGCCGGTCCGATCATCCCCACCAGGGCCCCCACCGCGGGGCCGTAGAGCAGGGCGGCCGCCATCACGAAGGTGTCGCCCAGGTTGACGTAGCCGCCGGTGGCCGGAATGGGGACCCGGATGGCCAGGGTGCCCACGAAGGCCAGGGTGGCAAAGGCCGCGATGATGCCGATATGGTACAGCCGCTGGGCTTCCGAGGGTCGATTCGCCATGCGCGCGTGCCTCCTTTTGCACATGTGGCAGATTGCGGGTTGCGGACGGGCTGGTCCGTTCAGCCCCCGGCCGGCCCCCCACCGGGGTCTTGGGGTTTTGGCCCTTGCCCCGGTTCGGGCAGGGCGGCGATCTCCACCGCCCACAAGGGGATGTAGCGCAGCGCGGCGCAGATGGCCGCCACCGCCAGGTCCACCAGAAGCCGCTGGAGGCCCCGCCGGCGGGCGGGCCGCGGCGCCCCGGCGCGCTCCTCGCGCACCACCTCCAGCATGTCGGGGACCACGAAATAGACGATGTGGGTAAAGACCCGCAGCACCATCAGCAGCGTCTTGCGCCCCCGGCCCACCCCCCGGCCGTCGACCAGCATTCCCCGCTCCAGGCGCTGAAAGGGGATCTGGGCCACCAGGGCCAGGGCCAGGGGAACCACGGTGAGCATCCGCACGCACAGGCCCAGGTAGTGGGGCCCGGCGGCCCCCGGGGGCGCCCCGGCGGCCAGGTTCCAGCCATAGGCCACGACCGCCCCCCCGTAGACCACCGGCACGGTGATCAGGGCCGTCAGGGCCAGGATGTCCCCGTAGCGGCGCAGCCCGGCGCAGGGGGCCGCCAGCAGATGCACCAGGACCAGGTAGCCGAGCCATCCGGCGCTTACGCCCGAAACCAGCGGAGTCGAGAAACGCTCCAGGGGCCACCCGCTGAAGGCCGGCACCGCGGCGGCCACCAGCAGGACCGGGCGCAGCGGCCAGGCCGTCATGGGGACGCCTCCAACTGGATACGCAAACCGGGCTCCCGGTCCCCCCGGCGGCGGGCCACCTTCAGAACGCTGGCGCCCAGCGCCGGCCACCAGGACTTGTGGGAGATGAGCATCACGGCCGTGCCCTGCCGGTGGGCCAGGTCGATGAGGGCCTGTACCAGGGCTACGGCGTCTTGGCGGCTCAGCCCCCAGTCCGGTTCGTCCAGAATCAGAACCGCGGGCCTGGAGACCAGGCGCACCGCGGCCAGCACGGTCTTGACCCGGCGCAGGCAGGCCGGTGCGCCGCCGGCCTCGGGCGGACGGCCGCGGCGCCGGCAAAATTCGGCCTCCAGGGCCGACTCCAGGGCCCCGGCATCCGCCGCCGCGCACAGGGACCGGGCATCGCGCAGCAGGGTCTGGGTCATCACATCCTGAAACAGGAGCCGCACCGTCCCCGGACCGTCTCCGACGCCCACCTCGGCCCGGCCGTCGAAGGCCACGGCCCGGGCCAGAATCTTGGCCAGCAGGCTCTTGCCCTGGCCGTTGGCCCCCTCCACCAGGCAGGGCGAACGCAGCCGCACCCGGGTATCGGCGAAGCGGGCCGCAGCCGCCGGCGGCCCCACCACCCCGAAAGAGGGACTCAGGGCCGTGCGCACCTCGGCGAGCCGCAGGGTCATCACCGGGCCGGGGGGCAGGTCCGCCGGGGGGGCCGGGAAGTCCTCGTCCTCGCCTTCCAGAACGAGCACCGTGGCCGGGGCCGGCCCCTGGGCATAGTCGCCCAGGAGGGTTTCGAGATGGCGCCGGTTGTCCCGGCTCAGCCAGGTGAAGGGGCTGGCGATGACCAGGCCGGAGGCCGCCGGCTGGAGGACGGCGGCCTTGGCCAGGGCCACCAGTACGGTCTCGCCCCCCGACAGGGTGCGGATCGGCTGGTGCAGCAGGGGCTGGATCCCGAAGCGCCGGGCCAGCTCCTCGATCTCCCGGGCCCCGGGAGCGGCGGCGGTCAGGGCCGCGGCCGCCAGCACCTGGTGGGGCGAACCGAAGGCCAGGCAATCGCGCGGGTTGGCCGTGACGCGCGCCAGGGGCCTGGCCTCCGGCGCGGCCAGCCCCCGTTCCGCCGCCCGGCGCAGATCGGCCCAGAAAAGGCGCGGACCGCCGTAGTAGCGCGGCATGAGTCCGCCGGCCAGACGCCGGAAGGCCTCTTCGCGCGCCTCGTAAGTGGCAAAGCGCTCCAGGCGGCAGTGGTTCATGGAAATGGCGATCTCAGGTTCCGCGCCGCCCCAGGAAACCTTTGATGCGCTCGGCCAGGGAGCGGCGCAGCACCACCTTGAGCAGCAGGTCGCCCGGAGGGCCGCCGCCGCGGCCTTCCATCCCCATGCCCGCCAGGCGGATCTGCTGGCCCTCGCGCACCCCGGCCGGAATCCGGACCACCAGCTTCTTGTGGCGCGGCTTGTGGTGATAGGCCCAGGCCCCTCCCTGGCGCGCCAGGTCCGCCGGCAGCGAGAGGGTGTCGCGGATGTCGCGCCCCCGGGCGGCGGGGGCCATGGCGGCGATCCGGCTCCGCATCCGCTGGGACAGCCGGCCCAGAGGGCCGCCGCCCTCCAGGGGGGGATCCCCCGGGGCCTGCCGGCGGGGGCCGCCGAACCCGGACACGAAGATGAAGCCGCGGCCGAACATGCCGGGGCGCCGGAACTCGAAGCTGCGGTAGCCCGGGCCGTAAACGTCCTTGAAGATCTCGTCCACCCCCCGCAGCCCGAAGGAGCGCGCCAGCTCCTCGAAGATCTGGTTGATGTCCGACCCGCGAAAGAGGTCCTGTTCGGAGTGGCTGCTGCGAAAATGGGTGTAGGCCGTCTCCCCGAACTGCTGGCGCAGGGTGTCGTACTCGGCCCGCCGCCGGGGGTTGGACAGAACCGCGTAGGCCTCGTTGACGGCCTTCATACGCTCGGCGCTGGCCGGCGCGTCGCGGTTGCGGTCCGGGTGATGCTCGAGGGCCAGGCGGCGAAAGGCCTCCTTGATCTGCTTCTGGCTGGCGTTCTCGGGCACCCCTAGAATCTGGTAGTAGTCTTTGCGGGTCATCGCGGATCCGTTCGGCCGCCGAAGGCGGGCGGCATTGAGGGCCATGGAGCAGGACGCAGCTCTATCCCGTCCGTCCACTATCCTTGTCGCGGCGCTGCTGTCAACCCTGGGGGAAAGGTTCCAGATTTCAGATTCAAGATTCCAGGTTTCCATTCCCGCCCAAAAACCCTCCGCTCATTTCCCCCGTTCGAAAAATGTGGTATGCACCGCCGCGATTCGCATCCGGCCCGGCAGGCGGATGCGTCGCTGCGACCACCGCAGATCTCGAAACGCCATGGATGCGACGACCATCATCCACACCATCAGCCCGATCCTCACCGAAGGAGCGGTCATCGAACGCCTGCGGCGCGAGACCACCCTGACCCTGGATCCCCATATCCTGCACGCCGGATTCATCCGCCACCGCGCCGGACGCCAGGCCCTGGAGCGCATCTACGCCGCGTACATCGCCGTGGGACGCCGCTACGGCCTGCCCCTGATCCTGGGGGCCCCCACTTGGCGGGCCAGCCTCGAACGGGTGGGCCAGGCCGGCCTGGCCCGGGGGCTGGCCATCAACGCCGAGGCCGTCGGGTTTCTCAAGACCCTGCGCCGCCAGGCCGGCCCCTACGGCCGGCGCATCCTGGTGGCCGGCATGCTCGCCTGCCGGGGCGACGCCTACACCCCCGGCGAGGCCCTGGACGCCGAGTCGGCCCGGCGTTTCCACACCCCCCAGATCGAGGCCCTGGCCGCGGCCGAACCCGACCTGCTCCTGGCCGCCACCCTGCCGGCCCTGAGCGAGGCCGAGGGGCTGGCCCGGGCCATGGCCGCCTCCGGCCGCCCCTACCTGGTGAGCTTCGTGATCCGATCCGACGGCACCCTCCTGGACGGCACCCCCCTGGACGCGGCCATCGACCGCATCGACGCACGGACCCCGATCCCCGCGCTGGGCTTCATGGTCAACTGCGTCCATCCGGCCCACCTGCTGGAGGCCCTGACCCGCCTGGGCAAGGCGGGCCCGACCACGGGCCGCCTGCTGGGCTGCCAGGGCAATACCTCCCGGCTCAGCCCCGAGGAACTGGACGGCCGGGCGGACCTGGATCCGGCCATGCCGGCCGATTTCGGCGCCGCCATGGCCCTCTTGCACCGGCGCTTTGCCATCCGTATCTTGGGAGGGTGCTGCGGCACGGACCAGCGCCACCTCGAGGCCGTGGCCGCGGCCCTCAAGGCCGCGGCCGCCGATCACCCCAACGACCCGCCGGAGGCCGGCTGAACGCCTCTCGGGTCCCGGACCCCATCCAAAGGAACCTTCCATGCCCAAAGCCAGCAATCTGAAAAAAGGCGACGTCGTGCGCCTGAAAAACCAGATCTACGCCGCCCGCCACATCGAGGTCCAGACCCCTTCGGCGCGGGGCTCGGCCACCCTCTACAGGGTACGCTTCGCCGAGGTGCGCACGGGCCAGAAGCTCGATCAGGTCTTCAAGGGCAACGACGACCTGGAGGAAGTGGAGCTGGAACGGCGCCCGGCCAGCTACCTGTACCGCGACGGCGACCTGTACATCTTCATGGACAGCGACACCTACGAGCAGCACAGTCTGAGCGCCGAGGCCCTGGGCGATGACGCCGCCTGGCTCAGCGACGGGATGGAGGGGATCCTGGTGTTGCTCCTGGACGGCCATCCCCTGTGCATCCAGCTGCCTCAGACGGTGGAGCTGGAGATCGTGGACACCCCGCCGGTGATCAAGGGCGCCACGGCCACCAACCGCAACAAGCCGGCCACCCTCTCCAACGGCGTGGTGGTGCAGGTGCCCGAGTACATCGAGAGCGGCACGCTGGTCCGGGTCAACACCGAGACCGGCAAGTTCATGGCGCGAGCCTGAATTTGTCTTGACAACCTAGCCAAAACAAGATAGTCGATGGGG
>CALJLV010000055.1 GCA_937982505.1 uncultured Desulfobacteraceae bacterium | reverse complement strand
CGCTCCCGGGCGTCCTTGGCCAGCCGCACGGCCTCCTGGGGCTGGGAGGCCGCCAGTACCCGATACCCCAGCCGCTCGAGCATGATCTGGCCCACGCTCAAGATGGCCGGTTCGTCCTCCACCAGCAAAACGGTCTCCTGGCCGCCGATCACCGGCGCCCCGGGTTCGTACGCCGCCGCCTGCTCGCCGGGCGCCGCCAGATGCCGTGGCAGATAGATCCGAAGCGTCGTCCCCTGGCCGGGCCGGCTCTCCACCTGGATGAACCCGTTGTTCTGCCTGACGATCCCGTAGACCGTGGGCAGCCCCAGGCCGGTGCCCTGCCCCACCGGCTTGGTGGTGAAAAAAGGCTCGAAGAGACGCTCGCAGGTCTGGGCGTCCATCCCGCAGCCGTCGTCGCTCACCGCCAGCATCACGAACTGCCCGGGGCTGAACTCCGGGTGCGCCGCGCAGTAAGCCGCGTCGAAGACCCCCGTGCCCGTGCGGATGGTCACCCGGCCCACCCCGGCGATGGCATCCCGGGCATTGACGCACAGGTTGGCCAGAATCTGGTCGATCTGGGACGGGTCGATCCGCACCGGCCAGAGTCTGGCCCCCGGAAGCCAGCGCAGGTCGATGTCCTCGCCGATGAGCCGGCGCAGCATCTGGAGCATCCCCTCCACCGTGTCGTTGAGGTCCAGCACTCGGGGACTGGCGGTCTGCTTGCGGGCAAAGGCCAGCAACTGGCGGGTCAGCTTGGCCGAGCGCTCGGCGGCCTTGCGGATCTCTTGCAGACACTCGAACAGGGGGGTCTGGGTCTCGATCTGGTCCAGGGCCAGTTCCGCATATCCCAGGATCACCCCCAGCATGTTGTTGAAGTCGTGGGCCACCCCGCCGGCCAGCCGCCCCACCGATTCCATCTTCTGGGCCTGGAGGAGCTGGGCCTGGAGTTTTTCGCGCTCGGCTTCGGCCTCGCGGCGCTCGCGGATGTCGAAAATCACGGCCAGAAAGACCCGTTCGCCTTCGGCCTCCATCAGTTGCAGATGGATTTCCACCGGATAGTCGCTGCCGTCGGCCCGGCGGTGAAGGGTCTCGAAGCTCAGCGCTGGCCGGGTGCCATCCAGCAATGGCTGGATCATGGCGCGGAAGGTGGCCTCGGTGAACTCGGGCTTGAGATCCACGGGGGTCATGGCGCGGATCTGCGCCAGGGTGTACTGGAGGTTGTTCAGGGCCCCCTGGTTGACATGGCGGAACTTGAGGCTCTGGCAGTCGAAGATGTAGATCTCGTTCAGGCTCTTGTCGATGATGTCCGAAAGCTGGCGGCTGCGGGCCTCGGCCTGCCTGCGATCCGTAACGTCCCGGGAAACCCCGTGAAGCCCGATGAGCCGGCCCCGGCCGTCGCGGATCGGGCTCACAACGGTGTCCATCCACCGCGTCGAACCGTCCTTGTGCCAGTATTCCAGCTCGAGGCTGACCCGCCGCTCGAGGTCGCCCTGCCCCTGTTCTTCCAGGGCCATCTCCTGGGCGAAACGCGCCATTCCATAGTCCAGCGAGGCGGGGGCGATCTGCTCCTGGACCGTTTGCCGCATTCTTTCTTCCGGGGTGAACCCCAGGACGCGCACAATCGAGGGGCTGACGTAGGTCGTGCGCAATTGCAGATCCGCGGTCCAGACGATGTCCGACATGGTTTCGGTCAGCAGCCGGTACTTTTCCTCGCCGCGGCGCAGAAGATCCTCGGCCCGCTTGCGCTCGGTGAGATCCACCCCCAGACAGGTGACGTCCAGCACCTCGCCGGCCGGATCCTTGGTCAGCACGTTGGACCAGGCGATGTTGCGCAGCTCCCCGGTCCGGGTGACGATCTGGTTCTCGTAAGACATGAAGCCCATCGTATCCCGGTTTCCCATGACGCGCTCGAAGACCCCACGCACCGCTTCGCGGCTGGACTCCGGGATGAAGGTGTCGAACCAGTCGCGCCCCAGCACTTCCGGCTCGGTCCATCCGGTCAGTTCGAGGAAAAAGGAGTTGGCGAAGACGATGCGCGCCCGCGGGTCCAGGGAAATGCCGATCTGCGGGATGTTGACCAGAACGTGGCGCCATTTTCTTTCCGAGTCGGCCAGGGCCTGCTCGGCCAGCTTGCGTTCCGTGATGTCCTGGTTGACCCCGTAGGTCCTGATGGTCCGGCCCTGGGCGTCCTTGACGACAAAGTAGTGCACGCTGACCCAGCCCACGGTCCCGTCGGCGTAGAGGATGCGGTGTTCCAGCCGTCTTTGAAAGCCGGGATCCTGGGTTTCCAAGGCCCTGCGGTTCTCTTCGGCCACCAGGTGCCGGTCTAAAGGATGGACGAAGCGCTCGGCATAGACGCGGGGCGAAAGGCTGTAGCCGCCCGCCTGGGCCGCGGTGGTCCGGTAGATGCGGTAAAAGGCATCGTCGAAATGGAACAGATCCCGGTCCACATCGTAGTGCCAGTAGCCCAGGCGGGCGATCGCCACGGCCTGGGAAAGGCGGCTGCGCAGGGTCTCCTGGGCCTCCCGGGCCTGTTTGCGCTCGCTGATGTCGCTGGCGATGCTCAAAATCGCCGGCCGGCCGTTCCAGGACACGGTCTTGGCCGTCACCTCCAGGGGAATGACGGATCCGTCTTTTCGAAAATGGCCCACCTCGAAGGTCGCCTCGCCCCTTTGCGCGATGAGCCGCAACCGTTCGGCCAGCAGCGCCTCGCTTTCCGGCACGTCCAGCCGGTGAAGGTTGAGGGCCATGAATTCTTCCGGACCGTAGCCGTGAATTTCGAAGGTCTTGCGGTTGGCGTAGAAAAAGCGCCCCTCGGCGTCATGGATCGTGATCGAGCTGGGGGCGTTGTCGATCATCTCGGCCATGGTCTTCAGGGAGTCTTCGACCTGCTTGCGCTCGCTAATCTCCCGGGTCACCCCCTGGAGTCCGACGGCAGTTCCCTTCTCGTCGCGGAGAAAAGAGATGTTCATGCCGACCCACATGAGGCTGCCGTCGGCCCGGTAGTGCCGCGCTTCCACGAGACGCGAACGGTTGGGGTCGGCATCCGGATCCTTTTCCCGTTCCAGTTCCTCGGCCAGGACCACGGCGAGCCGCTCCAGGTCTTGCGGGGGAAATTTTTCCCGCATGGAGCGGCCCAGATGGGCCTCCACCGGCTCGCCCACCATGCGGGCCACCGACGGACTGACATAGGTGATGCGCATGTCCAGGTCCGCCACCCAGACCACGTCCGTGATGTTTTCGGCCAGCCGGCGGTAGCGCGCCTCGCTGACCTCGATGGCCGCCAGGGCCTCGCGCTGCCGGCGCTCGGCCCGGCCGGCCTGGATCATGGCCGTGCAGGCCTGGGTCAGCGGCTGGATGAAGGCGGCGATCTCCTCGGTGTACTCCTCCGGACGGTTGGCGACCCCCACCACGCCGATGATTTCACCCCCGAGGTAGAGTGGAATGCCCATGTAGCGCCGGATCGCGGGGTGACCTTTGGGAAGGCCCTTGGCGTGCGGGTCGTTGGGGGCGTCGTTGGCGATGATGGTGCGATTTTCGAGTACGGGAGCGCCGGCGAGGTTGTCCAGGTGGTGGAATTCGAAGCGTTTTGACCTCAATTCCTCGTAGAGGCGCCGGGATGGGGTGTCCCAGGCGATGGCCGATATCGCCAGACTGCATTTGATGGGGCGGCCGTCCGGGTCGCATGCCACCTCGTCGAGGAAGCCGTATTCGCTTTTGGTGGCCTGCACGAGAATGTCGAGCATCCGCGCATAGACCTGCGACTGGTCGGTGCCGGAGATGAAGAGGGCTTGCGCCTCGCCGATGGCGGCCAGCAGATCGTTCCGGGCCTCCAGTTGGTTCTTGGCATGTTGCAGTTCGGTAATGTCGTGGCTGAAGATGGCCACCCGGCTCACCTGATTGTTCTCGTCCAGGACGGGGCACAGGTGGTGACTGAAGCTGTGCCCTTGGCGACGGTCCTGGAATTTGACGGTGGCGCCGGTGTCCACCACCCGCCTCAACTGGGTGCGCCGCGTCGCCGCGACGTCCGCCGAAACCAGATCGAAGATGGATCGCCCCAGAATATCTTCCATCCGGCCACCGACCCGCTCGGCGCCCGCCTTGTTGCAGACCACAACCACCCCCTCGGCGTCCACCAGGAAGGCGGAATCCGAACTGGCCTCGATCATGGCGATCAGGTTGGCCTCGCTTTGCCGCAGGGCACGGCGGGTGCTCACCTGGTCGGTGACTTCTTCCAGGGTCAGCACCAGGCCGGTTGCCTTGCCGGCCTCGTCCTTGACGGGAACCAGGCTCCAGTCCCACCAGGTGGTGCCGCGTTCGGGCCGGTCGGCAAAAACGAAAGGTCTGGCCGCGGTGAAAAAAGACTGTCCCGTGTCCACCACGCGCTGGAAGATGGCCTGGCTCTCTGCGTCGGGGTAGAGATCAAAGTGGTTGCGCCCGACAAAAAAGGCGGGCGCCTTTCCACCGGCCCTGGCATAGGCCCGGTTGACCCAGATGAAATTGAAGCACGGATCCAGGTAGGCGGCCGACATGTGGGTGTTTTCCAGCACAACAGCCAGGAGGGGGTCGTTTGGGGGCTGGTTCGGCGGCGCGCGTTCATCCAGCGAAGGCGGATCTTTTGCTTCCGGAAGCGGGTGGTTCTTGGAGTGTTGCATGGTTTTGCTCCGGGGGGTGGGTTGTGGTCATTGGTCATTGGTCAGTGGTCAGTGGTCAGTGGTCAGGGGTCAGGGGTCAGGGGTTGGCGGGAAATGGGAATGATGGGAAGAATGGGAGTTATGGCGCTTGACCTCATTATTCTCATAATTCCCATTACTCCCATCCCCCCTCACGTGGCACGCCCCAAATGACCAATGACCACTGACCAATGACTATTTCAGCACTTCGGCCACCTTCAGCGCCAGCTCATCGCGGGAAAACGGCTTCTGCACGAAATGCACGTCCGCGTCCAGCACCCCCCGCCGGGCGATGACATCGGCCGTGTAGCCGGACATGAAGAGCACCCTGAGACCGGGGGAAAGGGCTTTGAGGCGCTCGGCCAGATCCCGACCACTTATTTCCGGCATCACCACGTCGGTGATCAGCAGATGGATCTCTTCGCTGCGCGAGCCCACCAGGTCGAGGGCTTCGTTGGGACCACCGGCGGCCAATACCCGGTAGTCCAGTCCTTCCAGCATGCGCCGCGCCAGCTTGAGCAACGCCCCATCGTCCTCGACCAGCAGCACCGTTTCCCCGCGCCCCGTGGGAACCTGGCCCTTTTGCGGCCCGGGTGTCCCCTCGATCCGGCCCCGATGCCGCGGCAGATAAATCCTGAAGGTGGTTCCATGGCTCGGCTGGCTGGAGACATCGATAAGGCCGCCGTTCTGCCGCACGATCCCGTAGACCGTGGCCAGCCCCAGCCCCGTGCCCCGGCCCAGCTCCTTGGTGGTGAAAAACGGCTCGAAGAGATTCTCCAGGGTTTCGGAATCCATCCCGCGGCCCGTGTCGCTCACCGCCAGCAGCACGTACTCGCCCGGCGAAAAGTCGGGATGGTCGCTGCGCCAGGCGGCATCGAGGCGCGCGTTGTGCGTCTCGAGGCTCACCTGCCCCACCCCGTCGATGGCATCCCGCGCGTTGACCAGGAGGTTCGCCAGGATCTGATCCACCTGGGTGGGATCGATCCTCACCGGCCACAGGCCGGCCCCCGGCAGCCAGCGCAGCTCGATGTCCTCGCCGATCAGGCGGCGCAGCATCCTGAGCATCCCCTCCACCGTGTCGTTGAGATCCAGCACCCGCGGCGCCACCGTCTGCCGGCGCGCGAAGGCCAAAAGCTGGCGGGTGATGTCGGCCGAGCGCCGCGCCGCGGTCATGATCTGCTCCAGATCCTCGGCAAGGGCGTCATCCGGCCCGACCTTCTGGCGGGCCAGTTCCGCGTAGCCCAGGATCACGCCCAGCATGTTGTTGAAATCGTGAGCCACTCCGCCGGCCAGACGGCCCACGGCCTCCATCTTCTGGGCCTGGCGCAGTTGGCGTTCAAGCGCCATCCGGTCGCTGATGTCCAGGTTGGCCACGATGGCCCCGTCGACGCGGCCCTCCGCGTCGAGGATGGGGGCCGTGTAGTTGAGAATGGTCTTTTTGCGACCGTCGAAGGCTTCGATTTCGAGCAGCTCGTCCACGATGGTGGCGCCATCCCGGATGGTCCTGGCCAGGGCCCAGTCCCCGGCCTCGACCGGCTGGCGCTCGGGCAGGCGCCAGGCCTTGAACACGCCGTATTCGCTCATCGGCACCTTGGGCTCGGCGCCCCAGATCCGCACTCCGGCCGGGTTGCCGCGCAGCAGGGTGCCGTCGCGATCCACGAACCAGAGGCCGATGGGCAGAATCTCGAAAATCTGCTGCAGTTGGCGCTCGCGGCGCCGCAGGGCCTCCTCTGTGCGCCGGCGCTCGGTGATGTCGACGATGGAGGTGATGAGGTATTTGACCGCGCCGTCCGGGTGCCGCACCGCCCTGGAGTAGAGCCGCGCCCAGACGACGGAGCCGCTCCGGTGGAAAAACCGTTTCTCGATTTCGAAGGTATCGCTCTTTCCGGCCGATATCTCGGCGAGCTTGGCGTCCTGAAGCCCCAAGTCGTCCGGATGGGTGATCTCCCGAAAAAAGCGCCCCTCCAGCTCCCGCGGATCATAGCCCAGGATTTCGGCCAGACGCGGGTTGACCCGCACATAGCGGCCTTCCGGGAGCAACTGGGCCATGCCCACGGCCGCCTGCTGGAAAACGGTGCGAAAAAGCTCCTCGGATTCGACCAGAGCCGCCTCGACGTCGGCCAGACGGACCACCAGGTTGCGCTCCTCGCCCAGGATGGCGTCCACCTGGCCTTCGCGCAGCGCCTTGAGGGCCGCTTCGGCCGTTTCCGCGCGGCGCTTCAATGCCTCGTAGGATGGATCATCGCCGCGCTTCATTCCCCGTCCTCCACCAGGAGGGTGGCCAGCAGGTCGGTGTTGCTCAGATTGCCGAAAATCATGGTTTCCGGTCCGGGTCCGAGCCGTTGCAGGGCCGGCGTCAGGAAAACCCCCTGGGCCAGGGCCGTCTGGGGATCTTTGAGGACATCCACGATGGTGATCTCCACCGTCACCCCGGCGCTGCGCTCGACCAGGCGCCGCAGGTTCTCCCGGGCGATGCGCGAGTTGGGGGCGTCGCCGGCCACGAAAAGGCGCAGCCGATAGGGGGGGCGCCCTGGCCGATCCGTGATGCGTTCAGGCATGGTCCGCCTCCTGGGATGCGATCCGGATCCCGTGATCCGTGATCTTGAATCGATGGACCTGGCTGGAATGCGACCTTCCCCGGGACTTGAGGATGCCGATTTCCCGGTGGTAGGCGCCCTGGCGCTCCACGTTGCGCAAAATGATGACCGTATCGATGATCGAAGACAGGTCGATGCCGGTGATTTCATCGGCTTTGCCCGCGGCGGTGAGATTGGTGAGCAGGGTGGTGATCCCCCGCTCCTTGCAGTGGCCCGTGAGGCGCAGCAGGTAGTCGAAGGCCGCGTGGCTGGAGCCCATGCGGCGGCAGGCCGAGATGGCGTCCACCATCAGGTGATCGGGCTGGAATGCTTCGATAATGCGAAAGGCCATGATCAGATGCTCTTCCACCCCCTGGGATTCGGGCATCACCGAGACAAACCGCAGGCGGCCCGAATCCTTGGCCGCCTGCATGGCAATCCCCGGGCTGATCATGCAGGAGACCAGGGCGTTCCAGGATTCTTCGAAGTTCAGATACAGGACCCGCTCGCCCCTCTTGACCGCGTCCTCGGCAAACAGGCAGGCAAAGGTGGTCTTGCCCGTGCCGGAGCTGCCGCTGATCAGGGTGCACGCGCAGCGGCGATAGCCGCCTCCCAGCAGGACGTCCAGCCCCTCGACGCCGCTGGGCATGGATTCCCCCAGGGCGCGGTGCTGCAGGCTGGTCTGGGTGACGGGAATCACCCACAGCCCCCGGTCCGTGATGGCGAAAGGATACTCGTTGCGCCCGAAACCGGACCCCCGGTATTTGGCCACCCGGAGCCGGCGGGTGGTCACCTGTTCCATGACGCGCTGGTCCAGGTGGATGACGCAGTCGGCCAGATACTCGAGAAAATCGTAATTGGAGGACCAGGCGTTTTTTCTGTCATCCGATTTGACCGTCACAATGGCGGTCATTGCGGCATCCCGCAGCCATTCGTTCAGCGTGTAGAGTTCGGTGCGCTCCTTGGTGATGTCGTCCAGCAGGCGCAGAAAGATGTCCGGGGCGTCGATGAGGATGCGCTGGGCCTGGATCTCGTCGATCTTCTGGCGCAGAATACCCAAAATGCCGCCCAGATCGAAGCCGCCGGAATACACCGCATCGGGGCGAATCCGGGCGCTGATGAGCCGCAGACGGTTTTGGGCCTCCAGGGCGGGCAGATCCCAGCCGAATGCCGCCGTGTACCGGCGCAAGTCCGAATCCCGCTCTTCGAAGGTCACCATGATGCCCGGGTTGCCGCTCATGGCGCCCCGTACCAGAAATTCGAGTCCCAGAAGGGTCTTGCCTGATCCGGGACCTCCGCTCAGCAGGGTTATCGCGCCCCGTGGAAGGCCTCCACGCAACACATTGTCCAGCCCCGAAATGCCGGTGGAGACCTTTTCAACCCCCGGGGGCGGCGAGACTTCTGGTGGTTTGCGAGATGTCATCTGGTTGCTCCTTGCTCTGTTTTTCGTGTTTTCGGGGGCATTGGTCAGTGGTCAGGGGTCAGTGGTCATTGGTCAGGGGTCAGGGGTCAGGGGTTGGTGGGAAATGGGAATGATGGGAAGAATGGGAGCTATGGCGTTTGGCCTCATTATTCTCATAATTCCCATTACTCCCATCCCCCCTCACGTGGCACGCCCCAAATGACCAATGACCACTGACCAATGACTATTTCAGCACTTCGGCCACCTTCAGCGCCAGCTCATCGCGGGAAAACGGCTTCTGGATGAACTGCATCCCCGCGTCGAGGATTCCCTGGCGGGCGATGACCTCGGCGGTGTAGCCGCTCATGAACAGCACCCGCAGCCCCGGGCACAGAGCCTGCAACCGCGCCGCCAGGTCCCGGCCGTTCATCCGGGGCATGACCACGTCGGTGATCAGCAGGTGGATCTTCCCGGCATGGGCCTCGGCCAGGGCGAGGGCCTCGGCGGTGCCAGCGGCCGCCAACGCGGTGTAGCCCAGGTTTTCAAGCATCGTCTGGCAGAGCTTGAGAATGGCGGCCTCGTCTTCGACGATCAGTATCGTCTCTCCCTGACCCAGAGGAATGTCTTCCGTCGCCTCGCACGCCTCCGCCACCCGCCCGGCGTGCCGCGGCAGGTAGATCCTGAAGGTGCTGCCGGCCCCCTGCTGGCTGGAGGCGTCGATGAAGCCGTCGTTCTGCTTGACGATCCCGTAGACCGT
>CALJLV010000054.1 GCA_937982505.1 uncultured Desulfobacteraceae bacterium | reverse complement strand
CCGAGATCTACACTCTTTCCCTACACGACGCTCTTCCGATCTGTCCGGGACGGCGTTCGCGCACCTTTTCCCGGTGCTTGTTGATCTGACGCTTGACCCGGTCCACCATCTGATCGATGGCCGCATGCAGATCATCTTCTTCGGCCTTGGCCTGGATGCTGATCCGTCCCCCGGAGAGGCGCACCTCGGCCACCTGTTTGAGGTTGTCCACCGACAGGACCACCTCTGCCGAAGCGGGTTTGTCGAGCAGCTTGTCCACCCGATCCAGTTTTTCCTGCACGTACTGCTTGAAATGCTCGGAGGAATCCAGGTTCTTGAACGTCACCGCGGTCTGCATAAGTATCGACCTCCTGCAAGTTCGTCATTGGTCTCTGCGCCGCCCTGCGCCCCTTTCGGCGCCTGCCGATCGCAGCGCCCCCCGATGGGGTCTGCCGGCCTTTGCCGGATAAGCTAGGCACGCGGCGGCGGCTGTCAAACATCCGCCCGCGGCAGCGTTTGACAAGCCCGGTTCAAGGGGGCTATCAACGGACGTCGCCGGCGCCTATCGCGTGCTGCCGCTCACTATAGCCGACTTGGAGGAAAGATGCCATGACGGAACACGTCCCCACCCGGGAAGAGGCCTGGGCGCTGCTGACGCGCTATAATCGCAGCGAGAGTTTGATCAAACACGCCCTGGCGGTCGAAGCCGTCATGCGGCACATGGCCCGCCAGCGCGGCGTGGATGAGGAGGCCTGGGGCATCGTGGGCCTGGTCCACGATCTGGACTACGAGATGTACCCCGAGGCCCACTGCCGCCGGACGGAACAGATCCTGCGCGACGAGGGGTGGCCCGGGACCTACATCCGGGCCGTGGTGAGCCACGGCTGGGGACATTGCACGGATGTGAAACCGGAAAGCGAGATGGAAAAGGTCCTGTACGCGGTGGACGAACTGACCGGGCTGGTGGCGGCGGCGGCTCTGGTGCGCCCCTCCCAGAGCGTTCTGGATCTGACCGCCAAGTCGGTCAAGAAAAAATGGAAGGACAAGCGCTTTGCCGCCGGCGTGGATCGGTCGGTGATCGAAAAGGGGGCGGCCATGCTGGGGGCCGATCTCGGGACGCTGATCGAGGAGACCATCGCAGGGATGCGCCAGGCGGCCGAGGCCATCGGGCTCAAGGGCCAGCTTTGACCGCCTTCCCAGGCGCGCCGTTGCAGACCCCGCCGCCGTTCCACCCCGTTGCGCCCGCCACCGGTTGAATGGCTGCTCAACCTGTACCCAAAGTGTTCATGGGCTGTTCACGCAATGCCCGCCCCGGGCGGTGAGGATGCCTCCCGGATCGGCGGGCAGGCAGATCAACCGCCTTGTGTTCCGGGGGGTTACAAGGTGATGGCATGGGATGGCACAGGATTTGTATTCTTTTCCTGCCAACCCGTCGCATCATTCACCTCGACCCCGGCCAGCGTCGATTCCCGGGGTCCACTGACCCGGAACCCCGCAGCGCGGGTCTGCCCGCGGAAAGGAGGCGGCCATGTCGCCCTACGAAATTATCGCCGATCCGGAAGAATACGGCATCGATGCCCTGATGGAGGGTCTGGGGACCCAGCCCATCGAGTTTCCCAATGAAGAACGGCACAAATGGGCCCAGGAGGTGGGGCTGTTCACCGAAAAGCTCACCGGCCTTTCCCTCAAGGCAAGGGAACTCAAACAGATTTTGGAAAGCGGCAACCGCATCAAGGCCACCCCGGCCAGTCTCAAGACCCTCAAGGTCCAGTTGTTCCAGATCAACGACGCCCTGGATCAGTCCCTGAACATCGCCGATCGACTCAAAAGCGACATCGTGGTGCGTTGACCCAAGCCCCCTGGCGGCACTGCCCAAGGGCGTGCCGCCCACCCCGACACGAGCCGTCGCCGCCGGGTTTCCTCCTTCCCCCTGGCGGTGGCGGCTCGCGTCCATGATGGCCATGGCGTTGCGATCGATTCCCGCCTTTTCCCCGGTTCGGGGTCAGGCCCGGCTCCCCGCAAGACCCCCTCAACGTCAGGGCAGTTATCGCATTTGTTGCCGAGGCCCCGCGGGTGCCCGCCCTTCGTCTTGACAATCCGGCCCCCGGGTCTTAATGGAGTGCCTTGACCCAGGCACCTAACCCATCGGCCGGCTTGCCGGGAGCGTACCTTCTGCGATGACCCATCACCCGCCCATCATTTCCATCGTCGGCAAATCCAATTCCGGCAAGACGACCCTCATCGAAAGGCTGATTCCGGCTCTCAAGGCCCGGGGCTACCGCATCGCTACCATCAAGCACGCCGGGCACGACTTCGACGCCGATCAGCCCGGCAAAGACAGCCATCGGCATAAAAAGGCCGGCGCCGACGCCGTGATGGTCGCCGCCAGCGGGCGCTTCGCCCTGATCAAGGATCTGAACGCTCCCCGTCTGGACGATCTGGCCTTCCACCTCCAGGACATGGACCTGATCCTTACCGAGGGCTACAAAAAGGCCGACAAGCCCAAGGTGGAGGTGTGCCGCGCCGCGCGCAGCGCCGCGCCTATGTGCCTGGAGGATCCGCATCTGGTGGCCCTGGTGACGGATGTGGCCGGCATCGCGTGCCGGGTGCCGATTTTCGACCTCGGCGACGCGGCCGCCCTGGCCGATTTCATCGAAAACCGATTTCTGCGGCGGGGGGGCCCCGGCCCGGGATTCCGTTCCCTTCCGGGTTGAGGCACCGTTCGGCATGAGACTCCGACTGGAGCCCTACCGCCGCTGGTTCGACGACTACACGGCCGGTTTTCTCACCGGGGACCCTGACCGCGACCTGCCCCTGCGCGTCAAGATCGCCCATACCCATGAGGTCATGGCCAACATGGCCCTTCTGGCGGCGTCCGTCGGCATGGACGACCAGGATCGGATCCTGGCCGAATTGATGGGGCTGCTCCACGATGTGGGGCGCTTTCGCCAGTATCGCGAGTACGGCACTTTTCGCGACGGTATTTCGGTCAACCATGCCCGGGTCTCCGTGCGCGAAGTGGGGCGCCATCGCGTTCTTGGCGGATTGCCGCCCCGGGCCCGCGGTGAACTCGTCTTTGCCGTCGTCCATCACAACGCCCTGGCCCTGCCGGAGCGCCCCGATCCGCGCCGCATGGGTTTTGCCCGCATGCTGCGCGATGCGGACAAGCTCGACATCTGGCGCGTCTTCGGCACCTGTTCCAGCGGACAGCGGGCGCTCAATGCCACCGTGGACCTGGACCTGGCCGAAAGCCCGGGCTATTCGCCGGCAGTGCTCGAACGGCTGCGCCGGGGGCGCATGGCCAGGCTCAGCGACGTGCGCAACCGCACCGACTTCAAGCTGCTTCAGGTGGCCTGGATTTACGATCTCAACCTGCCGGCGGCCTTTGGCCTGATGCTGGAACAGGGCCATCTGGCCGCCATCAGCGCCACCCTGCCCCAGGATCCGCCCCTGCAGGCCGCGGTGGACCGGGCCTTCGCCTACGCCGCCGTCCGGGCCGCGGCGACGCCGTCCCGGAGCTGGCCGCCTGCGCAGCGCGTGTAACGTTCCGGTCCTGTTCGGCTCAGTAGGGGGCAGTCGATGCCTTCCACCCGCCAGGGTGGAACCTGCCGTTGCCCGAAAGCGGCCGTCATGCGGCCAAGGAGGCCTTGGTTTTGAAACCCATTTCAAGGCGCAGTTTCATCCGAGGGAGCCTGGGGGCGGCTTGCGCCCTGGCGGCCGGAAGCCGCAGCGTGGCTGCGGCCGGGGGCGAACCGCTGGCGACCCTCATCGACATTCGCAAGTGCATCGGATGCGAGGCCTGCGTCGAGGCCTGCCATGAGGCCAACGGGGACAAGTTTCCCGAGCCGCGCAAACCCTATCCGAAAATGTACCCTTCCCGGGTTCAGGTGGCCGACTGGTCCGAACGCCGGGATGTCAACGACCGGCTCACCCCCTACAACTGGCTTTACATCCAGCACGCTACGGTGATCATCGACGGGCGGGAGACCGAACTGACCCTTCCGCGTCGCTGCATGCACTGCGCCAATCCGCCCTGCGTGAAGCTCTGCCCCTGGGGGGCGGCCTACCAGGAGCCCAGCGGCCTGTCGCGCATCGATGCGGACATCTGCCTGGGGGGCAACAAGTGCGGGGAGGTCTGCCCCTGGGACGTGCCCCAGCGCCAGACCGGGGTGGGCCTTTACCTGGATCTGCTGCCTTCCCTGGCCGGCAACGGCGTCATGTATAAGTGCGACCGTTGCTACGACCGCCTGGCCCGGGGAGAACTGCCGGCCTGCATCGAGGCCTGCCCGGAAGAGGTCCAGACCATCGGGCCGCGCCGCCGGATCCTGGCCCAGGCCCAGGCGCTTGCCGAAAAGATCGGCGGTCATCTCTACGGGGCCTCGGAGAACGGCGGCACCCACACCATCTACGTGTCGCCGGTCCCCTTCGAACAGATCAACGCCGGCAGCCAGTACGGCCCGGGCCGGCCGCCCATGGCGCCGGTGGCCGATCAGATGAAGACCGGCAACCGTCTGGCCGCCGCCATGATCCTGGCCCCCCTGGCCGGGGCCGGGGCCGCGGTGGCCAAAATGCTGCGCGCCGGCCAGGAAAATCCCGGCCAGGCCGAGGCCGCCGGGTCAACACCGCGCCGCGACGCCTCGGCGGAAAGGTAGGCACCCCCGATGCCCAGCCGAACCACCTCTCCGTCCCGGACCCTGGGCCGGCTCTACGCGGCCACCTTCGGGCTGATGGCCCTGACCGGGTTCGCCCAGATGCCCATCTTCAAGCGCTACTACATCGCCGATGTCCCGGGGCTGGGATGGCTGGCCCAATTTTATGTCACCCACGTGATGCACTACCTGGGCGCCGCCCTGCTGCTGGGGCTCATCGCCTATGCGGCCACCGATTTTCTGATCCACCGCGGCCGGGCGGGCCGCCTGACCGTTTCGGGCGCGATCCGTGCCATCCTCCTGGCCGGGCTGGTGGCCACCGGCGGGCTGCGGGTGGTCAAAAATTTTTCCGGGGTTTACATGTCGGCCGGGTGGATCGTGTTCCTCGACCTGCTTCATCTGGGCCTGGTCATGGCCTATTTCGCGGTGGCGCTCTGGGCCCTGCTGGGGAAAAAGCGGTGGACAAGCGCCGCCTGATCCATTATTCCAACCGGGAGGTACGGTTCATGTCCCAAATCTTGCTGCTCCTGCTTGTCATCGGCATCTGGGTCGCGCTGCAGGCCTGGATTCTCCCCCGATTGGGGATCTCCACCTGAATGCGCGACGCTTGTCAGGTGACAAGCCCGAAACCGCATGCCCCCGACGCCGACATCCAAACCGAAGCGGATCGAAGACCGCGACAGCCCCCTGATCCGGTCGATCCAGGCCGGTGACGCCGACGGGTTCTACGCGCTGGTGCGCCGCTACCAGCAGCCGTTGTTCAACTTCGGCCTGCGCATGTGCGGTCATGCCGCGGATGCCGAAGACATGGTCCAGGACACGTTTCTCAACGTTTTTCGCTACCTCCAGGATTTCCGCTTCGAGAGCCAGTTCAAGAACTGGCTCTACCGGATCGCGGCCAGCACCTGCATCAAGCGCCGCCGGCGCTCCCAATACGCCCCCGAACCGGAGCTTTCCCTGGACGATTTCCTGCCGGGGGACGAAAATGCCGTGGCCGGCGAAACGCCGCCGTGGGCTCGTGAGCCGCTGGAGCGGGTCCTGGATCAGGAGCTGGCCGAGAAGCTCCAGGAGGCCATCGTGGCGCTGCCGGAGAAATATCGACTGGTCCTGGTACTGCGCGACCTGGAAGGGTTTTCCACCGAGGCGGCGGCCCAGATCCTCAACCTGACCCCCACCAACGTCAAGGTGCGCCTGCATCGGGCACGCCTTTTCGTGCGCGACCAGCTCAAGGATTATTTCCGCCATGACCGACCCGCACCGGCCGCCTGAGCCCCATCATGCCCACTGCCGGGAACTGTTCGCCCGGCTTTCGGAGTATCTCGACCGGGAGCTGGACGAGATTCAATGCCGCGAGATCGAGGGGCACCTGAACGCCTGCCCCCCCTGCCAGGCGTGTTTCGAGACCCTCGAGCGCACCGTGGCCCTCTGCCGCCAGATGCCCTCGCGGCCGGTGAGCGGCGATTTCGCCCGCCGTCTGCGGGAGGCCGTCGCCCGCATGGGCGCCGCCGCCGGGGCCGGGCGGACCTCATGACACGCCCTTCATCAACGGCCGGGACGCCGCCGGCGGCGGGGTTTGTTGACATTCCGTCCTCCCTTACGCTACCTTTGGAGCCCATGGGAAAGGGGGCGGGCGGGATGCGACCATGATCATCGGACTGGACGTCGGCGGCACGCATACGGATGTGATCCTTCTCGGCACCGAGGGCCTGGTGGCCAGCGTCAAGGTGCCCACCGATCCCGAGGACCTCTTTCACACCGTGCTCAAGGGCCTGGAGCAGATCACCGACGGGGTGCCCCCGGACCAGATTCACCGCATGGTGCTCAGCACGACCCTGACCACCAACGCCATCGTGCAGGATCGCGTCGCACCGGTGGGCATGATCGTCACCGGCGGACCGGGGATCGATCCAGAGCTGTATCGCACCAATTCCCATTACCAGATCGTGGGCGGCGCCATCGATCACCGCGGGCGGATCGTGGAAAACCTCAACCCCCGGGACATCAAGGCCATCGCCAAGGGGTTCAGGCGCGAGGGAATCCGGCTGGTGGGGGTGGTGGGCAAGTTCTCGGTGCGCAACCCGGTTCACGAACTGGAGATCGAGCGGCTCCTGGACAAGGATTTCGAGCGGGTCTTTCTCGGGCACCGGGTGGCCGGGAGTCTGAACTTTCCCCGGCGCATCGCCACCACCTACCTCAACGCCGCCGTCTATCCGGTCCACCGGGATTTTTTCGCCGCGGTCCAACAGTCCCTGAAAGAAAAAGGGCTGGCCGTGCCCATCCGCATCCTCAAGGCCGACGGGGGCAACATGCAGTTCGAGGCCTCCATCGACGCGCCGGCCCAGACCATCCTGTCCGGCCCGGCGGCCAGCGTCATGGGATCTCTGGCCTTTGCCCCGGACGAGGACGAGGCCCTGGTGTTCGACATCGGCGGCACCACCACGGACATGGCCGTCATGGTCAACGGGGTGCCCCTTCTCGATCCGGCCGGGATCGAACTGGGGGGCTACAAGACCCTCATCCGGGCCCTGGAGACCCATTCCATCGGTCTGGGCGGCGACAGCCACGTGCGCCTGGAAAACGGTGAACTCAGGATCGGCCCCCGGCGCCGGGGGCCGGCCATGGCCTACGGCGGCCAGGTACCGACCCCCACGGACGCCATGTTCGTGCTGGGAATGATCCGTACTGAGGGGCGCGAGGCGGCCCTGGCCGGCATCACCCCCCTGGCCGCCGAGATGGGGCTGACCCCAGAGGCGGCGGCGGCCCGGATCTTCGACCAGACCTGCCAGATGATGCTCGACGAGGCGGCGGCCATGCTGCGGCGGATCAACAGCAAGCCGGTCTACACGGTCCACGAGATGCTCGAAGGCCATACCGTCCATCCCAAGAAAGTGCTCATCCTGGGCGGACCGGCCCTGTACTTCGCCAACCGCCTGGAAGAGCTGTCCGACTACAAGGTGGGGGTCATCCCGCGCTGGAAGGTGGCCAATGCCATCGGCGCGGCCCTGGCGCGGACCACCTGCGAGGTGACCCTCTTCGCCGACACCGAAAGAGGGGTCGCCACTGCCCCCGAGGAGAACTACAGCGAGACCGTGGGCGCCCGCTTTACCGGGGACGAGGCGGTGCAGCTGGCCTTTCGCCTGCTGCGCGACAAGGCCGTCCGGCTGGGCGGAACGGCCGAGGCCCACGAGGTGGAGGTGGTGGAAAACCTGCAGTTCAACATGGTTCGCGGTTTCTACACCTCGGGCAAGAACATCCGGGTACGGGTGCAGGTCAAGCCCGGGCTGATCCAGGGCTACGATCCGGTGGCCGGCCGGCTCACCGACTGAGGAAACCCATGCTCACCGCCAGGCACAAAACCGGGCTGGTCTTTTTCCCGGCCTTCGATTGGGCCATCAGCCCCACCCACCCCGAGCGCGAGGAGCGTCTGCTCTACACCCAGGACCAGGTCTGGGAAGAGGGGATTTTCGACATCGAGGGGATCCGCGAGTTCAAGCCCGATCTGGTGACCATCGACGATGTGCAGCGGGTGCATTTCTGCGTTCCGGACCCCTGGGCGGTGATGACCGAGTCGCATTTCATCAGCGCCGGCGGGGCCAAGACCATCGGCATGGCGCTGATGTCGCGCCAGATCGAACGCGGTTTTGCCCTGGTGCGTCCCCCCGGCCACCATGCCATGCGGGTGGTCCACGGCAGCCGGGGCTTCTGCGCGGTGAACATCGAAGCGATCATGATCGAGTTTCTGCGGGCGCGCTACAAGGTGCGGCGGGTCGCCATCGTGGATACCGACTGCCACCACGGCGACGGGACCCAGGACATCTACTGGCACGACCCGGAGACCCTCTTCATCTCGGTGCACCAGGACGGGCGCACCCTCTACCCGGGCACCGGGTTCACCAACGAACTGGGCGGCCCCAACGCCATGGGTGCCACGATCAACATTCCGCTGCCGCCCCATACCGGCGAGGAAGGGTTCCTCTACACCCTGGAGCATGTCATCCTGCCGATCCTGCGCGAGTTCAAGCCGGATCTGATCGTCAACAGCGCGGGCCAGGACAACCACTATTCCGATCCCATCACCAACATGAACTTTTCGGCCCAGGGGTATGCGGCCCTCACCGACCGGCTCAAACCGCACATCTGCGTGCTGGAGGGGGGCTACAGCATCGAAGGGGCGCTGCCGTACGTCAACGTGGGGATCATCCTGGCCCTGGCCGGGGTCGATTTCAGCCGGGTGCGCGAGCCGGCCTACGATCCGGAGCGCATCCGCCAGCCGGCCATGGTGACCCGGCGCATCGAGGAGACCTGCAAGGAGGTCATGTCCCTCTGGGACCAGCGCCGGCTCCTGCGCGACCGGGCCGGAGAGGCCGGCCAACTGGTGGAGCGCGACCGCAATCTCTTCTACGATACCGACAACATCCTCGAACGCCAGAAGGAGACCGTGCGGATCTGCGCCGACTGCGGCGGCGCCTGGAGGATCGATTCGGTCTCGGACCGGCGCCGGCGCATCCTGGCGGTGCATGTTCCCAGCCACGCCTGCCGCGCCTGCCAGGAGACCGGCTACCGCTGGTTCGAGCAGGCCCCGGTGGACGACTACGAAAAGGTCTTTCTCCAGGACCGCACCAAGGACAAGTTCCGTACCAGGGGTGCCAACGGCCCCAAGACCTGAATCTCTCCCGCCCATGATGGACCCCCACGGCAATGGATGCTTCCTGTAAAGACAACGCCCTTCGGATCCGCCGCCTGCGTCTGCGGTCCCGGATCGTGCGGGCGGTGCGACGCTTTTTCGAGGCCGACGGCTACCTGGAGGTGGAGACCCCCTGCCGCATTCCGGCGCCGGCCCCCGAGCTGCACGTCGATGCGCCGCCGGCCGGGGACTGGTTTCTGCAGGCCTCTCCCGAGCTGTGCATGAAGCGCCTGCTGGCGGCCGGCTGCCCGCGGATCTTCCAGATCTGCCGCTGTTTCCGTCTTGGCGAGCGGGGCCGCTGGCACCTGCCGGAAATGACCATGTTGGAATGGTACGCCGCGGGGCGGACCTATCTCGATCTGATGGACGACTGCGAGCGGTTGACCGCGGCGGTGGCCCGGGAGCTGGGGCGGGGATCGAAGCTGGCCTATCAGGGCCGGGAGGTGGATCTGGGCCCGCCCTGGGAGCGGCTCACGGTGGCCGAGGCCTTCCACCGCTTTGGGTCCGTTTCCGCGGCCCAGGCCCTGGCCGAGGATCGCTTCGACGAGGTCATGGGCCTTCAGATCGCGCCGCGCCTGGGTCTTGAACGGCCGCTGTTGCTTTACGACTATCCGGCCTCCTGTGCCGCCCTGGCGCGTCTGCGCCCCGACGATGCGGCGGTGGCCGAGCGTTTCGAACTCTACATCGCCGGGCTCGAGCTGTGCAACGGGTTTTCCGAGCTGACCGATCCCGAGGCGCAGAGGCGCCGTTTCGCCGCCGAATCCGAGGCCCGGGGCCGGGCCGGCAAGACCGTCTATCCCACGGCCGAACCCTTTCTCGAGGATCTGGCCCGCATGCCTCCGGCGGCCGGCAACGCCCTGGGCCTGGACCGGCTGGTGATGCTTTTCGCCGACGCCGCCGAGATCGACGAGGTGGTGGCCTTCACCCCGGAAATGCTCTGAACATCGCGCCTCCAGGGCGGGGGATGCCCGCGGATCCCTGCCGATTACGGGGTACCCCAGTTCGGCACATCCTTGATGACATCGATATAGATATGAAACTCCTGTGATGTTCCGGTGCTGGTTTCCACCAGGCTCAGGGAATCCTCTTCCTTTTCCCGGTAATATCGCTTGGTTTCGACATCATACGTCACGTACAGATCGATGTCGTTTTCGTAGGTTTCTGGAGCGTCGAAAATCCACGAAAAATTCATGTCGGGGAGCTGTGCGCGGAAGACCCCATCCTCATAGACGACCAGTCTGGGGTTGGAGTAGGTGTAGACATAGCGGTGCTGCGGGATCGAGCTGGTGGTGGGAGAGACGGTGTAGGTCGACAGGGCCACGTTGATCGTGCCTTCTACGGTGACGGCCTCTGCGCGTTTCATGTTTGAGATGCGAACCAGTTTGGAGTTGTCGCTGTTGGAGAAATCTTTCAGCTCGATGACCGGGTTGATGGCATTGACGACGCGACCGCTGACGGTCGCCGTGAAATCGATGGTGTCCGGCTCGACGCCCCAGCCGCTGGGAAAGTGTCCTTTCGACCAGGATTTGACAAACGTAAAACTGTGCGGATCGGGTTCCACGGTTTCCACTTCGAGCTGGACCTCGTTGCTCGCCGATCCATTGGCCACCACCCGGACCTTGCCCGATTCGGCGTCGGCGGGAAGCGTGAATTCTATCCGGGTATTGTTCCACAGCAGGATGTCCGCCACTTCTGCGTCGCCCAGGTAAACCTTGCTCGTTCCCCGGGATGCGCCGAACGACAGGCCCTGGAGGGTGATCCGGGCCCCCGGCTCGGCGGGATTGGGTGAAATCTTTTCGATGTACGGGCCCGCCGATACGGTGACGCTGGCGTTCGTGGCTTCAAGGTAGCCGTTGATGATGAGCGCCGTGAGAGACCTGGCGTCCGCGTGAAAGGGAATCATCACGGGATTTGAGATATCGGTGATTTCAATCCTGCCGTTGTCGACCATATTCCCGTCGGCGTCTTCCAGGAACACGAAGATCTTTATTCCGCCGTCGCTTGACGGCAGTATTTCTCCGCCTTGCAGTGTAAAAAGAAGCGGGAACGGCGCGGGTGCGTCAGGATCCGCCTGGTCGGGCAGATCCATGGACACGGCGTAACAGGAAAGGGGTTCGATGCCGGGAAATGTGATTGAAGGGGTTGTTTGAGGTTCGAATTTCTTGAACCCTTTGGTATCATTCGCGTTCCACTGGAAGAGGGTTTTAGCCAGGTGGTTCGGCCCGAATCCGTTGGCCTCGGTTTCCTCGGCCGGACGCAGCACGGAATGCGCGCCGTGTTCGTAGGCCCGGTCGAGGGCGTATTCGCGGAAGATGCGGGAAAGCCCCTTGGCGAACTTGTCGTTGAACAGCTCGTCGGTCGCCTTGCGGTACAGGGTCCGGTACTGCGGGGCCGTCAGGCCGAACTTGTTCGCCGTCCAGATGGACAGGTACTCGAAAAGCTGTTCGGTCCAGGCGAAGCTGTTGCCCCCGTAGCGCTTGGAAACGTAGGCGAAAAAATCCTGCTTGGTGTACTGGAGGGGACTCTTGGGATCGTCGACGGCCTGGTAGAGCCGCGCATGTTCGTTGGGGCGAAGCACGCGGACGGACACCGCGGGGCCGGTAATTGAACCGGCCGTATCCTGGTAGGTCTGGCCGAGAGGGGTTGCCGTTCCCTCGAGATAGGCGGCCATGGATTTTTGGTTTTTCCGTACGTCGTATCCATACTGGACCGCGTGGAACAGTTCGTGGATGACGATGTTGCCGAGTGAAACCCCGTATTGGGTGTTCAAGTCCTCAAATTGGTCGTAATTGACATACATCTGACCCAGGGCGGACAGTTCATCGTCATCGCGCAGCAGGGTGCTGTAGTTTTCCTGGTCTTCGGTGTAGATCCAGGTGCCATTGTCAAAGACGATCGCCCCCGCGTGAAAATGGGAACCGCCGGCATTGTCGCCGCCGATGAGATGACACACCCTGGCCGGGGGGGCCAGCCGCGGGTCGAGATAAATTTTGGGGGACCGGAACCCGGCATAGGCCAGTTTCGCGCTGGTGTCCCACAACACCGGCAGAATTTTTGTCCTGATGTCCTCTTCGGACATTTCGGTGTGATTCACCACGGTCCACTCGAAGGTCTTCCAGTCCAGATCCGTGAGCCATGCCATCGGGGAGCGGGAAGACGCCGCACCTTGACTCGCGCTGCTCGACACCCGGATGATCTCGATGGACGGGTCCTCCACGACGGCGATTGTCCACCCGCTGATGACCCCCGAAAGTTCGACCCTGAAAACGCCGGCCTCGGCGTCGTAGACACCGAGCAGGGCATAAGAGGCCCCGTTGTTGAGCCTGACTTTCAGCAGCAGCTTGTCGGCCTCGGTGATGGCCGAGGGGTCCACCGGAATGGAAATTGAAAACGTGCCGTCCCCGAAAAGCGCTTCCGGAGAGGAGGTGGTCAGGACCAGGGCGGCGGATACCCGGCGTTCGCCGGCCGCGACAAGACCGGCGGTATCGGTGGTTTCGGTCAAGGTGATGGCGGCGCCGCCGTTGAGGCCGCCCACGGGGGTTCTGAGGGAACTGCCGCCCGGACCGGCAATGGTTTTCGGCGGCGTGTTGGTGTCGCCGGCATTGCCCGTGAAGACAAGCGGATACAGCGCTTCGGGAAGGCCGATCAGACCGTCGCCGTCCACATCGGTGCCCGATAGGGCGTAATCCGCGCGCAGGTCTGATCCCGTAACCCCGGACAGAAGCCGCAGGGCCACGATGGCGTCGGCCACGTCGACCAGACCGTCGTCATTGAGGTCTCCCGGGAGCGTCGACAGCAGCAGGCCGCTCACCTGTACGGGCAGGCTGGTGCCCGTGTTGGTGCCGTTGCCGAGCTGTCCGTCCGCGTTGTAGCCCCAGGCCCAGACCGTTGCATCCTGTTTGCGGGCCAGGGTCTGCCAGTATCCCGCGGCGATGGCCGTGACGCCCGTGAGTTCGTTCACCGGCACCGGTTCAGCGGCGTCAACCGTGGTCCCGTCACCGAGCTGGCCATCCTCGTTCAGGCCCCAGGCCCACACGGTTCCGTCCCGCTTCAGGGCTACCGTGTGAAAGAAACCCGCGGCGACGGCCGCGGCTTGCGTCAGGGCGCTCACCGGCACCGGTTCGCCGGCGTCCGTGTTGGTGCCGTTGCCGAGCTGGCCGGCTCCGTTGTATCCCCAGGTCCAGACGGTGCCGTCCCGCTTGAGGGCCGCCGTGTGATAGAATCCTGTGGCGACGGCGGCAACGTCGGTGAGCCCGACGACCGGCACCGGCTCGCTGGCGTCCGTGGTGGTGCCGTTGCCGAGCTGGCCGGCTCCGTTGTATCCCCAGGTCCAGACGGTGCC
>CALJLV010000053.1 GCA_937982505.1 uncultured Desulfobacteraceae bacterium | reverse complement strand
GATTGACTGACGTGACTGGAGTTCAGACGTGTGCTCTTCCGATCTCGGGGGCCAATCCGCTGCTGACCTCCTCGACTCCGGACATGCGCCTGAACAAATGGGGCTATATCATCGCCGACGAGGAAACCGGGAAGACCACCAAGAAGGGGGTCTGGGCCGGCGGGGACATCGTCACCGGTGCGGCCACCGTCATTCTGGCCATGGGGGCCGGGCGCAAGGCGGCCGATTCGATTCACAAGTATCTGACCTACGGGTGGTAGCCCCCCTGGTCGGCCGGTTTGCAGGCCGGAAGCCGTCCGAAAGGCCGGTTTCCGGCCTTTTTTGTGCCTGAGCGGCCGGTGCCCGGGCCGCTCAGGGGCCGGCGGCGGCCAGCGTCCTGGTGCCGGCCGCACCGGCGGTCAACAGCGCCACCAGGCGCTTCAGTGCGCTGAGCAGCATCTGCTGCTCCCAGGCGGGCAGCGCCAGGAAGGCCTCGATGAAGGCCGGGTCGAGGAGGGGCGGAGAGGTTTGCAGGAAATGCCGGCCGGCCTCGGTCAGGCGGATATCCGCCTTGCGCCGGTCCTGATCGCTGCGGGCCCGCTCGATGAGGCCGCGCTGCTCCAGGCGGGCGATGACGCCGCTGAGGGTCGCCATGCTCAGATGGATCTGGCGCGCCAGATCCACGGCGTTGGCCTTTTCCTGGCGGCCCAGAAGCGACAGCACCACCAATTGGGGACCGGTAATGCCGGTATGGCGAAATGTGCTGTGGGAGTAGATCTCCACCGCCTGAAGGATGGCGCGCAAATCCGTATTGAGTTCTTCGATGATCGCTGCATCCATGCGCGGGGAGCTCTGGCCGAATCCGGGGTTCAGGTCTGCGGGCCCGTTTTTTTCCTCAGTTTGACCACCGGTCGGGGGGTGGTCGCCTGCAAAGCGAGGCCGGACTTGGTCTTGGCGGCATCAAAGGCATCGCCCTCCTTGAGACCCAGCCGGTCGGCGATGGATGGGGGGATGATCAGGCTGCCGCGCTTGTTGACCCTGACGGCGAATCGCGTCTTACCGCCCCGCCGGGGCTGGTCGCTCTGAATCGCCGGTACCTGGCCGCTGTTCATCAAGGCGCCGATGTAGGCCAGCTTGAGCTGGGTGCCCGTCTTGAGACCCAACTGCGTCAGGATCTCCTTCTGGTGAAGACCGTCTTGCACCATTTTCAACAGGGCGTCGTCATCGATCGTTTTTCTGGGGGGCATGTCATCACTCCATTTGGCGTTCCATCTGTGAAAAGCCGGTGAGTGTTGCGTCGCTGGGGGGACAGGGGCCGTGCAGCGGCGCCATCGACGTGTCGGGCCAGCCCGGTTAAAGGTCATCTGTCCCGGCGCTGCGGCCCTCCCCGTGGCCGCACCCGCGGGGTTATCGGTTCGGCCGCCGTCGGCTGTAGAGCGAAACGCCGGCGGAGGTCCTGGTGACATCGAAGGTGTCACCCGCTTCCAGGCCCAATTGGGCCACCAGCGCCTTGGGGATGATCAGGCTGCCCCGGGGGTTGACCGCCACGATATTGTTCGGGGTGGCGGCGCTGGAGGCGCGGCCGGATTTCAAAGGGGTTACTTTGCCGGCCGCGGTGAGGGCGTTGAGATAGGCGACCTTGAGCTGATTGGGACTTTTGAAACCGAAGCGGGACAAAATTTCCTTTTGCGGCAAACCATCGGCGATCGCTTTGATCAACGCGGATTCATCAATCTGCATTTTGGGCGGCATGAGGCGGGCTCCAGGCTGGTTGTTGAAAACGGCGACTGGCGGCCGGAATCCATCACCTATTCCATAATCGACGCTTTCCGTCAAGATTAGACGGGAAACTCCTTCAAGTGCTCGTGAATCCCCTTGTGGATGTCGTACCAGAATTCAAAGGCCGCCTCTTTCGGGTTGCGTTCGAAACTTTCGATCCAGTGATCCAGAGCCGCGTTCGGCGCCTGGTCTTCTTCGCGCTTCTTTTTCACAAATGCGGCCACGATGTCGACATTGCGTTGCGATTCCCAGAAGACCGACGCGTTGCGGCTGGTGATGCGGCTGGCGGTGAGCCGGGTGGCGCGCAACAGTTCGTCCCTGGCGCCGAAGATCCCATCGATGATATCCGGCATCAGGTCTTCGGCCCAGGCCCGGTGAAAGCGGCAAAGTCCGAGGTTGTCGAGCATCAGCTCCTTGAGCATGCGCCGGGCGCACTCGCGTCCCAGCTCCCGGGGGGGCAGGAACTGGTCCCCGTAATACATGTAGTATCGGCCCATGGCGGCCATGGGGGCCAGGACCCCCGGAGTCCAGTACTGGTTGGGGACCATCCAGCCCTGGCGGGCAAAGGCGTTGTGCACAAACAGATCCAGGATCCGCGGGTCCGTCCGGCGCGCCAGGCGCCGGGCGAATTTGCGGGCCCCGAACTGCAGCGGGATCGCCCCGTTGGGATCGACCATCTGGTCCAGCAGGGCGACCCCCAATTCGGCGTTGTGCATGGAATCGGCCACCACGTCGAAGCCTGCCATGCCCCAGCGGGGACCGCCATCCACCCCCAGGGCCGATGGCGCGATCAGGCCCTCGTCGAGGCAGTCCATCAGCCAGGCCAGCACCCCGCCGGCGCCGATGGCGTCGAAACCCAGCCGGTCGGCGTGGTGGTTGAGCCGCTCGGCGGCGCGCTGGTCGAAGACCCCGCACAGCGGGCCCAGGGTCTGGTACGGTTCGTAGTCTTTCTTGAAGGGACCGTTCATCTTCTTGCAGACCGCCGCGCACGGCTCACCGCAGGTGTGCTGCTGCCGGGTCTGGATGGTTTCTTCGTTGAACTGCCTGAGGTAATGGTCGCGCACGAAACGCTGGTGCAGATCGCGCCGCTGGGCTGCGCTCCAGTAGATGGTGCGGTAGTTGAAGGCCAGCAGATTGGCCCCCACGGTGGCGTAGTTGACCCCGAAGGTGCCGCCCGTGCTGAAGCGCGCATCGTAGCGGTACTTGGTGGTGACCTCCAGGTCCTTGGCCGCCATGCGCTGATTGTACTTGTCCTGGAACCATTGGTCGGCCACCGAACGCTCGCGGAAATCCACGTCCAGGTGGGTGCCGCCGTAAATAATGCCGAGGATGCCGTGCTCCTGGAGCAGTTTGGTTCCGAAACCGCCCCTGCCGGCCCAGGTGTCCACATGGCTCAGGCGCCCCTTGCGGATGGGCGCCGAACAGATGGCGCCGAAATCCGTGCAGCGGGCGGCCGGCCCCACCGCTAGAACCCGCGGGTCGGTTTCGTAGCGGGCACCGAAGCGTTCCAGGGCCGCTTCCATCACGGCATAGACGCCCCGCCGGCCCTGGGCCCAGACCTGTTCAGGCGCGACCCTCTCCAGCCCCACCTCGATTTCCTCGCCGTGGCGGCGGTTGAGGTAGAGCAGGCTCGGAGCGGCGGCCTGGTTCACGATGCTCAGCAGGTTGATGCCCAGATTGTCGAAGACCAGGGCCGCGCCGCCCATGGTGGAGACGTAAAAGCCGTGCCAGCAGGGTGAAATTCCGGTGACCACCAGCCGGTTGGATCCGGGAAAGATCGAGCCGGCCAGCAGACCGGCGCCGATGTTGAGGCTGTTGTGCCGGTGGGCCAGGTGAACCCCCAGATCCACAGGCCCGAAAAAATCACCCACGCGGTAGCGCTGGATGCGGTAAAACCCGCTGGCCGCATCCAGCATCAGGACCTTGATCTGATGGTGGGGTGGCGTCATGGGAAAGGGCCTTTCAAAGCGCGATCAACATCCGCGCCAGAGGATGATGTCGTCGATGGGCACCCGGGTGGTCTGGATCCGGTTGGCGGGAAAATCTTCGTCCGGATAGCCGATGGCGATGGCCATGACGATGCGCTTGGCGGCGGGAATATCGGCCAGTTGGCGCAGGACGCCGGGATACATGCACCCCTGGTCCTCGATGCAGGTGGCCAGGCCGAATTCCAGGGCCGCCAGGCAGATGGACTGGATCACGACGCCCACGTCGATAAGGTAGGTGTTTTCCAGCAGCGACCGGTCGGTCATCACGATGATGGCCGCCGGGGCGTCGAAGAAACGAAAGCCGCGTTCGAGCCATTCGGTGCGTTTGGCGACGTCCTTCCGCTCAATGCCCATGAGCTGGAAAAGCCCGATGGCCAGTTCCACCTGCCGTCGGCGATAGACACTTTCCTTGTTCCATCCGGTGACCGCGTGTTCGGCATCGGGCAGGACGCCGGCCCGCAGGCGTTCCAGATTGGCCTGGCGTATCCGGTCGAGCACCTCGCCGCCGATGACGGCGAACTCCCAGGGCTGGCTGTTCATGGCCGAAGGCGAGCGGCCGGCGATTTCCAGAATCCGGCGCAGCAGGTCGCGGGGCACCGGGTCGGGGCGGTAGCCCCGGATGCTTTTTCGCTGCTGGATGGCCTCGATGATCTCCATGGGGGTCCTTTCTTTTCTGCGGTACCCGTTTTTGCCACATCCCGGGGGCCTGGGTTCTCCGAAGTATAAACGGCTCCGCGCCAAAAAGCCATGAACGGATCAAAAGGCCCTTGCCATGCGAGCCGTCGGCGTTCTATGGGTCCGCCGTGGGGATCGCCCCCGGCGACACCCCCCCTCCGCGGGGGCGCCATGTCGCCTTGCCGGGCGGCGGTCTGCGCCAGGGCGGAGGATTTCTGAGAATGGATGAACACAGTGGTTCAAAGATCCCTCTGCGCGTCGCCGGGCGGCCGCCGGCCGGGGCTGCGGCCTCGGCCCTGCTCTGGAGCGCCGGCGCAGCCCATTTCCTTTTCGCCTTCGGCTGCATCTCGGCCGGCCTGGTCCTGGCCGACGGCCGGCGCGTTTTTCCCCTGGTTCACCGGCTCATGGGCTGGCAGCTGAGGCTCATGGGCGTGCGCTTGAAGGTTTTCGGCGCCGGCCGCATCGACCGGCGCCGGGCCTATCTGATCATGGGCAACCACCAGAGTCTGTTCGATCTTTTCGCCCTTCCGGCCGCCCTGCCGATGCATGCCGTGGGGGTGGAGGCCGACTACCATTTCCGGGTGCCCCTCTGGGGGTCTCTGATCCGCCGCTGGGGCAACATCCCCATCCAGCGCCGGCACCGCGAGAAGGCCCTGGAAAGCCTCGAGGTCGCCCGCCGCCGCCTCAACGAGGGGATTTCCATCGCCATCCTGCCCGAGGGGCACCGCAGCCGCGACGGGGCCATCGGTCCCTTCAAGAGCGGCCCCTTCCATCTGGCCCTGGCCGCGGGGGCGGACCTCCTGCCGTTTGTCATCGATGGGCTCTTCGCCTATAATCCCAAGGGTCAGTGGCGGCTGCGGCCCGGAACGGCCAGACTGGGCTTCGGCCGGCCCATGGCCTACGACACTTTTCGCCGTGACACGGTGGAGACCCTCAAGGCCCGGGTGCTTGCGGCCATGAACCAGATCAGAGAGGAGATGCCATGTCCCTCGCCTTGACCCGCCACCTCAGCCGGCGCCGTTTTCTGCAGGTCTCGGCCCTCTCGGCCGCCGGCCTGGCGACCGGCTGCGCCGTCAATCCGGTCACCGGCCAGAGCCAGTTGATGCTGGTCTCGCCGGACCAGGAGGTCCAGATCGACCGGCAGAACGCCCCCCATCAGTTTTCCAGCGATTACGGGGTCTGCCAGGACCAGGCCCTCAACCGCTACCTGGAGGAGACCGGCCGACGTCTGGTGCCCCATACCCACCGGCCCCAGATGCCCTACCGCTTCCACTGCGTCAATGCCACCTACGTCAACGCCTATGCCTTCCCGGGCGGGAGCATCGCCGCCACCCGGGGGATCCTGCTGGCCCTGGACGACGAGGCCGAACTGGCGGCGCTGCTGGGCCACGAGATGGGACATGTCAACGCCCGCCATACCGCCCGCCAGATGAGCCAGGGGACCCTGGTCCAGGCGGTGGTGGGCGGGCTGTCGGCCGTGGCCCAGGCCCAGGGGTCCCTCTATGGCCAGGTGGCCGGCCAGCTGGGCATGATCGGCGCCGGGGCCCTGTTGGCCAGCTACAGCCGGGACAACGAGCGCGAGGCCGACGCCCTGGGGCTCCAGTACATGGTGCGGGCTGGATACGGGGCCGACGGGTTCGTGGGGCTGATGGACATCCTGCGCGGGATGTCCAAGCACAAGCCGGGGGCCATCGAGCTGATGTTTTCCACCCACCCCATGAGCGACGAGCGCTACCAGAGCGCCGTTGCCGCCGTGCGCGGGCCCTACGCCGCGGCCCGTCGAAATCCCGTTTACAAGGAACGTTACATGGACCGCACGGCCGGTCTGCGCCGCATCCAGGGGGCCATTGAGGCCATGCAGAACGCCGACACCCAGATGGGCAAGAAAAATTACGCGGCCGCCAGCACCCTCCTGGGCCAGGCTCTGCAGATCGCTCCCAGCGACTATGCCGCCCTGGTGATGATGGCCAGGTGCCAGACGGCCATGAACCGGCCGGCCGAAGCCCTGCGCTATGCCGAGCGTGCCAAGCAGATCTATCCCCAGGAGGCCCAGGCGCTGCATCTGGCCGGCTTTGCCAAGCTCCAGCAGCAGCAGTTCGAGGGGGCCCTTGCCGACTTCAATGCCAGCCAGCGGGTCCTGCCGGGAAATCCCAATACGGTTTTTTTCCAGGGGGTGGCCCTGGAGGGCATGCAGCGCCGGCCGGAGGCGGCCCGGGCCTATCATCAGTATCTGCAGTCGGTGAATCAGGGCGAGCGGGCCCAGTACGCCTATCAGCGGCTCTTGGGATGGGGGTACATCAAAAAGTGACCGACCTGAACCGGCACGGCGGACTCGTTCCCAGCGGAAAAACCCGGCGGCCGGCGGATTCGCCACCGCCTCCCGACCGCCGTGGGGCGGATCTCGCACCCCGTGGCGAAGGGATCGTCCTGCCGCCATCGCTGGCCCTCCTGGGCGAGGAAAAATGGGGCGCCTTTGAGCGGGCCGCCAGGGCCGAAGCCCCCGCCTGGAGGGCACCCGGGCAGCTGGCGGAAGAGGGTCGGCGGGTCTTTGCCTTTTCCGACTTCGCGGCCCGCGCCGCCGTGCGGCGTCCCGCCCTGCTGCGAGACCTGCTGGACAGCGGTGATCTGGGGCGCGCCTATCCGACGGGACACCATGGCCGGGGGGTGGCCACCCACCTGCATCGCGCCTTGGCCGATGCGGCTCCGGCCCAGCGCCTCGAGGGGCTCCACGCCGCCCTGAGAGCCTTTCGCCAGCGAGAGATGGTGCGTATCGCCTGGCGGGATCTGTCCGGCCGGGCCGATCTGGAACAGACCATGAACGACCTTTCGGATCTGGCCGATGCCTGCATCGAGGCTGCCCTGGACCGCCTCCATCCCTGGCTGAGCGAGGTCCTGGGTCGGCCCGGGGGGGGCCGCAACGACGATGCGCCGCGGTTGGTGGTCATCGCCATGGGCAAGCTCGGAGCCCGGGAGTTGAACTTTTCATCGGATGTGGATCTGATCTTCGCCTTTGCCCAGCCGGGGCGGACCGTCGGCGGCGACCGCTCGGTGACCCATGAAGAATTCTTTACCCGCCTGGCGCGCCAGCTGATCCAGGCCCTTTCGGTCAACCTGGCGGACGGATTCGTTTTTCGGGTGGATCCACGCCTGCGTCCTTACGGGGACGGCGGTCCGCTGGTGTTCAGCTTTGACAGCCTGGAACACTACTACCAGCGCCAGGGACGCGAGTGGGAGCGCTACGCCTGGATCAAGGCCCGGCCGGCGGCCGGGGATCTGAAGGCCGGCGCGCATCTGCTCGACCGTCTGCACCCCTTCGTCTACCGGCGCTATCTGGATTTCGGGGCCTTCGAATCCCTGCGCGACATGAAGAGCCGCATCGCCCACGAGGTGCGCCGCAAGCAGCTGGCACACAACATCAAACTCGGTCCGGGCGGGATCCGCGAGGTGGAATTTTTCGGCCAGATGTTCCAGCTCCTGCGCGGCGGCGTGGTGCCGGCCCTGCAGGAGCGGCGCATCCTGGCGGTGCTGCCGGCGCTGGTGGCCGAGGGGGCCATCGACCCGGCGGTGTGCCGTGATCTGACCCAAGCCTACATCTTTCTGCGTCGGGTGGAGAACCGGCTTCAGGCCGTTGCCGATCAGCAGACCCACGACCTGCCCCAGTCGGCCGACGATCGGCTGCGCCTGGCCCTGTCCATGGGTTTTCCCGACTGGGAGGCCTTTGTCCATCGGCTGGCAGGGCACACCGGCGCCGTTCATCGCCACTTTCAGGGGCTGCTCGCCGGCCCCGAAGAAGCCCAAAGCGCCGGAGCAGGGGGGGGACTCCATGAAACGCTGGTGCAGTTCTGGCACTCCCTGGTCCTGGATGAGGCCGCCCGCCGGGGGCTGGCGGAAGCCGGCTTCGGGGCTCCCGAGGCGGTGCGCCCCCTGCTGGAACACCTCCACCAGGATCCCACCACCCGGGCGTTGTCGGTGGAGGGCCGCCAGCGGCTCGACCGTCTTCTGCCGGTCCTGATCCAGGCCGCTGGACGGGCCGAACAGCCCGTTCTGGTGCTCAACCGGATCGTGGACCTGCTCCTGAGCATCCAACGGCGGACCAACTACCTGGCCCTGCTGCTGGAAAACCCGAGTGCCGTGGATCACCTGGTGCGCCTGGTGGGGGCCAGCCCCTGGGTCTCCGCTTTTCTGGCGCGCCATCCGGTGCTGCTGGATGAACTGCTCGATGCGCGCACCCTCTACCGTCCCAACGACAAGGCGGCAGTGGCGGCCGAGGCGGAACGCCGTCTGGCGGCGGTGCCGGACGGAGACCTGGAATACCAGGTGGAGGAGCTGTGCATCCTGCGTCAGACCAACACACTGCGGGTGGCGGCGGCCGATGTGACCGGGGCCCTGCCCATCATGCGCACCTCGGATTATCTCTCCGAGCTGGCCGAGGTGGTTTTGGAAAAGGTGCTGGATCTGGCCTGGCAACACCTGCAGGCGCGTCACGGGTCGCCGGCCTGCATCCTGGACGGCCGGCCCTGCGGGCGCGGCTTCGTCGTGATCGGGTACGGCAAGCTGGGCGGGCTGGAGCTGGGCTACGGATCGGATCTGGACCTGGTCTTTCTGCACGCCGGTTCAGAGCTGGCATCCACCGATGGTTCCCGGCCCATCAGCAACGCCCAGTTTTTCGCGCGCATCGGCCAGCGCATCGTCCACGTGCTCACGGCCCATACCCGGGCCGGGCGGATCTACGAGGTGGACATGCGTCTACGGCCCAGCGGCACGGGAGGGCCCCTGGTGGTTCACGTGGACGGGTTCCGCGACTATCAGCGTCACCAGGCCTGGACTTGGGAGCACCAGGCCATCGTGCGCGCCCGGCCCGTGGCCGGCGACCCCCTGCTGGCCCGCAAGTTCGACGCCGTCCGGGCCGAGATCCTCCAGCTTCCCCGGGACCCCGACGCCCTGCGGCGCGAGGTGCGCGGGATGCGCGAACGGCTGAGGGCCGAGCGGCTGCGGCCCGAGCCGGCCATCTTCGATCTGCGTGAAGATCGGGGCGGGATCGTGGACATCGAGTTCATCGTCCAGTTTCTGGTCCTGCTGGAAAGTCATCGCCACCCCCAACTGGTGGCCTGGACCGACAACGTGCGCCTGCTCCAGACCCTCATCCAGACCGGGGTTCTCGACGAGGACAGCGCTTTTTTGCTGCGTGAGGCGTATCTTACCTTCCGGGCCAAGGCCCACCAGCTCAGCCTGCGCGAACAGCCCCCGCAGGTTCCCGAGGCGCGTTTCGCCCCCCTGCGCGACCGGGTGCGGCAGGTGTGGACCCGGATCATGGGGCGCTGATGGGCCACAAGCGGCCCGCCAGCCCCGAAGCACGTTCGGCCCGGCGGGCCGCGGCGATTCGGAGCAGATCGGCACTTCCCCGGATCACGATTTGCCGGCGGGCCCGGGTGACGGCGGTGTAGAGCAGCTCGCGGCTCAAGACCCGCACGTCGCGGTCCGGCAGCAGGAGCAGAATTCGGTCGAATTCCGACCCCTGGGCCTTATGCACCGTCATGGCAAAGGCGGTCTGGTGTTCGGGAAGCCGACCGGGGGCGATGCGTTTCAGGCCTCCGTCCGTCTGACGGAACCAGGCCCGCAGTAAGCCGTCGTCCGGGTCGGGCCAGAGGATGCCGATGTCGCCGTTGAAGACGCCCAGCGGGTAGTCGTTGCGGCCGATGAGGATCGGCCGCCCCCGGTAATTGCCCCCCTCTGCAACCTCCAGACCGGCGTCGCGCAGGGCCCTTTCCACCGCGCGGTTGCTTTCGGCCACCCCGGCGGGCCCCTCCCGGGTGGCGCACAGGATGGCCATTTTCCCCAGGCCGGCCAGCGCCTGGACCGCGTCGCCGGCCTCGAAGACGGCGCTGCAGGCCTCCAGGGCCGTCTCGGCCAACGTCTCCTCCAGGCGGCTGCCGGCTGGATCGACATGCACACTATCGGCCCATTGAGGCCCGAAGGCCGGCATGGGATCCAGTCCCCGGCGTATGCGTCCGGCCAGGGTGCCGATGCCGCTGCGGGGGCCGAATCGGTAGCTTTTTTCCAGCAGCGCCAGGCAGTCGCCCAGGGCCGAGGCGTTGGGGTCGACCGGTCCGTCGTAGCCGGCGCAGCGCCGCAGGCGGGCACAGAGGGTCGGGCTGTAACCAGCGGTCGGCTTGGCGCACAGGTCGGCAAAGACGTTGCCGGCCTCCACCGAGGCCAGCTGGTCCCTGTCGCCCAGCAGGATCAGTCGGGCATGGTCGGGCAGGGCCGTCACCGTGCGAAACATCAGGGGCAGGTCGATCATGGAGGCTTCGTCCACCACCAGCAGGTCCAGGTGCAGCGGATTATCCGGGCCATGGCGGGGGGTCACCCGGTCGGGTCGCACTCCGAGGAGCCGATGCAGGGTCAGGGCCTCGACCGGAATCCGCTCCCGCAGCGCTTCCGTTAAAGCAAGCCGCTGTTTGGCCTGGCGGATGGCCTCGGTGAGCCGGGCGGCCGCCTTGCCCGTGGGAGCGGCCAGCACGATGCGCAGCCGGCGGGGCGCGGCCAGGTCGGCCAGAAGCGCCAGGACGGCGGCCACGGTATGGGTTTTGCCGGTTCCCGGCCCGCCGGAGACGATGCACAGCCGGCGCAGGGCCGCAATGGCCGCGGCGATCCGCTGGCCGTCGGGGTGCTCCCCATCTGGGGCGGCGGGGAACAGCCTCTCCAATCCCGCTTCCAGCCGCTCCAGGTCCACTTCCACCACAGCAGCGGCGCGGCGCAGGAGGCCGTCGGCCAGACCCTGCTCGAAGTGCCAGTAGCGATGCAGGTAGAGCCTTTGTCCATCCAGGACCAGGGGCCTTGGCGCCTCATGGGGACAGCCCACCGCCGCCGAGGCCTCCAGGGCCGCGATCCAGGGCGCCAGGGCCGGGGCCGGGATGCCGGCGCCCGTGGCAGGATCGGTGAAAAGCCGCTGGCCGGCAAAGCGGGCCAGGTCCACGCACACGTCCCCCTGGCCCAGCCGATGGCTGGCCAGGGCCGCGGCCAGGGCCAGGGCCTCGCTGCGGTCGCCGCAAAGTTCTCCCATCCAGCGGGCGAAGTGCCTGTCCAGATCGCCGAGGGTCTTGGCGTGGGCCAGGTTGTCGAGGGGGTCGAAGATCATGGCAAGGGCTTCGTTCCAATGGTGCGTGGCCACTTCTTTATACCTTAGGGTCGGGCTTGGGGCAACTCGTTGGACCTGGGGCCGCCATCCCGGGCGTCCGGCCCGGTGCGCGTGGCCACCCGCCGGACGAATCGTTTGCCATGCCTGTTCGGATTTGATAGGTTCGCAGAAATCCGATCCTACCATCCAACCCAAGGAGGGGCCAATGAAGGCAACCGTGACGAGCCAGTGTATGGGAGACCGCAACTGCAACAAACTGTGCCCGGAGGTGTTCGAGTACGACGAGGACGAACTGCTGTCCAAGGTCAAGTTCGACGTGATTCCGGAAAAATACGAGGCCCTGGTGCGTCAGGCCGCGGACGAATGCGGCGCCAACGCCATCGAAATCGAAGAGTAGGCGGTACGCCGGTGGGAAAATTCCGCGAAAGCCGGACAGCCCGCAACCTGCTGCTTTCCTTTGCCGGCGAATCCCAGGCCCGCAACCGCTACACCTACTTTGCCCGCCGGGCCCGGGAAGAGGGGTATGTCCAGATCGGGGCCATCTTCGATGAGACGGCCGACCAGGAGTGCGAACACGCCCTGCGCTTTTTCAAGTTTTTCAACGGCGGAGAGCTGGACGTGAGCGGCGCCTTTCCCACCGGCGCGATCCGCGGCACCCGCGAAAACCTGATCGCCGCGGCGGACGGGGAGCGCTTCGAGCACCAGGAGCTCTATCCGGAGTTTGCGCGGGTGGCCGAGGCCGAGGGGTTCGCGCGGGCCGCCGACACCTGGAACGCCATCGGCGTGTCGGAAAAGCAGCACGAGAAGCGCTACCGGGACCTGGCCGCCAACCTGATGGCCGGACGGGTTTTCGCCCGCCAGGAGACCGTGGTGTGGCGCTGCCGCAACTGCGGCTACCTGCATGTCGGCCGCACGGCCCCGGATGCATGCCCCGCCTGCGTCAAGCCCCGGGGCTGGTTCGAGCTGCTGGGGGAGAACTGGTAGACATCCCGCCGTCCCGGGCGCCGATCAGGCGCATCGACTTCCAGCGGCCCGCTCTGAAACGCCGCTGAAAAACCCAAAAGAGCGAGAAGATGAAGGCCGTGGCACATCCCCAGGCCTCGTAGACCCCCCATTCGAACAGCGATATCCCCAATCCCAGAGGGATCCCCATCACCACAAGCGACAGCAGCCCCACCGCCCGCCCCACAAAACGGGTATCGCCGGCCCCCTTCAAGGCCCCCACGTAGATCATGTACTGGGCGTCGCAGAAGATGTAGGCCGTCACCAGGCGCAGCAGCCAGACCCCGTCGTGCTCCAGGCGGGCGAATTCGGCCGCTGTCAGATCCGGGGGCCGGAACCAGCCGATGAGCATCTCGGGCAGTCCCAGAAAGAGGAGCGCCACCGCCGCCAGGTACAGATAGACCAGATTCAGGGTTTGGCGGGTGAAGGCCTCGGCCAGGGCCGGATCGTTGCGGCCCATGGCTTGTCCCACCAGGGTGCTGGTGCCCATGGAAACCCCCAGCATCGGCATGAAGGCCAGGGAGTTGATGGCCATGACGATGTTGGTCACCGCCAGGGCGTGGCGGTCGATGCGGCCGATCATCAGCACGAAGAAGGAAAAGGCCACCAGGTCCAGGGTCATCTGCAGGGCCGCGGGCAGGCCGTGGGCCGCCAGTTCGCGAATCAGGTCCGGGCGCAGGCGCCAGGATCGGCGCACCTTGTAGATGCGGTCGTTGGATCGTGAAAATACCGCTCCGGCAAGCAGCGCGGTGGTGACGGCCCAGGCGGCCACCGTGGCCAGGGCCGCCCCGAGGATGCCCAGCTCGGGAAACGGGCCGAACCCGTTGATCAGGCAATAGTCCAGGGGGATGTTGACCAGGGTGCCCGCCGCGTGAAAGACCATTACCGGGCGGGTGGCCCCCAGTCCGGTGAAGAAACCGGCCAGGGCGCTGCCCAGCACATGGATGAAGGCCCCGCGCATGAGGATGCTGAAGTAGATATTTTCCAGTTCCTGGACCGGTGCCGGGTGGTCGGCCAGGGCGAACAGAGGCGCACCGGCGAAGGAAAGAACGGCCAGGGCGGCGCCGGCGGCCAGGGCCAGCCACAGGGCCTGCCACAGGTAGGCGCCGATGCGGGCCACGCGGCCGGCTCCGGCGTACTGGGCGATGAACACCGACACGTAGCCGACCATCCCGGCCGCCAGGACGATGAACAGAAAGGCCAGCAGTCCGGCCGGCATGGCCGCGGAGATGGCATCCACGGCGTAACCGGCCAGAAACATCCGGTCAGTGAACTCCATCACCAGGGTGGCGCCCATGGTGGCCATCAACGGCAGGCTGACGCGCAGGATCTCCCGGTAGTGGCGGCCGGCGCTATGGGGGGTAGGCTGCAATCGGTTTGCTGTTACCAGTCCATCGGCAATTTCGCCGCAGTTACAGACCGCAGTTGCCGGCGGCCTTGCAGCCGGTGCATTTGAGGCCTTCGAGGTCCACGGGGGAAAGGATGGCGAAGCCGTCCGGACCGTAGTCGATGCGCAGCGATTGGGCCGTCTGGAGAAAATCGCGGTTGATG
>CALJLV010000052.1 GCA_937982505.1 uncultured Desulfobacteraceae bacterium | reverse complement strand
GATAGGTGCCCGCCACCATGGACTTGAGCTGCTCCAGATCGGCGCGCTGGATCTGGGCCGTGCCCAGGCTGAGGACATCCTGCGGACCGGCGGCGGCCGGACCGACCAGAACCAGAACCAGCAGCGCACCCAGAATGAGGGAAAAGATTTTTTTCATGGCCAAACCTCCTGTGTGTGGTGAAATGGGATCAAAGTAATACGAACGTGAACCATCGTTCGTTTTTATGGCCCGAAAATACGAACCCGGGTTCGACTTGTCAAGCCAAAAAACGAACCTGAGTTCAAATATTTCTTGACCCCGGTTCCGGATCAGATAAACTTCACGTGAACCTGGACAGTTAAGCCTTTTTGGGGCCTATCAGCCCCCCCGCGAGGAGAATCATTTCATGGCCGGCAGCGTCCGCGTTCCCCAGCAGCAGCGCAGCATCGAAACCCGCAACAGCATCCTGGAGGCGGCCCGGGCCCTGTTTTCCGAAAAGGGCTTCCACGGCACCAATTCCAAGGAGATCGCCGCCCGCGCCGCCGTCTCCATCGGCAGCTTCTACTCGTATTTCAAGGACAAGAAGGTCCTGTTCATCGAAGTCTTCCGGGCCTACGAACACGAGCGCATCATGCAGATCCTCAAAGCCCAGAACCGCCAGCGCTTCGAGGCCCAGGGGGGGCGGGCCCTGGTGCGCGGCATCATCGAATCGGTCCTGGCGGCCCACGATCTGTCGCCCCGGTTCGAACGCGAGGCGATGCTCATGTGCTACGCCGATCCGGCGGTGGAGGCCATCCACGCCGAGATCGAGGAACAGGTCCACCGGCAGCTGGTGGAAACCTTGACCCAGGTGGCCGACCGTCTTCGGGTCGAGGATCTGGAGGCGGCCGCGGCGGTGATATCCAACGCCGTGGAGACCACCGTGCACCAGATCAAGCTCTTCGACGCCCCGGTATCCGATACCCGCCTCATCGAGGCCCTGACGGACATGATCCATCGCTTTTTGTTCCAAGACCACTTCCCCGAGGACGGCCGGAAGGTCTAGCCGCGGCGGAGAGTTCTGCGGGGAGGAGAAAACCTGGAAGGCCCATGAGCGATTTTCTGGCGAGTCTGCGGGCACGGCATCTGGCCGGTGAAATCGGCGGCCTGATCGCGGTCTGCTCGGCCCATCCCATGGTGCTGGACGCCAGTTTGGCCCTGGCCGCGGCGGAGGACCGGCCGCTGCTGGTGGAGGCCACCGCCAGCCAGGTGAACCTGGAAGGCGGCTACACCGGGATGACCCCGGCCGCCTATGTCCGGGATGTCCGGCGCCGTGCCCGGGCAGCCGGACTGCCAGACGGGCGGCTGTTGATCGGCGCCGATCATCTGGGGCCCTATCCCTGGCGCCGCTTGCCGGCCCAAGCGGCCATGCAACAGGCCATGGGGTTGGCCAGGGAATGCGCGGCGGCCGGCTTCGACAAGCTGCATCTGGATGCCAGCATGCCCTGCGCCGACGATCCCGGCGATGGCCTGCCGTCCGCCGCCGTGGCGGCGCGAACCGCGGCCCTGTGCCAGGCGGCCGAGGCCGCCAACCCGGGTCTGGGCGCTGCCGGGCGTCCCCTTTACGTGATCGGCGCCGACGTGCCCACCCCCGGGGGCGGCCTGGACGGCCACGCCCAGGCGCCGGTGACCTCGCCGCAAGCCTTGGTGGAAGATATCGACGCGTTCCGCCGGGCATTTGCCGCGGCGGGATTGATCGATGCCTGGCGGCGGGTGATGGCGGTGGTGGTCCAGCCCGGGATCGACTTCGGGGATGCGGCCATCGGCGCCTATCAACCCGAGCGGGCCGCCGCCCTGAGCGCGATCCACGACCGGCTGCCCGCCGACCTGGCCTTCGAAGTCCACGCGGCCGATTTCCAGCCGCCGACGGCCCTGCGCCGCCTGGTGGCCGACCATTTCTGCCTGCTCAAGATCGGCCCCTGTCTGACCTTCGCCCTTCGCGAAGCCTTGTACGCCCTGGCCCATATCGAAAACCGGCTCCCGGGCGTCGATGCGCCTTCCAACCTGGCGCAGGTCATGGAGGATCTCATGACGGCCCGGCCCGCACACTGGCAGGACCACTACCGGGGCGGCGAGGCCGAACTGCGCTTCCTGCGCCATTTCAGCTACCGCGACCGCATCCGCTACTACTGGTCCCACCCGGCCGCCCGGCGCGCCGTGGATCGGCTCTTTGCCAATCTGGCCGGACCGGTTCCAGCCGCTCTGCTGCGCCAGTACCTGCCGGACCGCTACGGCGAGACCTTCCGCGACGCGGATCCCGTCACGCCGCTGGAAATCATCCGGCGGCGCATCCAGGGGGTCCTGAAAATTTATGTCACGCTTTTCCCAGGCAGCATTTCTTGAACTTCTTGCCGCTTTTGAAAGGCCTCGATGATGGGGGCGGCTTCTTTCCGGGATATCGGGGGATGGTGGCTGTCGGGGATATTCCATTTCTCAGGATATCCGTGTAGGCGACCATTTCGCTATCGTATTCGATGGCATCGACCGGGAAACTCGGATTGGGGTACCGTCCTTGTTCTCAGCCAATCCTTTACGAAAAACATCCAGGAATACCGAGTGTCGTATCCGGGTTGCTGCACCCACAACATCCCGCGTTCTCATCGGGACCGTCCCCCGCTTTTCACCCCAGCTCTCGCCAGAGCCGCCTTGAGCGCCGCCGAGTGCAGGTCGCCGGCCACGTGCACCGGGCTTTTCTGGTAGATCGGGTCCCACCCGGCCGGGTTGGCCGAACAGTGGAACTGGCACTCGACGCCGATGCGCACCACCGCCTCGTCCAGCTCTCGTCCGATCATCTTTTCGGCCGCCGGCCAGGTGGCGCCGCAGGGGGCCCCGCGCTCGACGCGGATTTCGGCGATGCGCCCGTTCTCGGTGCGCACGGCCAGGCGGGGCATGCCGAAATCCCGGCCGTAGTGGCCCAGCCCCTCCTGGTGGGTCAGGGCGCAGCAGGTCACCGGCATCAGCACCCCCTCCACCAGGTGCTTCTTGCCCGAGCCGATGTAGGGCACGCCCTCGATACTGCAACGGGCCGCCAGATCGTGGGACAGGTCCGGATGGGTCAGGTAGTCCAACACCAGGTCGGCATCGAGAACCGCGGGCAGGTACAGGTCGGCATCGTCGATCACCGGCGGCAGCCCGGCGGGCAGGTCGATGCTCCGCAGGGCGTAGCGGTCCCGGCCGTAGCGACGGATCCCGGCGATCTTGCGTTCGCCGCTGCCGTTCTGCTGAAAGACGGCGATGCGCTGGGGCCGGGAGGAAAGGTCGGCGTTCATCAGGGCTCGATCTCCTTGCGTCGTTGTTCGAATTCCTTTTTGCGGGCCTCGATCTCGTCGGTGGCCGCTTCCAGGTCGGCGAAGGCCGCCTCGATGGTCTCCTGGCAGCGGTGCAGGGCCTGGGACAACTCGCGGATCCGTTCCCCATCGCTTTGCTGGGAGGCGGCCACCAGGGCGTCGTTGAGATAGCCCATTTCCACCTCGCGCGCCTCGATGGTTCTTTCGGCCGCGGCGATGCGCTTTTCCAGTGGCCGCAAGACCCGGGCCCGCTCGGCCACCAGCTCGGAGCGCAGCCGCTTGAGGGCCTTGCGGTCCGTCTTGGCCTCGGGCCGGGGCGCCGCGGCCTCGGTCGCCGGCAGGCGCGACGGCGCGGCGCGCTTGGGGCGTTTCGGCCCGGTCTCGGTGCGCCATCCCCCCTGATCGAGAAACTCCTGGTATCCGCCCCAGAACACCGACGCCCCGTCGTTTTGGAAGACCACCAGGCGCTGGGCCAGGGCGTGGAGGAACATCTCGTTGTGGGTGACCATGATCAGGGTGCCGGGAAACTGGTCCAGCGCCGCCAGCATGGCGTCGCAGCTGTCCATGTCCAGGTGGTTGGTGGGCTCGTCCAGCAGCAGCAGGTTCACCGGGGAGGCCAGAAGGCGGCCGAGCATGACCCGGGCCTTCTCACCGCCGGAAAGGACGGCGATCTTCTTGAGGGCGTCGTCTCCGGAAAACATCATCAGCCCGCAGATGTTGCGCACCTGGGTGCGGGTGAAGTCCGGGGCCACGGCCCCGATCTCCTCTTCCACGGTGCGTTCGTCCACCAGGCTCTGGACGTTGGTCTGTTCGAAAAAACCCTCGGTAAGGTTGGCGGCCCGCTGCACCTGTCCGCCGCCGGGGGCCAGGTGGCCGGCCAGCAGCTTGAGCAGGGTGGTCTTGCCCCGGCCGTTGGGGCCCACGATGCAGATCCGCTCGCCGGCGGCGACCTGCAGATCGAGACCGCGGATCAGGGGCCGGGCCGGATCGTAGCCGAAGCTCAAGGCTTCGGTGCGCAGGATGTGGCGGCCGGTGAAAGGTTTGTAGCGGAAGGCGAAATCGAGGGTCTCGACGCCCTGGAGTTTTTCGCGCTTTTCCATCTTGGCCAGGGTCTTGATGCGCGACTGGACCATCCCGGCCAGACGCGCCTTGGCCCGGAAGCGGCTGATGAAGAGCTCGACTTCCCGGCGCTTCTTTTCGTCGTTGAGGCGCGTGTTCTCGTGGATCTCCTCTTCCTGGGCGATCTGTTCGTAGAACTTGCCCGTATCGCCGGGGATCTTGCGCACCTTCTGGCGGTGGATCCCCAGGATATGGGTCACCACCTGATCCATGAAGCCCCGGTCGTGGGTGATGACCATCAGCTCCCGGGGCCAGTTGTTGAGAAAGCCCACGATCCAGCGGATGGAGGTGATGTCCAGGTAGTTGGTGGGTTCGTCCAGCAGCAGCAGGTCCGGGTCGCTCACCAGGATCTTGGCCAGGTTGAGGCGCACCTGGTAGCCGCCGGAGAACTCGCCGGGCGGCCGCTGGAGGTCGGCCGGCGAGAATCCCAGCCCGGCCAGGATCTTCTCCACCTTCCAGTGGTGGTCGCGTTCGGCCGGCAGCAGCCCGGTCATCCCCTCTTCCAGAACGGTGGGGCGGGTAAAGTCCAGATGCTGCTGCACGTAGCCGATGCGGTAGTTCTTGGGGATGGCGATGGTTCCCGCGTCCGGGCGGGTCTCGCCCACGATCATGCGCATGAGGGTGGTCTTGCCGTGGCCGTTGCGGCCCACCAGGCCCACCCGTTCGCGGGGGTTGATCTTGAAGCTGATCGCGTCCAGCAGCACGTGGCCGCCGTATCCCTTGGTGAGGTTTTCGACTTGAAGCATCTTGGGGTGCGGGTCTCTGGTTGCGGGTTGCGGTTGCCCTGTCTTTCGAAACGAAGCAATTTATACGGTCAAAGAACGGGTGTCAAATGGATCTATCCGCTTCCAGAACCTCACGGCGCCACTACCCAGGGGGCCGCGATCTGGTGTATGGGTGAGCCCTTCACCCCGGACCAGACCACCGAAAGGAGCGACCATGCGCTTTGGTGCCATGAATTTTCCCCTGCGGCCAGTGGTCGACGAGATCCGGGCCATCGCGGCCCTGGGCTTCGACTACCTGGAACTGACCCTCGACGCCCCCCTGGCCCATCATGCCCTGGTGCGCCGGGAAAAACACGAGATCCTGGGGGCCCTGGCCGACCACGGCCTGGGACTGGTCTGCCATTTGCCCACCTTCGTCTCCACCGCGGATCTGACCCCGGGCATCCGGGCCGCCTCGCGTCACGAGATCCGCCGCAGCCTGGATGCGGCCGCCGCGCTGGGCGCCGAGAAGGTGGTGGCCCACCCGCCCGTGATCGGCGGCCTGGCCGTCCTGGCCCGGGAACTGGTCCGGCCCCTGGTGGCCGAGGGGATGGATCGGATGCTGGACCACGCCGCCGGCCTGGGCCTGGCCGTCTGCCTGGAAAACATGTTCCCCCGCTACGGGGTCTGCGTGGAACCGGAGGAATTCGGCCCGCTCTTTGCGGCCCGGCCGGATCTGCGGCTCACCCTGGACACCGGCCACGCCTTTATCGACGGACGCCGGGGGAAACGCCTGCTGGCGTTTGTCGAGACCTGGGGCCAGCGCCTGGGCCACCTGCACGTGAGTGACAACGGGGGCCGGCGCGACGATCACCTGCCGGTGGGCCGGGGCAAGGTCCCCTTTGCGCGTTTAGCCAAGGCGCTGAATCGTTTTGCCGCGGTGGCCACCGTGACGATGGAGATCTTTACCGAGCGGCGCGAGGATCTGGCCGAAAGCCGCGAAGCGTTCCGGCGCATCATGGAAGAAGCCTGACGGCTGTTTGCGGCAGGAAGAAAACGGCGCCCCGGAACGAGGTCCGGCATCCGAGGCGCGGATCGCAGGGGGCCGACCTTCAGCCCCGCACGCGGGTGATCGTTCCGTTCGCGATCATTTGCTGCAACTGCGAGAGCAACTGCCTTTCCTGGGAGTCGATGTGCTGGTCGGCGTTGGCGACTTGAAGAATTTCGTTGTATTCGCTGGCAGTGATTTCACAGTCGCTAATGGCTTTGCGAATGGCATCCGCCAATTCTATACCGCTTTGTTTGAGCTTCATGCATGGCCTCCCGGTGCGTTTGATGGTGGTCGAAGCGTTTTTTGCCACAAGGAAAATCGTTTTCTTTTCCCATACCAGGGCGTTTTTGACAAGTCCTGAATGCACCTTAGCTTAGTAGGGCGTTGGATACCATCAGGGTCCGGGCAGGACCCGCAGGAGGTCCCCATGACAAGCGACAAATGCCCCGACCACGGCCCGTGCCGCAGCGATCTGGACGATTGCGCCCGGATGCGCTCGCGCCTGCCCGAAATCGCCGAACGGATCATCGCCAGCTGCGACGACCGCGAGTGCTTTTCCCACATCGACCAGGAGCCCCTGGCCAGCGAGGGCTACGTGGTGGACATCATCGCCCGGCTGCGCGAACTGCTCTTTCCTGGATTCTTCAGCCGTGAAAAACTCGATCCGGTCAACTACCGCTACGCCCTGGGCCAGACCGTCTCCCGGCTCTACGACCAGCTCAGCGAACAGATCACCCATTCGATCCGCCACGAGTGCCTGCGCCATGATCTGGCCTGCAGCGACTGCGTGGAGCGGGGCCGGCGCCTCTGCCTGGAACTGCTTGAAATCCTGCCGCGGATCCGCAGGACCCTGGCCACCGACGTGCGCGCCGCCTACGAGGGGGATCCGGCCGCCAAAAGTCACGACGAAATCGTTTTTTCCTATCCGGGGATCTTCGCCATCACGGTCTACCGGGTGGCGCACCGGCTCTACCAGATGGAAGTTCCCCTGCTGCCGCGCATCATGACCGAGCACGCCCACAGCCTCACGGGGATCGACATCCATCCCGGCGCCACCATCGGCGAACGTTTTGTCATCGACCACGGCACCGGGGTGGTCATCGGCGAAACCACCGAAATCGGCCATAACGTGCGCATCTACCAGGGGGTCACCCTGGGCGCCCTCTCCCTGCCCAAGGATGCCGGGGCCCGCTTTCGCGGCCGCAAACGCCATCCGACCATCGAAGACGACGTGATCATCTACTCGGGGGCTACCATCCTGGGCGGGGACACCGTCATCGGGGCCCGCTCGGTGATCGGCGGTAATGTCTGGCTCACCGAGTCGGTACCCCCCGACACCCGGGTGATCCTGGAAACCCCGCGGCTGGTCATCGGCCGCATGGGCGCCCAAAAACCATGAGGACAGCGACACGTTTCGCCCCTGGCCGCCGGCGCGGCCGGATCGATCGAAGGGGCGGCGGCTTTCGCATAATTCCCCAAAGCTGTCCGATAACCGCGTGTCGCCGCAGACACGTCTAGGAGGCCCGCCATGCCGATTCACGACCGCATCGACGCCACCGTCGGCCGCACCCCCCTGGTGCGCCTGGGCCGCATGGCCGGCGATCTGAAGGCCGAGGTCCTGGCCAAGCTGGAGTTTTTCAACCCTCTGGGCAGCGTCAAGGACCGCATCGCCCGGGCCATGATCGACGCGGCCGAGGCTCAGGGGCGCCTCGGGCCGGGATCCCTCATCGTGGAGCCCACCAGCGGTAACACGGGCATCGGCCTGGCCTTCATCGCCGCGGCCCGCGGCTACCGGCTCTGTCTGACCATGCCCGAGACCATGAGCGTCGAGCGGCGCAAGCTGCTGCGGCATCTGGGCGCCGAGCTGGTCCTGACCCCCGGGGCCGAAGGCATGGCGGGGGCCATCGCCCGCGCCGAAGCCATCGCGGCCCGCGAGGCCGGCGCCTTCATGCCCAACCAGTTCGCCAACCCGGCCAA
>CALJLV010000051.1 GCA_937982505.1 uncultured Desulfobacteraceae bacterium | reverse complement strand
GGCTTGGCCCGTTTATCGGCCCACAAACCCTGATTGCGAAGCCACGATCTGAGCGGCGGGGTTGATCCCTTCCACCCCAGCACGTCTTCCACATGGGGCGATGCGCTCCACACCCAGATTTCCATGTTCTTGTCGGCTACCAGCAAGATCAATTCCGGATTCATCCGAGCACCCCCGCGGCAAAAAGGGTGGACAGGTCCAGCGTGCCTTGCCAGTCCCGCAGGCGCGGATGTTCGCGGCCGGCGACGATGTCGGTCGCCCCCTCCTCGGTGCGGCCGAAGCACAAGAGATCGTCCAGAGAGGCAAGCCCCAGGATCAGCGGCGAATGGGTGGCGATCAGAATCTGGGTGTCGTAGACCGATGAAAGAGCTTGAAACACGGTTTGTGTAAAGATCCTCTTTTCCCTCCAGACGCGCCACCACATAGGGCAGGTTTGAACCATCCGGCAGATATCCCGCCTGAAGGGTGGGGGCGGAAGGCAGCCGCATGGCTTCGGCGGACAAGGCCAATCGCCGCACCCCGGAAGAAAAGACATCGCGAAGCCACAGGGCGCAAGGGAAGCGGTTGCGGTCTTCGGGAAGGCTGGCAAGAGATGTTTTGTGGAGCGACAGGGCGAAAGGCGCATTCCAACCCGTGGTTTCGGCAATGAAGTAGGTCTGGCCGGACTCGCTCCGCGAGACCACTTTTTTCCACCCCCGGGGACTCTTTTTACCCGGTAAATGCACGATATGCTCGGGGGCAGGTTCCTGCACCGGAAAAAGCATCGACTGGCGCGGACCGGCGACAGGTTCATCGGCATCGGCCGGTTTGAGCCAGACGTTTTCCATTGAAACGGGTTCTGGTCATGATGAGACCTTCCGGATCCGGTGACTTGTTGCGTTGTTCATTCTCCAAGCCTGTTTGGATGTGGCGATGATTCGAGCACGCAAATACTTTTTCAGGATACCTCTTGCCTATGGACATGGACCCTGGATCGAATCCAGGATGAAGCGTTTTGGGACAATCATTTGCGCCGATACGAAACCGGCCGGCCTTTTTTTTGCACCAAGCCTTCAGCAACCGCTCGTTGGAGCCAATCGTCCAATTGAGATTTTCGCACGTCCAGTGCTTTTGCCAGGTCTTGAGAAGTTTGCCACCGCTCCAGTGCGTTGAGTAAAACAGGCAGCACCGCTGTAAAAATACCGGCCTGCGGGGATGCCGTTCCAGTTGGTGACGGAAATGGGCGCTGCACCGGTATGGTTTCACACGCCCCATAGGCCGCGGACGCCTCCTCGATGGCCGCAGCCGCGCGGGGCAATGGTTCCGGTTCTCCGAAAAGGGTTCGCTGCACGCCTGCAGGGGTCTTCCGGATTTCGGGTGCTCCGGCCAATCGCCGCCCCAAGCCGTCCCCCCATGGAGGTGATGGGAAAGGTCGTGCACCCAGTGTCAACAGCTCACGGTTGCCGGCGGGCGCGTTCTCGCCGTCCCGGACGAAAACAGGCCGCGGGTGATCGCGTTTGAGTTCCTCCGTCGCTCCGGCCCAAGTGCCGCCCTTGCCCTTTTCGGCGCTGATAATGAGCGCGTAATCGGCCAGTGCATAGATCTGCTTGTTGCGACCCATGGCGTTGCCGACGTTGAAACGGGCCTCCGGGGAATAGGCGCTCACCAGCACAAGGCGCTTGTTTCGAATTGAATCTCTGTACTTGCCGGTCATGGCCGCCTTCGACAAACTGTCCGTCAGTGCGCCGACAACCGTGCCGCCGGCTTCCAATGCGCTTCGCATGGCGATCTCATCCACCCCCCGGGCGCCGCCCGAAACGACCTGTATGCCTTGCCCGGCACAGCCCCGAGCCGCCTGGCGGGTAAAATTTTCCCCGGCGCCATCCACGTTGCGCGACCCCACGATGGCCAACCCGCCCCGGTCGAGCAACCCCATGTCCCCGATGCCGTACAGAATCGGCGGCGCCTGCTTTTTGAGGTGCCTTTTGAGCCGCTCCGGGTAACGAGCATCGCTGCGGCAGAGGATCCAGATGCCGGTACGGGTCCATTTTTCAACAGTAAAGGCCATGGTTGGACCACGCGCAAGCAGCCGTCCGATGCGGGATGCGTCAATGTCGGGCGGGGCCTCTTGCAGCATCCGAAGACCGCTGTCGGTCAACAATGCCTCAGGCCGCAGATCATGATCGTGCATCCAGGCCGCCAGCCGGTTGTATTCTCCGAGACTGAGCGGCTTTTCGGCCCCTGATGACTCTGGCTCGCGGAAATGCCCGCAGAGCATCAGAATCACCTTGGCATCGCTGGTCAATTCGTCAGGGTTCATGTTCGGCATTTCATCCGTTGCCATGCGAACTCATGGCCAAAGCCAGGGGAAACACGACCGGGCAGCCCGCATCCCTGAGCAGAGCCGCGATGACGGTAAAGGTCCAGCCCGAATCCACCATATCGTCGACAAGCAGCACCGGCCCTTCCGGCAGGTCGCTGCTTTCCAAGGAAAAGACCCCATCAAGATTGTTGGCCTGCTGAAAGCTGTTTTGCATCTCTTTCTGCGGCCGATTGGCGCGAACTTTTCTTATCAGGGGGACAAACCGCATTTCAAGACGGGTGGCGAGCCGTTGGGCAAAATCCGGAAGGAGTTCCGGCCGGGTCAGCGATGGCACACAGGTCATCCATACCGGAAATGGGTCCGGCGACCAGGAGTCGATCATCTGCCGACAAGCGTCAACGAGTTCATCGCTGAAACGCCCGTCGTGATACTTGCCATCCTGTACCATCCGCCCCCACCCGGCATCCCCCCACAGACAGAGGGCTCGCCCTTCCCTGGCCATTTGTGCCGCTGCGATCCGGCCTCGATAGCCATAAACCGGAAGCGCGTCCGGGGGCCACAGTTTCCTCGGAGCAATAGCCTGGTGGCTGCGCCTCAAAAACAGGCTGGCCGCATTGGCCAACTCCGTATCGATCGTTTCCGGCCGCAACGGCTCGCCGATACAGTTGGCGCATCGGCCGCAGGGCTCGGCATGGGGGTCGTCCAGAGCCCTGGAGAGAAATTGCATCAGGCACGATCCGGTCTGCACATACGCGCGCATTTCTTCCTG
>CALJLV010000050.1 GCA_937982505.1 uncultured Desulfobacteraceae bacterium | reverse complement strand
AGACCTACATGGTGATGCTGGAAAAATGCGGGATGTACTCGGTGATCAGCGATCCCTTGGACGAAAAGCTCACCGCCATCGCCAAAGGGCAGCGCCAGGACATCGTGGATCTGATCTACGGCATGATGGACGGCAACGATCCGGACATCGCCGGCCTTTCCAAGGAGATGCAGGAATACGCCAAGACGGTCAACGTCATCCTGGGAAAAACCCTCTATTCGGACAGTTGGCTGGAGATCTGAGCCGCTCCTGCGGCAAGGATGCCCTGTTCTTTTGTCACCGGAGCCCTGCCGCAAGGCGGGGCTTTGTGTTCAAGGTCAAGGCCGGGCCGGTCAGACCCGTCGGACCGGTCCGGCACGTGATTGGCCGATGGATACCCCCCAACTTCAGAGATCCCCCATGATCCGTTCCAAAGCCCTGGAAGCCAACATCGCCGACTACCATATCGATGTCGCCATCGATCCGCGCTATGCGGTCCTGCAAGAGGTCATGTCCCGCTACTACGGGATCATGGAGGGGGTGACCACTTTTCTCAAGGAGTTGTCCCACCCCTACAAGAACTGGCCCTTCATCGTCGGCGAGGCGCGCACCTATGCCCTGGACTACTTCCATCTGCTGGTGCTTCATCCCCAGGGGGGAGCGGCGGCCGAGCGGTTCGTGGAGATTTTCTTCCGGGTCCTGGATGCGGAACGCAGCGACGCGGCGGTGCGCAGCGACGCGGTGGACAACCTGCTGCTGTTCGTCGACAAGATGATCCGCGACAGCGGGACGGATCTGCCCCGCTTCATGATGGCCATCGAGGCGGTGTTCCAGCGCCTGCTGGGCTGCGATGCCGAGCGTCTGATGATCTTTGTGCGCAGCCACTACCAGCTGCCACGCCTGGCCGAGGCCCTGGTGCAGAGCGCCCCCCGGGATGCCGACCTCGCGGCCTGCAACGCCGCCCTGATCCGCTACTACGAGGCTGCCTACCGCTACTGGCTGGACCAGCCCGATCCGCGGGACTGGTTCGCCGCCCAGATGGAAGAAGCCCTCGGGGGCGGGTTGGACCATATCTTTACCGGCTTGGGGCACGGGGACATCGCCGCCTGGCAGGGGTGCCTGGAGGCCCTGGTGTCCGGGGCCGACCCGACCCGGGGCGATTTCACCCGGCAACTGGTGGCCCTCACCGGCTACGCCCAGATCGTGGAGCGTTACCGCCTGATTCCCCGTCGGCTTCTGGCCGCCGGGGGGCAGAAGGGCGACGGCCAGCGCTGGAAGATCATCTTCCTGTTTCACATCATGAACATCCCGGGGCTGGGGATGATCCACGAAGAGACCCTGCGCGACATCAACCGCACCCTGAGCTGGCTCATCGCCAACGAGCCCGACTACCGGGTCAAACGGCTCATCGACCAGACTTTTGCTATTCTCAAGACCCGCACCCTGGAGTTTCCGGCCACGGCCCTCAATTGCGTGCTCACCATGGGCAAGGGGGTTTACAAGACCGACGACAGCGAGCTGGTCAACTACTTTATCGACGCGGTCATCGACCTGGGCTTCCAGGCTCCCATGATCGGCGGGGTGGGCGACGACTGGCAGATCAAGGTCAACAGCGCCCACCTGCAGAACATCCGCACCTGGCTGGCCCTGATCCAGCGCAACCCCAAATGGTCGCCGCGGCTGATCTCTTATCTGATCATCCACCTGTCCCTGTGCGGGGTGTTCATCAAGGACACCGACCTGTTTCAGCGCGACGTGACCCATCTGCTCAACAGCGGGATCGCTCCGGTCTACAACCTGGCCAAGCAACTCGCCCGGCTCTTTCCGGTCTACTTCAACGACATCGGGGCCGAGGGGCGGTTGCGGGACATCTCCACCCAGGCCGACGAGCTGATGCACCGGCGCGATCCGCTGGTCCATTTTCTGCGCAAGCAGAGCCATGTGGAGAGCAGCAGCCGGGTGCTGGACCTGATGGAAGCCGTCCTGGCCTTCTGGGAAAAGGGCGACAAGCAGGTCCTGGACGCCTTTTTGCCGCCGTATCTGCACGCCCAGATCGAGGCCGAAGGGCCCTGGGTCGACGGGCCGCGGCGGATCCTGGCCCATCTTCGCCGGCAGGGGCTGGAACTGCCCCGGGGCCTGCTGGAAGGTCCGGAAGAGGCGGTCAAGACCCTCATCGACCAGGTCCCGGGGGTCGACAGGATCGATAGCGAGCGGATGGGGTTGATGGTGGCCTTCTACCGCATGCTGCATCAGAAGTACAACCTGGTCTTCGTGGACATGAACGCCTATCTGGCCCTCCTGCGCACCGAGGCCTTTCCGGACCTGGACCAGCTCCAGGCGGCCCTGGACGAGCCGGAAATCAAGGGGCGCCTCAACCGGCTGCTGGACTACGCCGAGCGGCTCAAGACGCTGCTGCTGGGCGAACAGCAATACGAGATCCGGGAAGACATCTACAAGAAGCGCCACTTCACCGTGGACATCCCTTCCATGTACGGCAGCTACCACGAGCTGAAGTTCGACGCCCTGGGGCTGGCCTTTCGCATCGAGTCGCTCACCAACACCCTTTTTGACCGCACCATCGAGGAGCTGGACCTGTCGCTGATCACCAAGGCGACCTTTTTTCAGATCTACGATCGGCTGCGCCTCTTCCACAAGGCCCTGCGGGTGGAAGGGCTCAGTTCCGTCGAACTGGAGCGCCAGCTTGAACTGCTGGCCCACTCGCTGGAAGTACGCGGCTTTACCTTCACCCAGTATCTGGACATCTTCAAAGGCTTCGCCCAGGCGGTCAAGAACGTCATCAACGACCATTTCAACAACATCCACGAGGCCAATCTCAACCGCATCCTGGACCAGATTCCTCCCCACCAGATCCTGCCCAAGTTCATGCCCGCCGAGCGGATCGACGATCGCGAGCGGCTGCGCCACCGGATTTCGGAGATCTTTTTCCGGGATCAGATCGCCATGAGCCTCGGTCTTCAGCAGCTGGACCGTTTTCTGGGCCGGATTCTGAGCACCCTCTTTCACCAGGCCGACCGGTTGCCCAAGGACAAGCTCCACCTGCTGCTCAACTTCGACCCCCAGCGGGCCATGACCCCCATCGATCCGCCCAAGCCCCGGGTGGCCGGGATCATCTACCTGGGCACCAAGGGGTACAACATGGTGCAGCTCAAACGCTTCGGGCTGCCGGTGCCCCCCGGCTTCATCATCACCACCGAGGTGTTCCGCTGCCGTACCCTCATCGAGGGCTACCCGCGGGCCGAACAGAATTTCAAGGAGCAGATCGATCGGCACCTGGCCGGCCTGGAGGCCCAGACCGGCCAGCGCTTCGGTGCGCCCGACAATCCCCTGCTGCTCTCGGTGCGCAGCGGGGCGGCCATCAGCCAGCCCGGGATGATGGACACTTTTCTCAACGTGGGGATCAACGAGGAAATCGCCGAGGGGATCGCCGCCGCCACCGGCAACGCCTGGTTCGCCTGGGACTGCTACCGGCGTTTCATCCAGTGCAGCGGGATGGCCTTCGGCCTGGAGCGCGACGCCTTCGACGCCATCATCAGCGAGTTCAAGCGGCACCACGGCATTCCCTTCAAGCGCCATCTGCCCGGCGAACAGATGCGCCTGGTGGCCCTGGCCTACAAGACCCTGGTCCAGGACCACGACATCCAGATCCCCGAGGACCCCTTCGATCAGCTGGTGATGGCCATCCGCAGCGTTTTCGCCTCCTGGCACTCCGGCCGGGCCCGCACCTACCGCAAGATCATGGGCATCTCGGACGACTGGGGCACGGCGGTGACGGCCCAGAAGATGGTCTTCGGCAACCGCAGCCGCGCGTCGGGCACCGGGGTCTTTTTCACCCATAATCCGCGCTGGTCCGGAGACATCCTCAAGCTGTGGGGGGATTTCACCATCGGCAATCAGGGCGAGGACGTGGTCAGCGGCCTGGTGACCACCCTGCCCATCTCGCTTTTCCAGCAGGAATGCGAGATGCGCGAGACCGACATCACCCTGGAGACCCACTTCCCGGAGATTTACAACCGGCTCAAGGAATGGGCCAATATCCTGATCTACCGCCACGGGTGGAGTCCCCAGGAGATGGAGTTCACCTTCGAGGGGCCCACGGCCGATGACCTCTATCTGCTCCAGACCCGGGACATGGCCATCCGTGAGCGCAAGAAGGTCTACGCCTTCGATCCCGAGGAGCTCGATCCGGCACGTCAGTTGGGCCATGGCATCGGGGTGGCCGGCGGGGCCATGACCGGGCGGCTGGTCTTCACCCTGGAGGAGATCGACCGCTGGCGGCGTGAAGAGCCCGAAACCCACCTGATCCTGGGGCGCAACGACACGGTGCCCGACGACATCAAGGAGATCTATGCCGCCGACGGGCTGCTCACGGCCCGCGGCGGCGTCACCTCCCATGCGGCCGTCGTGGCCCACCGGCTGGAAAAAACCTGCGTGGTGGGCTGCACCACCCTGGTCTGCGACGAACGCCGGCGCGAGTGCCGCTTCGAAAAGGTCACCCTGCGCAGCGGGGACTTCATCAGCATCGACGGTCAGGCCGGGATCGTCTACCAGGGGCGTTTGCGGGCCCATGCGGCCCCGGGAAACGGGGCGGCCCACCGCGTTCATGCCGTGTAGGGGCTTCGGTTTGCACGGGGTGGGGCCCTATGGTAGGATGCCGGGCATGGACTAAGTCTTTCCGGAGAGAGGGAAAATGGAGACGGTCAACGTCCATGAGGCCAAGACGCATTTCTCCAGGCCCGGGGCGAGGAGGTCGAAGATGGAAAAACACAATGATCCGGCCAGCGATATGGTACTGGGCATCAACGGACTGGGCCGCATCGGCAAGCTGACGCTCTGGCATCATGTGGGGCGGCGCTTTTTCCGGCAGATCGTGGTCAACCTGGGCCGCAGGGCGGGCACGCGCCTGGCCGATATCGCCGATTACATTGAGCGCGATTCCACCTACGGCGCCCTGCACACCTATCTGTACGGGTACCGGGCCCGGCCGCTGATCACGGATCTGGACGAAGAGAGCGGCACCCTGCGCATCGACGGGATCCCGGTGCGCCTGCTGCGCGAACAGCGCAACCCGGCCGAGATCGGCTGGGCCGATCATGACGTGCGCCTGGTGGTGGACACCACCGGCCGCTTTCTCGATCCCACCCTGGCCGGCGATGCCCCCGGCGGATCGCTGCGCGGCCACCTGGACAGCGGGGCCGAGAAGGTGATCGTGTCCGCACCTTTCAAGATCAAGGCCAAGGGGGCGCCCATGCCCGCCGATGCGGTGACCACGGTGATGGGGATCAACGCCCACCACTTCGATCCGCGCCGCCATCGGGTGGTGTCCAACGCCTCGTGCACCACCACCTGCCTGGCCCACATGATACGCCCCCTGCTGAACCATTTCGGGGCCAGACGGATCCTGTCGGCCTCCATGGCCACCGTGCATGCGGCCACCGGCAGCCAGCAGGTGCTCGACCGCCTGCCGGGCAGCGGCAAGAGCGATCTGCGCAAGAACCGCAGCATCCTGAACAACATCATCCTCACCACCACCGGCGCGGCCAAGGCCCTGAGCCTGGTGATCCCCGAAATGGCCAGCATCGGGTTCATCGCCGAGTCGGTGCGCATCCCCACCAGCAGCGGCTCACTGATCATCCTGGTGCTCAACCTCCAGGAGGATCCGGCCGCGGAGCCGATCCGCGCCGGGCTGATCAAGGGCATCTACCGCCGGGCGGCGGCCGAGGACCTCAACGGCTACCTTCACTACAGCGACAGGCAGAGCGTGTCGGTGGACATTGTCGGCGCCCCGCGGGCCGCGACCCTCATCGAAGGGCATGAGACCCACACCCGCACCGCCGAGATCTGCCTCGACCTGAAGCAGGCGGCCGGGATCGATCCCCGGGTCGTGGAGGCCCTGGGCAACACGGTCCTGCGCATTCCGGTGACCCAGGCGGTGATCTACGGCTGGTACGACAACGAGATGGGTTCCTATGTCAATCTGCTCGGAGACCGGACCGTCTCCGTCGCCGAGCAGCTCTAGATGCGCGATCCGTGTCCTGGCCCGTCGCGCCGCGCCGTCCATTTTGCGGTCTTCGCCGCCGGCGCTCTTTTCTGGTCTGAAACGGGGTCTTCGAAGGGCGCCCGAATCGGCCGTCGTCGAAGGTGACCGGGGGAGAAAGCCCATGAAGATCCTCATCGTGGATGACAATGAAACCAACCGCTATTTCCTGGAAGCCCTGCTCGAAGGGAACGGCCACGATGTGCGCTCAGCGGCAAACGGCATCGAGGCCCTGGAGGCGCTTGAGTCCGGCAAAAGCGATTTGATCATCAGCGATATTCTCATGCCGGTCATGGACGGCTTCCAGTTCTGCCGGCATGTCAAGACGGACGATGCCCTGTGCGACATCCCCTTCATCTTCTACACTGCTGAATACACCAGTCCCGGAGATGCCGACCTTGCCGTCAAGATCGGCGCAGCCCGCGTCATCACCAAACCGTGCGAACCGCAGGCCCTGATGGCGGCCATCGATGAGGTGATGGCCGCCGCCCATGGCCGCGACCCTGACTGGACCAAGGAAGCGGCTGAGGAAGAAGATGTGCTCAGGACGCACAACGAGCGGCTGGTGATCAAGCTCGAGCAGAAGGTGGCGCAGCTGGAAAAGGAGATCCAGGTGCGGCAGCAGACCGAAAGAGAACTCAGAAACGCCCTGGACATCATCCGGAAACTCAAGACTCAGTTGGAGGCCGAGAACATCTATCTGCGCGACGAGATGAAGCTGAAGGATCACTGCGGCGACATCATCGGCGACAGCGAACCCATCAAATTCACCCTGCGCCGCATTCAACAGGTGGCCCCCACCAACATGACGGTACTCCTGACCGGCGAGACGGGGACCGGTAAAGGCCTTTTCGCATACTTTCTGCACCAGTCCAGCAGCCGGAAAAACAAGCCCTTCATCAACGTCAACTGCGCCGGACTGCCCGCCAACCTGATCGAAAGCGAACTTTTCGGCAGGGAAAAAGGCGCCTTCACCGGTTCGATGACGAGGCAGATCGGCCGTTTCGATCTGGCCAACGGCGGCACCATCTTCCTCGATGAAATCGGTGAATTGCCTGTGGAGCTGCAGGCCAAGCTGCTCAAAGTCATTGAGGACGGCCAGTTCGAGCGTCTCGGCAGCCCGTACACCGTGAAAGTCGACGTTCGAATCATCGCCTCCACCAACCGGAACATCGAGGAGGAAATCCGCAGAGGCCGGTTCAGGCAGGATCTGTTCTATCGACTCAGCGTTTTTCCCGTGGACATCCCGCCCCTCAGAGAGCGGAAAGGGGACATTCCCGCCCTGGCGGCGTTCTATAAGGACCGTTTCGCCAAAAAACTCGGCAGGCGCATTGAACACATTCCCCGGGAAACCATCCGGGCGCTGCAGGCGTATACCTGGCCCGGGAATGTCCGGGAGCTGATCAATGTCATCGAGAAGGCCGTCCTGTTGTGCGAGGACCACGAGCTTCGCCTGGCGGACAGACTCAATTCTCTGGCGCTTGCCTCCCGCCAGGCGGACGAGGGTTGGGATCTTCCCGAAAGAAGAGGGCTCCTGGCGGTGGAGCGGGAATACATTCTCAAAACGCTCCAGGAAACCGGATGGAGAATCGAAGGCCCCCGGGGAGCCGCCCGGATTCTCGGTATCAACCCCAACAAGCTCAGATCCCGCATGAAGCGGATGAACCTCAGGAGGCCGGATTCCGTCTGAGATGTTCCCGCCGTTTGCGCCCCATGGCGGCGCCTCTTTTCCCTGATCCTTCAACAAAGCCAACGCCACGAAATAACATGAAACCACGAAATGCGGTGGCCCGG
>CALJLV010000049.1 GCA_937982505.1 uncultured Desulfobacteraceae bacterium | reverse complement strand
AGCCGGACGCGGCCGCCGCCCAGAGGACAGGGGTGCGGTTGGCCGAACGCTTACATCGATGGGCCTTGTCGATGCCGAACAGCCAGCTCTTGGTGCTGATGGTGCCGGCGCCACCATGCTGTTTCAGCCAGCGGGTGCCCCGGTTGTCTGGCCTGCGTCCGATGATGCCACATACCTGGCCTTCGATGTTGAGGATGGGAAAGGTCATCCGGCCGGCGAAAAAGTCGCCATAGTTGCGGGAAAACGGACCAGCGCGGTCCCACCGCACCTGCTGCATGAAATAGCCGTATCCGCGTGCTCCTTGATCGTTTAGCAGGCGCACAATCCCCGCCTTATAGAAGGGCTGAAACGTGCGGTAATCCTCATTGAAGCGTGGTAGGAAGGCGTCTATCAAAGCCCGGCCTTGATACTGCTCGTCGGTGTACGGTGGCACCCAGCCGATACGGAACCGCTCGATAAGGTCCCTTTCGACTCCTCGCCGTGCCAGGTAGTCGTGGATCTTCGGAAAGCTGGCCTCCTCAGCAAGCAGAAGATGATTGTAGAAATCGACCGCCTCGGTGAGCACGTCGAGGATTTCAGGGGGCAGTTGATCGGGCTCCACAAAGCCGGACGTGTCGTCAGGCTCCACCTCGTCCTTCGGCTCCGGGATGCGTCGTTCGTCGTACCCTCTGTATGGAGTGAAGTCCTCAATACCGAGGAAGACGGCCCATTTGAGTTGGGCTTCTTTGAAACTGCACCGTTCCCGTCTCTGGATGATGTCGTAGATGTCCCAGTCAGCACCACAAGCACCAAAGCAGTGGAACCGCACTTCGCCATGACCATCCACATAGACCCGAAAGCTGTCTTTGGTATCGGCGTGAAACGGACAGAAGGCGCTGTAGGCGGATTCGCCTGTCCGACGAAGCTGGATGTTCAAGAGCTTCTCGACAAAATGGATAGACGGTTCGAGGTAAGCGGCGGCTTTCAGATCTTTGTGGTTTGGCATCGGATGCTTCCGGCCATGGCAGTGATGGCGCATTAACAACATCGTGTGGGCATGGGCACGGTACAGTCTACTTGCCCGCTTCGCAACCATTATCGGATTTTCGCCAAGTAACCGTCATCATCGTCAATTCTTCTGTATCAGCCTGAAAACAAACTTCATCCTTCCTGACACCCCATGACGGTCTGACGCTGATGTCCGATTGTCATGACGAATAGCATGATACAAACTGCCCAGACGGTCGGATTGTAATGAACAGGGATGGACCAACTGCCTGGTGGTCAGAACGTAATGCCGAGACACCCGATTACATTTTCACCCTCATGTCCGATTGTCACGACGATTTTGAGCCCCGGCAGCTCTCACCGCACCACCGGGGCTCCTCGTTCCTACCGCTCTACCATTCCCCGCACGCCTTGGCGTACTGGCAGTCGCTGCACAGCCAGGACTTGCACGGCACGAACACCCGGGCGTCGATGCCCGCCAGCACGGCGTTGGCGATCTTGGCGAACCGGCGGCGATGGGCCGCGGTGCGGATGGTGTAGAGCTGTTCGAACTTCGGGGTCTTCAACTTCCTCATCACATCAAAACGGCAATAGACGTCAGCGGTGGGAAGAACGTAACGGTTGGAAGCCAGCAGGTAGGCGTAACTTGAAAGTTGAAGGTCCTCGTCCACGGTCTGCTGGGCATAGGGATTCTTGGCGGTCTTGTTGTCTACGGCGACGATGTTGCCGACGGCATCCTTGAGCACCACATCCAGAATACCGGTGACCATCAGATCGGTGGGCTGGCCGTCCTCGGTGTAAAGCCGGGCGGTCAGGGGCAGTTCGACATCCACCACCTCGAAGCCGGTCAGGTCGATGCCCTCGTAGAATGCTTTGAGCAAGCCTTTTCCCATCTCGATGACCGATCCGCGGTCGGGTGTTTCCTTCTTGTAGAGGATCGGTGCCTTCCGCTTGTCCAACTCCACCGTCAGGCAATTTTCAAACACCTCCAGAATGGTTTCCAGGGGCTCGACCGCCCCCTTGTCCTTGATGCTGCGATAGAAGCGCTCGATGCCCGAATGCACGGCCGAACCGAACGGCAGGGCGATGCTGACGCGCTCGGGCGGTCGCTGCTCGACGTACTGGAAGCGGTATTTGAGCGAACAGCCAAGGTAGGTGAAGATCTGGCTGTGGCTGATGTGCAGGGCGGTTTGAAAGTCTGCCAATGCTTGGGCTCTGGTCATGACTGTTTTTCCTTTCCCCGAACGCAAGAAGGGCAGCCCGTCGCGAAGACAGACCGCCCCTCTTGGGTTGGATTTGTTGGGTTGTCGGGAAGTGCTACGAAACTTCGTCAGACAGGCATCGATGCCGGAGGGAGGCTACTCAGAATAGCCCTGATGAGCCCGGGCGGCTCGGCGGGAGGGGGTTGCTACTAATGGAGCTTGATGATGCTTCGAACTACCGGCTACGCAGCCAGTCGATGAGGCTGGACGCATCGCCGCGGCTGATGTGATCGACCACGGACCCGTATGCCTCGACGCAGTGCTTGTTGAGCTCGCCCTTGGTCATCGAGGCCTGTTTCATCAGGTCCATGATGAAGGAGTACTGCTTGCCGGTGATGCGGTTGCCCCCGTTTGCCGCACCGTTTCCCTGCTGGCCGTTATTGGGCGGGTTGCGACCGTTGCCGTTGTGGGAGCTGTTGGCGGGACGACTGCCCGCAGGCTGGCTTTCGGGCGGTCTGGGGGGCGGCTGGGACTGAGTGCCAGTGGTCTGTTGCGGGGGCACCGAAGCGGTATCGTCAGGCGGGATGGTTTGGGTTGCTCCGAAATTCTGGAGCATGTCCTCCAGGTCCTGGGTGAAGATTTCGGACAGCCCCGCCACGCGCAAGGTGGCATCGATGTGGGCGGACTTTTCCGCCATCTTCAGGCTCTTGTTGATGTCACCGCTATCCTGGGCCAGAGCCCGGGCACCTGTGCCCTCGGCAGCCACGAACCCCGTGCTGGTATGAAGCTCGCACTTGAGCAGGATCACCTTGATGTCCACGCCGGTAAGGGCCGCCTTTTCGTACTCGCTGATGTTGGGAAACTTGGGCACCAGCCCGAGCATGCCACAGATTTTCTCGGCACCGGGCTTCCACAGGCTCGGCTTGCTCCAGTGCCTGGAATTGTCGCACTGGTAGGCGCGGCCCTCTTTGGCGAACTGGCACTTGTCCTTGCCGATGACGTGGATGCGCCCGAAGTCGACGCCCTGCTTGAGGTTGCCGGCGATCCAGGCAAGAAGGGCCTGGCGGTTGGATTCGCGCCGTCCAAGGGCCTGGGTGAACCGCTCCACCGGCCAATCCATCGGGGCCGCGGCGGGCGGAAGATGCGAAAGCCTCTCCATGATTTCAGCAGGCAACTGAATGGGCACTTCCACCGGGTGGGTGTTCTTCTTTTCTTCGTAGGTCTGGGTCTCCATGATGATGCTCCTTTCGTGTTGTGATGGTGGATGAAATCGGATGGTACGGCAGTAATGGACTTGGGCTGGAATATCGTGGGCTACTCTTCGCAGTAGGGGCAGGCACAATCGCGTCCGGCGGGGTCATGGTAGCGGCCGTGGACACACAGGTCACCGGGGCTGATCCGCCACCCCTGGGGGTACTGCTTTCGGGCCTGTTCATCGCACGCGGAGCACAGCACGACCCTCACCCCGCCAAAGCCGAAGGGCAACAAGTCCCCGCACTGAACCTCGACGGGCTCCAGCTTTCCGTTGAATTGCTGGTATCCAGCGATCACACGATTTTCACACATGGTGCATTCCTTTCAGGTCTTGTCCGGCTTGGACGTTTAAGAAGGCCTGCCAGCGTTCCTCTTGGCAAGCGGTCGGTCCTTACATCCGCCAGTAGGCACCGCTATCAAGCGCCTGCTGGGCTTTCTCGAAGGTGGGGTAGTACCCGCTCTCACGGCTGTAAGGCCCGCAGTTGGGGCAGAAAAAGCCGATGTAATGGCCAGCCGCAGAACGATGGACGCCGATGGTCAACGCGGTCCCGCACTCGTAGCAGACGGTCTGGGTGTCGTTGACGCACTCTCCGGGCAGGGTCATGATGTTGCTCCTTTCTTGTTGATGGGGTTGAAGGCACAGGTCTCGCACTTGGACCGGTCCCGGCAGGCATCGCAGACCTTCCGGCGGTCGAGGATGCAGGGCAGGTGCTCGAAGACCCGCTCGATGGTCTCGGTCATGGGCAGGTCCAAGGCCCAGGCGATCCGGCGCAGGGTGGATGAGGATTGACGGGACAACTCGGGTGTGTAGGCCATAGGCGCTCCTTTCGTGGGTTTGGTTCGGATTGGTCCCGGGAACGGAATGAACCGTTCTCGGCGGGTGGGTCAGCGGTCGCGGAGGGTGTCGTAGATGCCTCTGATGATGCCGTTGTCGGCGAAGCTGAAATACCGCTCGTCGTGCATCGAGACGATGATGTGCTCGTGGACGGTGAACCCGATGAGCGTGGATGCCTGGATGATTTTCTCGGTCAGGTGGTGGTCGTCGGCACTCGGCTCCACATGGCCGGAGGGGTGGTTGTGGGCGATGATGATGGCCGAAGCGTTTACCAAAATGGCGGGCTTGAGGACCTCACGGGGGCATACCGGCGCCGAACTGATGCCCCCGGTGCTGACAAGGTTTACCCCCACAACCTCATTCTTGGCGTTGAGCAGAATCACCACCAGTTGCTCACGGTCGCTTTGACCCATCTTCTCGATGAGGGTCTTGACGATGGCCTGGGCGTCCTGGCTGTTGTTGAGGGTGGGCTGACCGAAGGGCAGCGGCCGGTCTCTCACCAGGGCGATGCGATAGGAACTGACGAACTTGGAGGATGCCGGGATGGAACCGGCACCCTGGAACAGGTCCAATTGCTTCATTGACGGTCTCCTTTCTGCTGGGGGACGGGGTCAGAACGACAAAAGGGCCATCGCAAAAGCGACAGCCCTTCGGGGGTACCCCCTCGGTGGGGGGCTATAACTGCTGCATTTGACCTATCCCACCCTCATAGATGCTTGGTGATAAAGGCGATAAATTTGGCGGGTTTAAAATATCCGACTATGATGGGGATTGTAAGCGTTGACAATCGTTGGGGTGAATGGAGGGATTTCCTGAGTGCTCGAAAATCAGTCGATTGGTAAATGAAACCCACTAAAAAGTGGCACATTAAAAGAGGCTGTGAGAAAAAGGCCCTATAGGCCATCACCACTTTGGTTACCGGCTATTGACAGCGAGGATTTATATTGGTACGGGCTATATTAGCTGTTGTTCAGATCGAATTTTTTAATGACGATTTACATCACTGACGGTGATTTTGTGCTTTACATATTCACATTAGATAACGATGGGTCAATGATATAGGAGGAAAAAGCAAATGACAAAATTATTTGTTTATATTCTTCCCGTTGTTTTGTATGCTATTTTTTCACCTGCATTGTCGTATGGAGACAGATACTTCTCGCCAAACGGGAAGGAAATATCAGAAGAAGAGTACAAATCTAATCTTAAAAAACATGTGGTTCAATTTGGAGGAAC
>CALJLV010000048.1 GCA_937982505.1 uncultured Desulfobacteraceae bacterium | reverse complement strand
AAATGGCCCCATTAAGGTGACCATGGGTGGCTCCATTAGGGTGACCATTGACAACTCCCACTCCCACCGACGAACCAAGAGCAACAAAAGATCGCCGAGTGTCTGAGTTCGCTGGACGGGTTGATCGCGGCGGAGGGGCGGAAGCTGGCGGCCCTGCGCGACCACAAGAACGGCCTCATGCAGCAACTCTTCCCCCAACCCGGCCAAACCCAACCCCGCCTCCGCTTCCCCGAGTTCCGGGATAAGGGGGAGTGGGAGGGAAAAAAGGCGGGCAGCTTGTTTAGTCAACGCAAAGAAAAGGGTCAGACAGGGTTACCTATCTACTCAGTGACAATCAATGACGGCATGGTCTTGCGCTCTACCTTTGACCGAAATTTCTATGACATCGAAGATCCCACTGGAAACAAGAAGGCCCACAAGAACGACATCGCTTATAACATGATGCGGATGTGGCAAGGTGCGTGCGGTGTCGCCCCCGAAGATTGCATGGTCAGCCCTGCATACGTCGTTCTCAAACCAAAGAAAGGGACTTGCCCTGCTTTCTTTGATGTGCTTTTCAAACGGCCCGCGATATTGCATCTCCTCATGGCCTACTCGCGAGGTTTGACCCTCGATCGGTTACGCCTGTATTTTGGCGACTTCGCGTCAATCCCGTTGCTGGTTCCAGCCGAACCCGAACAACAACGTATCGCCGACTGCCTCTCCGCCCTCGACCGCCGGATCGCCGCGCAGGCGGCGAAGATCGACGCTCTCAAGCAACACAAACGCGGCCTGATGCAGCAGCTTTTCCCCGCACCGGAGGAGGTTTAAACATGAGCAACGCTGGGAGCGCCGACGTCCTCGTCGGCATGACACATCCTCGGGCCGACGGGGACGTCGGCAAGCATAGGAATAAAGCCGACGAGGACGTCGGCGCTCCCAGAGATGGCGCTCCCAGAGATGGCGCTCCCAGGGGTTGGTATTCGCGTGGCTATCTTCCCCATTGTGACGCCCCGCACCTTATCCAGTTCGTTACCTACCGCCTTGCCGATAGTCTTCCGCAAACGAAGCTGACCGAGTTAAAGGCAGAGCTTGGGCATCTATCCGAAAAACAGCGGGAGGTTGAGCGCCGCAAGCGCATCGAGGAGTGGCTTGATGCCGGTATGGGCTGCTGTGCGCTCGCGCACCCTGATGTTGCGCAGTATGTCCAGAATTCTTTCCTGTATTTCCATGGCGAGCGATACCATCTCCATGCCTGGTGTATCATGCCCAATCATGTCCATGTACTGATCGAGCCCTTGATAGATCTGGCCACCATTGTGCAAGGGTGGAAATCGTATAGCGCGCGCTGGGTATTGGGAAAGAACGAGCAACTTTCATTAAAGATTCCCTTTTCCAAACAACTTTGGATGCGGGAGTATTGGGATCGCTACATTCGTGATGCCGGGCATTACCAAAGAGCTGTCGAATACATCCATCAGAATCCAGTAAAAGCTGGACTTTGCAATGCCGCTGAAGCCTGGCCTTGGTCGAGTGCTTTCTTTGACAATGCCGACGGGGACAACGGCGCTCCCAGATCCCATGCCGACGGGGACGTCGGCGCGCCCAAGAATTTATCATGAACGACCTGATTATTTACACCACCCAGGACGGCCGAAGCCAGATCAAACTCCGGACGGATCGGCGGACGGTCTGGCTTTCCCAGAGGGGAATGGCGGAGTTGTTCGATGTAAGTGTGGACAATGTCGGCCTGCATCTCAAAAACATTTATCAGGACGGAGAACTGATTCGGGAAGCAACTGCCGAGGAATCCTCGGTAGTTCAAATCGAAGGCAGTCGTGAGGTCCGTCGTCCTGTCACACTCTATAACCTGGACGCAATTCTGGCTGTGGGGTACCGGGTGCGTTCGCCCCGTGGAGTGCAGTTCCGGCGTGCAGAACCTTCTGATCTATGCCGTTACGCGGCAAACCGCCGCCGAACTTATCACGGAGGCCAACGCGGATGACCCATACTTCGGCCTTATGCACTGGAATACGAACAGCAGCGCAAAAGAGACGAAGCCAAAGAAGCCGACCAACAGGACGAAGCCGAGTTGAAAGCGCTTGAAGCGAAGATCAAGAAACGAAAACAGTGAGCAGGGACAGGAAAAGACAATGACTGAAAACAACCAGAAACAACTGGGCAAGACCCTCTGGAACATCGCCGACCAACTGCGCGGGGCGATGAACGCGGATGATTTCCGTGATTACATGCTCGCGTTCCTGTTCCTGCGCTATCTATCGGACAATTACGAGAAGGCGGCGCGGAAGGAACTGGGGCGGGACTATCCTGATCCGAACGCGGTCGGCAACGGCGGCCGGACGCCGCTGTCGGTGTGGTACGACGACAACGCCGGCGACATCGCCGCGTTCGAAAAACAGATGCGCCGCAAGGCCCACTACGTCATCAAGCCAAATCATCTTTGGGCGAATATCGCCAACATGGCCCGGACGCAGAACGGGGAACTGCTGAACACGCTGCAGGAGGGGTTCAAGTACATCGAGAACGAATCGTTTGAAAGCACCTTCTCCGGGCTGTTCTCGGAGATCAACCTCGGCTCGGAGAAGCTGGGCAAGACCTACCAGACCCGCAACGATAAACTTTGCACGATCATCCAGAAGATCGCCGAGGGGCTGGCTGAGTTCTCGACCGATTCCGACACGCTGGGTGATGCCTACGAATACCTGATCGGCCAATTCGCTGCCGGGTCGGGCAAGAAGGCCGGGGAGTTCTATACGCCCCAGCGCATCAGCGACATCCTCTCCGCCATCGTCACCCTCGACGGCCAGGACCCCGAGACCGGCCCCCGAAAGAAGCTGGCAAGCGTGCTGGACTTTGCCTGCGGGTCGGGGTCGCTGCTCTTGAACGTCCGCAATCGCGTGGTCAACGCCGGAGGCAGCGTCGGCATGATCTACGGCCAGGAGAAAAATATCACCACCTACAACCTTTGCCGCATGAACATGCTGCTGCACGGGGTGAAGGATTCGGAGTTTGAGATCTACCACGGCGATTCGCTGACCAACGACTGGGACATGCTCCGCGAGCAAAACCCGGCCAAGAAGCCGATATTCGACGCGGTGGTCGCCAACCCGCCGTTCAGCTACCGCTGGGACCCGAACGAGGCCCTCGGCGAAGACATGCGGTTCAAGAACCACGGGCTGGCGCCGAAAAGCGCGGCCGACTTCGCCTTTCTGCTGCACGGGTTTCACTACCTCAAGGATGAAGGCGTGATGGCCATCATCCTGCCCCACGGCGTGCTTTTCCGTGGCGGCAAGGAGGCGGCGATCCGCAGGAAGCTGCTCGACGACGGGCACATCGACACGGTGATCGGCCTACCGGCCAATCTGTTCTACTCCACGGGTATTCCCGTGTGCATTCTCGTGCTCAAGAAGTGCAAGAAGCCGGATGACGTGCTGTTCATCAACGCCGCCGAACACTTCGAGAAGGGCAAGCGGCAAAACTATCTGAACCCCGCGCACATCAAGAAGATCGTCGACACCTACCGGCACCGCAAGGAAGAGGAGCGGTACGCCCGACGGGTGCCGATGGAGGAGATCGAAGAGAACGACTACAACCTGAATATCTCGCGGTACGTCAGCACAGCCGAGCCGGAAGCGGAGATCGACCTGTCGGCCACGCATAAACAGTTGGTCGATATCGAGAAGGAAATTCGTGAATCAACGGCGAAGCACAACGCGTTTCTGAAAGAACTCGGGCTGTCGCCATTGCCGACGCAAGCAATGGAGAACCAGCAGTAGCATGATTGTTTGGCCCTGTGACGGAATGCCTAACGACAGCATGCAGTGGACGGCGCTGGGTGCCGCAGCTGATGCTGGGCGATAGATGGTGAACAATGTTTGAAGAGTTGGAAAAAATCAACGAACGTCCTGAACCGTTCGAATTCTACACTGCCAGCGATCTATGGACCGACGAGCATACCTCAGCGCAGATGCTCTCGTTTCACCTCGATGAGGCTATCGATGTTTCATCGCGCAGGGCGGAGTTCATCGATCGATCGGTGGAATGGATCGCGTCCCGGTTCATCGTCGATAGGGGCACCACTATTGCGGATTTCGGCTGCGGGCCGGGATTGTACACAGCGCGCTTAGCCAAGCGCGGGGCGAAGGTGACGGGCATCGATTTCTCGGAAAGATCCATCGAGTACGCCAAGGGAGTCGCCGCTCGCGACCAGTTGAACATCAAATACGTAAAACAGAATTACTTGGACTTCGAAACCGAGGACCGTTTCGACCTTGTACTGATGATCATGTGCGACTTCTGCGCCCTGAGCCCAACCCAAAGAAGAGGGATTCTGAACAAATTCAAGAAGATTCTAAAGCCAAGCGGCTCGGTCCTTCTTGACGTCTATTCATTTGCGGCCTTTGAGCAAAGGGAAGAGGTGGCGACATACGAAGCAAACCTGCTCAACGGATTCTGGTCGCCAAACAAGTACTATGGTTTTCTAAATACCTTCAAATATCATGGCGAGAAGGTTGCCCTTGACAAGTACACGATTGTCGAGGCGCAGCGCACCAGGACGGTATACAACTGGCTGCAATATTTTACCCTGGAGGACTTGGAGGAGGAGTTCGTTGAGGGAGGATTTTTTGTTGACGGGGTTTATTCGGATGTCGCGGGAACCCCTTATGATCGAAATGCGCACGAGTTTGCAGTTATAGCCAAGAAGGCGTAGAGCGGTACAGAACAATGGCGCCCACTCGGACGGGAATTCCGCTGCGCTCCATTCTCTCTGGTGGTGGTCACGTTAGTTGCAATGCTTTAGGAAGAAAAGAAAGCTGGTTAAAGCGGGTTATAATGATGTACGGGTATCCCCTCGGATGGTGTATGTTGATTCCAGTAAACCTGAACTGGTTGAAGGATTCACAAAAAAGACATTCACGGCGATGATTGAGGGGGTGCGTCAATCGGCGATTGATGAGGGTATCATCGATCCCATAACGTTTGACAACGGAATCAAGGACCTGTATCGAACGACCGAGTCAGATGGGACCTTCTGCCACACCTTCTTCAAAGCCTTTGGGAAGGCATGAATGCCCACTTAAACGTTGGGCTCATCTCATAGATGGTAATCTATGATAGTAGGTGCGTGAGCATCTTCTCAAGGAGAACGAAAAATGAAGGCAAAAAAAGTAAATGTATCCGGTCTTGGCCGTCTCCCTGCCTTTTGCCATGCAGTCATTGCGGGAAATTTTATTTATGTTTCCGGCACATTGGGAACAAAAAATGAATCTGGCCTATATTGAAATGATGGGCAGTGATCCCCCCGCACGTATCACGGTTGGTGGAGCCGAACTGGCACGTGGAGCGGCCGTCGAGATTGATGCGGTTGCTTACAAGCCATAGGCGATGTCGCACGAGATTTTCGAAATTCAATAAGGAAGCGTTATGAATTCCGGGACACTTTATCGGAGAGCCGCTTTTACCGACAACCCCAAGGGGGGCAATCCCGCCGGCGTTTGGATTGGGGAAACATTGCCGCCGGTTGAGGATATGCAGCGAATCGCGGCCGAAGTCGGCTACTCCGAAACTGCCTTTGTGGCGCCGACTGGCGGACAGAACCGAACGATTCGTTACTACAGTCCTGAGATGGAGGTGCCGTTTTGTGGTCACGCCACGATTGCGACAGGTGTCGTGCTCGGCGAAACCGAGGGTGACGGCACCTATCGATTAGCCACTGCTGTGGGGGAAGTCTCCGTCACCGTTCAGTGTCAAGGTGGGGTGCGTGAAGCCGCGTTGACTTCAGTGGCGCCCAAGTACACAGGTGCTTCCGAAGGACTTGTCAACGAAGCGCTCTTCGCGCTTGGTTGGCAATCCAGTGATTTGGGTGGCTCAATTCCTCCAGCCAGAGCATACGCCGGGGCCTGGCATTTGGTTTTGGCCGTCAAAGACCCGCACAGACTGGCCAGGTTGGATTATGACTTTGAGCGCCTGAAGGCCCTTATGCTTCGAGAAGGCCTTACCACGCTACAATTGGTGTGGCGGGAGAGTACGCATGTATTTCACTCTCGCAACCCATTTCCAGTAGGTGGGGTGGTGGAAGACCCCGCCACGGGTGCGGCGGCAGCCGCCCTTGGGGGCTATCTTCGGGAAGCCGGACTCATTGCTGTGCCGGCCACTATTTCCATCCGCCAAGGGGAAGCAATGGGCCGACCGAGTCGGTTGGCCGTCGAAATACCTGCTGCCGGAGGAATTGCGGTAAGGGGTACGGCGGTTCCGATTGAGGCCGAGTAGCGTCGAAGGAAGGTTGTGTCGCCGAGTGCGGTTTAATCCGTAACAACTGGCCAGCAAGAGGATTCTGCTGGAAGATCTTTGCGGAAAGATTTGGAAACCATGAAGCCAAGCGAAAAATGGATCGATGACTGGAAGATTGGGCTTGAGCCCCGCAGGGAGAATCAGGTGGCGGCGGGGCTGGTCGAGTATTTTGTCGATTTCTGGGACAAGGTGAAACTGGAAGAGAAGTCAAAGAAGACAAGGAATAGATACGGCAGCGCGTTGCATGCATCGGGTGGCTATCTTATCGAAAAAGCGATATCATCTGAAAACAAACCATTAACTACAGCGTGCAGGCGAACCCTCCATCGTGGCGTTGCCCACGGCGCCGCGGGACGGGGGCAGCTCCCAGGGCCGGATTTGGCGAGGCGGGGCTGGTGTCCGGAAGCGGCGAAAGGAAAAGAATATGACCCATCAGGTCTACAAGGACATGCTGGATGTGATGAAGAAAAGAGGCGGCGCTTATTCCGGCATGGACATTCCGGAATTCTACGCCATGGTGGAAGCCCTGTTCACCCCGGAGGAGGCCGAACTGAACAACGCCATGCCCAGAGGACCGTTCACCGCTGCGGACATGGCCAAAAATACGGGTAAAGCAGAGGCCCAAGTACGCACCATCCTTGAAGCCATGGCCAGCAAGGGCTTGTGCCTGGCCCTTGCCGTCGAGGGCACCGTCTATTACCAGAGCGCCCGATTGATGCCGGGCATCATGGAATTCCAGTTCATGCCCGGCAGGACCACCGAGAGAGACAAGAAGCTGGCCGCGCGCATTCATGCCTACAAAGAAGCCTACGATAGAGGGAGCCCGCCAAAAGCCAAGGAATTTCCCACCAGCCGGGTCATCACGGTCGACCGTACCATCGCCCCGGACAACCGCATCCGCACCTATGATCAGGTGCAGACCTTTATCGATGCCAACGCGTTCATTTCCGTCAGCACCTGCTACTGCCGGCATGCGGCTGAACTGCGGGGGGAGGATACGCACGGAATGCCCAAGGATGTCTGCATGCAGTTCGGGCTGGCCGCGCAGTACGCCGTGGAACGACTGGGAGCGAAAAGGGTCACCAGACAGGAAGCGCTCGAAGTCCTTGAACGCGCGGAAGAAGCGGGTCTCATTCACATGAGCGGCAACATGGCCTCCGATATCGGGTTTATTTGCAACTGTGATCGTTGGCACTGCGTTGTGGTTACCCATGCGCTGCGCAAACCCAAACCGGGCCTGTTCTTCAACTCCGGTTTCCAGCCGCGATTCGACCCGGCTGCGTGCGAGGCATGCGGGACCTGTGTGGATCGATGCCCGGCAGAGGCCTTGGCGCTGACGGAAGACAGCGGCCCCCCGGTGATCGACCTGGACCGCTGCTTTGGATGCGCGGTATGTGCAACCGGGTGCCCGGCCAACGCCATTTCAATGGTCAATCGGCCGGGCTTTCCGGAACCGCCTCAAGACGCCAGGGCGCTCAAGGAAGCGATTAAGGCGGCGACGTAGGGCGCAAGAAAAATCATCCAGGAATGAAAAGGTGCATCGTTTTCGTAAGTTCCATGGGATGACGCGCCACGGGATAATCGAACGGAAAGTGGAGGATGTACGCCATGCAAATGAAGATGACGGTCGACCAAGCCAGGCAACGGGCCCTGGCGCTGATGTACCGCGGCTACCACTGAGGGCCGTCCATCCTGCAAGTTATGTGGGAAGCGTATGGACTGGAGAACGAGGATTTTCTGTGGACCGGCATCCCTTTTCTGGGGGGCATCGGCGGCTTCCAGGAAGCGCCATGCGGTGTGGTATCGGCCGCGGCGGTATGCCTCGGGCTGCGGCATCGCAAACCCCTCGGCGACAAGGAGGCGGCCAGGCAGGCGCGTCATGCCATCCGCATGTTCGCGGCCAAGATCGTAGCGGACTTCAAGCGGCAGTTCGGCGACATCACCTGCAGCGGACTGATCGGCATGGATTTTTCAAAACCAGGAGAATACCAGAGGTTTCTCGAAGCGGGGATCTGGAAGGACAAGTGCGAGAAGTACGTCGCGTTCATGATCGAGAAGCTTTACGAACTCGAAGCGGACCGGGGGCTGTTCGTCATGGCGCAGTGAGGGGGCGAGGCGGCCACAGGGTTCAGGGCTGCCACGGGGGCCGCCCCTACAGTCATATCATCCATTCTTCCCAATTGTACGGGCGACCGGCCGGTCGCCCGTACCGGGCCGACGATTCGCGGATGTTGCTGGGTACGGCAAATGGATTGGGGTGCAATTTATCCAATTCCCATTTGGCCGGATTGTGGCGAATGTATTCGCGGATGCGGTTCAATTCGGATTCATTGCGGATGACGTGTTCCCAATAGTTGCGTTGCCATAATTTTGCGCCAGGCGTGTTTCGCCATTCATTGACACGTTTGGTGACGGCCGATTTGAATCCGGCCATGACCGCCCCGACGGAACGCGGTTTTGGCCCTGTAGGGGCGACCGGCGGGTCGCCCGTCCATGGCGTGGTCATCGGTCGGTCGATTTTGGGGGCGACCGGCGGGTCGCCCCTACAACAACCATCGACAATCGCCAATATTCCGTGAAAATGATTCGGCATCACCACCCATTCATCCAATTCGATTTCATGGCGAATTATGGCGGTTTTCATCCATTCGTCGGCAACCAATCTCCCCGCCGGATTCAACCGCATAGCGCCATCGACGATTTCTCCGAACAGGCATTGCCGATTCTGCGTGCAAAGGGTGATGAAATACGCCCCGGCCCGGGAATAGTCGTATCCCCGCAGCCGGATGGATCGGCGGCTTCGTACGGGCGACCGGCCGGTCGCCCCGATTTCTTTCCCTTTAGAGATCGGATGCATATCGATCCCTATCATCGCCGCGCGGCAAGATAGGCCTGCACGGCCAGGAGCCCGGCAAAAGCGACGAAACCGGCGCCGGGATGCCACCGGGCCGACAGGGCCTCCACGGCCACGGCGGCCACGCTCATCCCCATGCCCCAGGCCAGGTAATAGGCCCCGGAGATACTGCCCTTGAGTTCCGCCGGGGCCGCGTCGTTGAGGCGGGCCATGGAGGCCAGGTAAAAAGCGCCCAGGCCGAAAGCCGCCAGGGTGAGCAGCGCCAGGGCCCACCAGAGGCCGGCAAAGGGAAACAGCCCCATTCCGAGGGCGCCGGCGGCCAGCCCCGCGCGCATGAAACGGCGGCGGCCCATGCGATCGATCACCGGGCCGACGACCAGTTGCGATAGGCTGATCATCGCGTAAAACAGCACGAAGAACAAAGCGTTCAGCCCGGCCGGCGCGCCGTGGCGGATGATGAGAAAACCGGGGATGACGGTGAGAAACATCCCGTAGGCGCCGCCCCACAGAAGGATGCCCCACAGGTCCAGGCCGACCCCCGGCGCGGCCAGCAGGCGGCCGACGTCCCTGGGTCGAACCCGCTGGCCGGGGACCGGAGGCGTTGGCTTGGCACCGGCCAGGCCGAAGTGGAGAATCGCCGCCCCGATCACGCAGAGCAGGCTGTAGATGCCGAAGGCGGTGTTGCCCCGGGCCAGGTAGCCGACCAGCGGTCCGGCGGTCAAACCGATGTGAATGGCGGCATTGTAGCGGCCCATGGCCGATCCGCGCCGCCGGGCAAACTGCACCGACAACAGGGCCGGCCCCAGGGCCCACACCGGCGCCTCGCCAAGGCCCTGGATGAAGCGGCCGAGCAAGATCAGGCCCGGCTCCGGAGCGATAAAAAAAATCAGCCCGGCGGCCGCGCACACCAGGTAGCCGCTGACCAGAAAGGCGCGCGCCCCGAACCGGTCCGCCAGGTATCCCACCGGCAATTGCGCGGCGACGTAGGCCAGGGCGAAGCTGCTGCTCAGCAGTCCCAGCGAAGCGCTTGGGCCGGAGAGGGCCAGGAGGCGGCCCGGCAGGATCGAAACGATGGCACCGACGCCGACCATCATGCAAAAGGCCGCCAGAATCAGCGCCTGTGCGGTCCGGTCATGTTCCATGCTCCACCTTCTGGGCCCTGAATGTCGACACGGCGAATCGTTTTGGTGTCATCGGGTAAAAGGTCTCCCGGCGTTCCCTGCCCCGGGACAGGCCAATTGATACCGCCGGCGTGGAAAAGTCAAGGCACCGCGATGGAAACGAAGATCTGCCCCACGGCGGTCAGCAGCGTGATCCGGCGCCCCTGGCCGATTCTCCTGGCCAGCACCAGCATCATGTCCGGTCCGGGGGTGATCTCCAGGAAGAAGAGGGCCGTAAAAAAGGTGACCGGGGCGGAGGCCACGGATACCGAAGGCGTGGTACAAAAAACAAACGGCGCCCTTCCCGAACGGTAAAGGCGCCGTCAGATCGGAGGCGTGGCGGGTTATGGCGCGGAGGCGGGCTTATACCCCATGGGCAACTTCTTGAAACGGCCCCCGTAGACGATGGGATCGCCCTTGTAGCCCAGGGCCTTGAAGTCGATGTAGTCCGTGGTGCCCACCAGGTGGCTGACGTCTCTTCCCTGCTGAACCATCCAGGAAAAGTCGGTCCCCTTGTGGGCCACCTGCTTGAAGTTTACCTCGCGGCTGTCCTGGTGGCAACGGTCGCAGGTGCGCTCGCCGCTCAGGCTCTCGTGGCACTGGACGCAGGACAGGGCCATCCCGGCGGGCATCACCTCGTGGTCCACCCCCCAGTACATCCAGGTCTCCACCCACCGGTAATCGCCGCTGTAGGGCAGGCCCGCGGCCTGCATCCCGTCGGTGATGGCCTTCTGCCAGTCGTAGTGCTTCCAGTAAGCGGTCTTGTCCTCCTTGTCCCGGGGGAAAAGATGAGGCACCAGCAAATAGCCGTATTTGGCGTCGGCCGGCTGGACCCCTTTCATGATCTTGAAGGGTTCGATCTTGGAGTTGGGGTCCACGAAAGATCCCACCGGTTCGGCGATGTTGGTCACGCCGGCCTCCAGATCGATACGGTCGCCGATGAAGACCCGTTTGAAAAAGCCGCCGTGCCAACGATAGACCGGCTTGGCCGACTCGGCCCAGACGAACTCGCCCTTCATGGGATCGTAGTCGCCCATGCCGTACTTGTCTTTCTGGGGCTTGCGGTTCTTGTCACCCGCCTTGGACCAGTCCCACCAGACCTTGGTGGGCTTGCACTTGGCGTAGACCGGCGAATGGCAGGTATTGCAGCCGATGTTCTCGCAGTGCCGGTTGAGATGGTGGTCCAGGATATCGTTGCCGTAGTGGGGTTTGGCGCCGTGGCAGTCCTGGCAGTCGAGGGCCCCCTCGACCACCGGCACCGAGGATGAACGCCCCGGGATGCGGTGGTTGCGCGTGGTGTGGCACTCGGCGCACTGCATGTCGTAGCCGCCCATGTGCACGTCGCAGGCCCGTTCGGGCTGCAACAGCTGGCGCGACATGTCCGAGTGCTTGACCGCCTCGGCCCCGCCGCCGTTGAAGTGGCACTCGCCGCAGGTCTTGCGCGAGCTGTGGCCCACGTTCTGGGCCACCTTGACCAGATCCACCTTGGGATCGGGCATGCCGGCCCCCGGGGGCGCCTTTTTATAGGTTCCGGTGGTGTCGTGACAGACCAGACAGTCGATGCGGGTGGCATCGGTGAAATCGAAAGTGTTGTCTTTCCAACCGTATCCGGCGTGGCAACTGGTGCAACGAGCCTCGTTGCTGATGGGACTCATTCAGAAGTTGTTGATGGCGGTGGTGCCCTTGCCGTGGATGACCTTCTTCTGGTGGTCCAGGGTGTAGGCCGAGTGGCCCCTCCAGAGCCAGTGGGAGGAGGCCAGCATGTCCTCGCCGGCTCCCGGGTGGCAGCGCAGGCACTCGGCCGTCACGTCCCAGGGCTGGGGGTTGGCCGGCAGCTTGACCAGTTCCTTGTGGTCCGGCACGTTCTTGGGATGACACCCGGCGCAGTCCATCGGCCCCTTGGCCTCGTCGCGGTGGCAGGCGATGCACTGCTGGTGGTAGGCCGCCTTGAGGCCCAGCCGATCGGGGGTGTCGGCCCGAAAGGATTCCTGGTGGCAGGCGCTGCAGCGCACCGTCTCCTTGGCGGCCTTGTCGGCCGGCCGGGCGTGGTGGCACACGGCGCAGTCCTGGATCTGCGCCGCGTGCTTGGTGTGCATGAAGCGCACCGGCCCGTAATGGTCCTCGCGCTGCTTGATGACGGGGCTGTCAAGCAGAAAGTAACTGTGCACGATGTCCTTGACCCCCAGCCCCATGTCGCGCAGGCGCTGCTGGCGGCAAAGCTGGCATTCGTCCACCACGGCGTCGACAAAGGGGACCACTTCCCGGGCCCGCTCCCGGGCCGCCTCCTGGTCGGGTGCCTTCCAGGCGGGATCAAGGGCCAGTTCGTCGCCGCTGGGGGCGGCGGCCGCGGCCCTGCCGGCGCTCACCACCAGGCAGAGGAGCGCCAGCACCGGCACCAGCCCCAGGAACCAGATTCTCTTCTTCATGCAGACACCTCCCGGGCCGGCGCGGAAAGCACCGGCAGATGGGTGACGAGAAAACGGTAGATGAACATCAGGGTTGAAATCAGCCCCACGGTGATGAGGATCTCGCCCACCGCCGGAAAGTAATCGGCCTCGCTCACCGGGGGTTTATAGGCCACCACGAAGACGTTGACCCGGTTGAGCAGGACCCCGCCCACGATCAGGGCGCAGGCGGCGAACAGGGCCCGCCGGTTGCGGCGCACCCGCTCGGAAAGGAGCATCAGCCAGGGCACGATGACCCCCAGGATCATCTCCACCAGAAAGGCGTTGGTCTGGGCCGTGCCCTCCAGCAGATGCACGTAGGTGCCACGCACCACCATGTCGCCGATCTTCAGCGCCAGGTAGAGGCCCAGCAGGTAGATGGTGATGCGGGTCAGGGGCCCCAGAACCCGCATTTCGCCGTCCAGCTTGAGGGAGGCGGTGGCCAGAGTGGTTTCGAACACCACCATGGGATAGCCCACGGCGATGGCCGAGGTGAGAAACAGCAGGGGCAGGATCGGGGTGTACCAGAGGGGGTGGACCTTGGTGGGGGCCACGAGCATCAGCGAGCCGAGGCTCGACTGGTGCATGCACGAAAGCACCACCCCGGCGATGACAAAGATCCACATGATCCGGCCCAGGATCCGGTCGGCCAGGTTCAGCAGGGACTCGGCCAGACCGTTGAGGCCCGCCAGGACCCCGGGCAGGTTCACCCGCCCCTTGAACTGTTCGACCACCACGGGCACGAACTCGATGTAGAGCACGTTGAGGTAGAACATGACGCACATGGCCACCTCGAAGAGCACCGAGTCGAAGTTCCAGAAGATCATCGGCTTCCAGATGGCCCAGGAGCGGCCGATGTCGATGAGCAGCCCCAGCACAACGAAGGTGTAGCCGAGCATGGCGGTGAGCAGGGCCGGGCGCACCACCGGTTCGTAGTAGTGCCGGCCGACGATGTGGGCCAGAAAGGCGGTGGTGAACCCGCCGGCGGCCAGGGCCACCCCCGAGGCCACGTCCACGCCGATCCACAGCCCCCAGGGCCGGGCCGTGGACAGGTTGGAGACGTAACCGATCCCACCGATGAAACGGGCCAGGATGGCCGCTGCCCCGGCGGCCATCAGCACGGCCAGGACCACGACCCCCGGGGTCCAGAATCGGGTCTTGAGGGCATAGGGCGGGTGGCTCATCGGCGGTCTCCTTCTTCGGCTTCAGAGTGGGGGCCGCGCTTGCGCGAGGTCCACATGATGCCGCCCAGCAGGCCGTAGAGCAGGATGGGCGACCAGAGGTAGGCAAAGAGGGTGTGCTGGATCTTTTCCGACAGCCTGGGCGTGGGCGTCTCGGGCACGTCGATGAAGCCGAGCTTCCCGAAGGCAATCCCCGAGATGTACATCCAGCTGGTGCCGCCCACCTCCCTTTCCCCGTAAATGTGGTCAAGGTACTGCACGGGGTTGTCCCGGATCCGTTTCCTGGCCACCTCCAACAGGGTCTTGCGACGGCCGAAGGTGATGGCCTCGGTGGGACAGATCTCGGCGCAGCCGGGCAGCCCGCCCGCCTGGCTGATGCGCTCGTAGCAGTAAGTGCACTTCATCACCCGCGGCGTGACCGGGTCGTGGTACTCGTAGGCCGGGATCTCGAAGGGGCAGGCCACCATGCAGTAGCGGCAGCCGATGCATTTGGACACATCGTAGTGGACCGTGCCGTTTTCCTTCTTGGTCAGGGCCCCCACGATGCAGGCCGAAGCGCAGGCCGGCTCCTGGCAGTGCATGCACTGGATCTTGACGAAGGTGGGCACCAGCTGGTTGCCGGCGTCGAGCCGGCCGGGAAAGTAGCGGTTGACCACGGTGAAGGCCCGCGCGTCGGGCCGGCGCAGCCGGTTGAGAACCGTGGGATCCTCGAAGGAGCGTTCGGGCTCCGGCAGGGCGTTGACCCGGTTGCAGGCCTGCTCGCACTTGCGGCAGCCGATGCAGCGGGTCAAATCGACCAGGCACCCATAGGGATCGTCGGGCACCGCCGCGGCCCGGACCTCCGGGGAAGGGCTGGCCGCCGCCGCGGCCCCGGCGGCCCCTGCGGCCCCGGCGATCCTGAAAAACCCGCGTCTTGTCAGATTCATAGGGCTTCCTTTAACCGTTTGCTGGCGTTGGTGTTGTCGTGCTTCACCGCCCCGTCGGCGTGCTTCTGGATGTCGAGGCGCAGTCGCCTCGACTGGCGATGCTCCCCGATGATGCGATCGCCCTGTCCCTGGGCCAGTTGGCGAATGGCCTGGGCCATTTCCGGATCCTCCACCACCACGGCCACCACCTGGCCGGGCGCCAGATGGGACAGACGCTGCTGGCAGGCCATCAGGCAGATGGGCCATCCCACGCCCACCAGATTGAGCCGGTCTCCGGCCTTTCCCATGGTCCCCTCCCCGTCCGGCGATTGAACAGCAAAGTCCATGCCGCCGCGCATGGGCGCCTGCCGACTTCCTTGGACTTGGAAATGGAGCCATTTTCAGAGGGTTGCGACCCGGTCTTGCCAAAGGGCAAGGCCTGTTGTATCTAAACATGCGTTTAAACGGTTAAACACTTTGGCGGCACCCGGATCCGGCCGCAGCCGGCGGTCGACGATCATGGCCCCGGGTGGCAAAGGTCCAGACGATGAACGACCGACAGTTGAACCGGTACTGGAAGCGCATCGTCGATACGATGAACGACGGCCTGATGATCACCGGCACCGACGGGACGATCATCTCGGTCAACCGGGCCTTCGAACGCATCACCGGCTATGGGGCCGAGCAGGTGGTGGGCCGCCCCTGCACCGTGCTGCTCTGCGACGGTTGCGAGAAAATGCGCCATCCGAAGCAGCTGGCCTGGTGCGCCTTGTTCGAAAACTGCCAGGATGTGCGCTGCCACTGCCGCCTGCGCACCCGGGACGGCCGCCTGGTGCCGGTGGTCAAGAACGCCACCCTGCTCATGGACGACGACGGCCAGCCCCTGGGCGCCGTGGAGACCTTGACCGACATGTCCGAGGTGGACCGGCTCGGCGAGGAGGTGGACCGCCTGTCGCGCCAGCTGGACGACGCGGGGGACTTTCATGGCATCGTGGGCCGTTCGGCGGTGATGCAGCGGGTCTTCGAGGTCGTCCAGAGAGCCGCCCAGAGCAGTGCGCCGGTGATCATCTTCGGGGAAAGCGGCACCGGCAAGGACCTGGTGGCCGGCGCGATCCACCGCATCGGGCCGCGGCGCGACTCGCCCTTCATGCAGCTCAACTGCGCGGCCCTCAACGAAGCCCTGCTGGAGAGCGAACTGTTCGGCCACATCCGGGGGGCCTTCACCGGGGCCTACCGCCACCGCACCGGACGCTTCGAGGCCGCCGACGGGGGCGACATCTTCCTGGATGAAATCGGGGACATGCCCATGGCCCTGCAGGTCAAGCTGCTGCGGGTGCTGGAAACCGGACGCTTCGAGCGGGTGGGCGACCAGGTGCCGGTCAAAGTCAACGTGCGCATCATCAGCGCCACCCACCAGGACCTGCGCCAGGCCATCGGCGAGGGACGCTTCCGCGAGGATCTGTTCTATCGCATCAACGTCATCCCCATCCACCTGCCGCCCCTGCGCCAGCGGCGCGGTGACATCCCGCTGCTGGTGGAACGGTTTCTGGGCGGCGTGCGGCGGCGCACCGGCCGCACCTTCTCCGGCATGACCCGCCAGGCCATGGATCGGCTCATGGACCACGACTGGCCGGGCAACGTGCGGGAGCTGAAAAGCGTCCTGGAGTACGCCGCCATCATCACCGACGGCCCCATCATCGATCTGGATCACCTGCCCGCCATGGAACGGCGCCTGCCGTCCCGCGCCCCGGCAAGCCCCATCCCCCGCCAAGGGGATCGATCCGAGCGCGAGGCCCTGGTGGAGGCCCTGCGCGCCACCGGGGGCAACCGGACCCGGGCCGCGGCCCTGCTCGGGGTGACGCGCACCACCGTCTGGCACCGGATCCGCAGGTACGGCATCGAAGATTGAAAAGGGAGGCGACCCCGGCGGGCAGGGACGGATGCCCCGCCGGGTCAGAGGGCGGGCGGCGGACCGCTGACGATGTGGGCAAAGGCGCTGTGGTTGTGGATGGACTCGAAGTTTTCAGCGCTGACGGAAAACCAGGTGATGTTGGCATCCACGCGCAGCGCCGCGGCGATGTCGCGCACGATGTCTTCGACGAACTTGGGATTGGTGAACCCTTTTTCGGTCACGTGTTTTTCGTCCACGCGCTTGAGCACCGAAAAGACATCGCAGGAGGCGGCCGACTCCACCAGATCGATCATGTCCTCGATCCAGATGAACTTCTTGAATCGGGTCTGAAGCTTGACCTGCCCGCGCTGGTTGTGGGCTCCCACCTCGCTGATCTCCTTGGAACAGGGGCACACCGAAGAGATGGGCACGATGACCTCCAGCACCAGGTCGGTCTTGTTGGCGTGGTTGCTGGTGCCCAGAAAGCGGCAGTCGTAATCCATCAGTCCCGGAGACTGGCTCACCGGAGCATGCTTTTCGATGAAATAGGGAAAGGCCACCTCGATATGGGCCGAGGCGGCGTTGAGATGCTCCTTCATGCGGTCGAGCAACTCGGTGATCTTCTTGAGGGAGACCTCGGGGCGGAACAGGTGGAGCATCTCCACAAAGCGGCTCATGTGGGTGCCCTTGTAGCGCTCGGGCAGATCCACGTACATGTTTATGGCCGCCACGGTGTGCTGGGACCCGTTCTGACGGTCCAGCACGCGGATCGGGTAGCGCAGGTTCTTGATACCCACCTTGTCGATGGGGATGTGGCGATCGTCGTGCTCGTTCTGAACGTCTTTCATGGCCTCAACAGGTTGTCCCGTTTGACGTGCCGCAGGGCCCGGAAGACGTTACCCCGGATCTTGCGGTTGGCGCTGTAGAGCCCGGCCAGCCAGTCGCGGATCTCCCGGCGCCGGCTGGTGCCGGCGCTGGGGCAGGGATTGACCGCCGCCGGCACACCGATCTCCCTCGCCAGGCGCCGCACCTTGTAGGCAGGCGCATAGGCCAGGGGGCGGATCAGGGTGATCCGTCCGGCGAAAAAGCGCTGCAGCGGCAGCATGGTGCCCATCTCGCCGGCGTACAGGACGTTCATGAAAAAAGTCTCGATGATGTCGTCCTGATTGTGCCCCATGGCCAGCTTGCCGCAGCCCTGGGCCGCGGCGATCTCGAAGAGGGTCTGACGCCGCCGCCGCGCGCACAGAAAACAGGGATTCTCCCGGTTGGCGGGGCTGTGGGCCGCCGGACCATGGTCGGTCATCACCGTCCGCAGGGGGACCTCGATCTTCTGGCAGAAAGCGGCCACGGCCGCCGCCGGCGACGGCTCGAACCCCGGATCGACGTAGGCCGCCGCCACCTCGTAGGCCACCGGCGCCCAGCGCCGCCGGTCCGCCAGCATCTGCAGCAGGGTCAGGCTGTCGGCCCCCCCGGAGACGGCGACCAGGATCCGGTCCCCGTCCGCGATCATCCCGTAATCGCCGATGGCCCGGCCGATGGCGCTGTTGACGCTCCGATACACCAGGGTGCGATGCCCCGTCGGGCGCCCTTCAACCCTGGCCATCCGCCGCCGGGGGCAGGCTCGGCTGGCTCTGGCCCCGCACCACCACCTTGCCGGCGGCGATCTCCCGCAGGGCCACCACGATATCCTCGTTCTTCGGGGCGCTGATCAGATATTCGGAGCCTTCCCGGATCTGGCGCACCCGCCGCGCCACCATGTTCACCAGTTGAAAACGGTTGTCCACCCGTTTGAGGCAGTCTTCCACCGTGATGCGTGCCACGTTTCGTCTCCCACTTGGCCGATTTTTCAGACC
>CALJLV010000047.1 GCA_937982505.1 uncultured Desulfobacteraceae bacterium | reverse complement strand
GATCGTTGAGAGCGTTTGGATCGTTGAGAGCGTTTGGATCGTTGAGAGCGTTTGGGGTGTGTGTTTCGTCATTCTGGATTTTTTTGGTCGTTCCGGCTCAAGCCGGAATCCATGAATTCATCAAACAAGGAGATGGGGACATGTTCAAACTTGTCGATGCCCGAGGGCTTTCCTGTCCGCAACCGGTGCTGATGACCCTCAGCGAGATCAAAAACGGTTCAGATAATGAGATCGTCGTGTGGGTGGATACCGACACGTCCAAGGAGAACGTGAGCCGCGCGGCTGTCAGCCAGGGATGCACCGTCAAAGACGTCCAGCCCGACGGCGAAGGCTACAAGGTCACGGTGACGAGGAAATAGAGATGGGCTTTTTCTCGTTTCTGAAAAACGGCCTCAAGGGCGACCGGGGACAAGTCGCCGAACGGTCGAAGGCCGATCGCGGCATTCTGATCTTCGAAAACACCAGCGAGGTCATCCGGGCCGAAAACGGCCTCAAGGCGGCCGGATGGCCGGTACGGGTGATGGGGCCGCCGCCCGAGATCCAGCGCGGCTGCGACCTGGTGATCGAGTTTCCGCTCATCGAGCGGCTGGAGATCATGCGGCTGCTGGAAGCCGCCGGGGTGCCGCCGCTGGAGATGGTGCCGGTGACCGGGCCCCTGCTGGCGCCGGTGGACCTGTTCCAGACCGTGGATTACGGGGACTGGCTGATGGTGCGGGCCGCCAACATGAAGATCTGTGTTGAAAAGGCCACCCGGACCATCGTCAACATCTCCGGCGGCGGATGCCCGGACGTGCCCTACCTGGCCCAGGAGATGGTGGGCAAATCCCTGGCCGAAGCCCCCCGGCCCCGGGATATCGGCCACACCCTCTGCGGCTACGCCCTGGAGTTGGCCCATGAAGAGATCTGCCGCCAATGCTCTGCGTCGTAGGCACGGTCCCGGACGCCGGGTTTCCCCTGGTCACCGGGCCGGTGCAGATGCAAAACGGCCGCCTGATCATTGGCGGCCGCGCGGTCGCGATCCATCGCGGCACCCCGGCCCTCGTCGGGGCGGTTCTTGCGGCGGCAACCGTCCTGCCCCTGCCGCCGGTGGAAGCCTGGCTGGTGGGCGACATCGGCCGGGGAGAGGGCAGTCGCCGGCTGTACGCCCACCTGGAGGCCGAACTGGCTTGCCACCCTTGGACCGTGGTGGTCTTTCACTACCTCCAGCCGGACGTGGACTGGCACAACCGGGTCCTGTTCGCCGTGGAGAAGATCCACCCGCGGCCGGTGCTCATCGCCGACGCCGGTTTCATGTACGCCGCCAAGATGAGCGGCCAGGCCCAGGAGTATGACCTGTTTACCCCGGATGTGGGCGAACTGGCTTTTCTGGCCGACGAGGAGGCCCCGCACCCTTTCTACACCCGCGGATTCATCCTGCATCAGGAAGCGAAGGTACCGGAACTGATCCAACGGGCCTACCAACACGCCAATGCGGCCCGCTGGCTTCTGGTCAAGGGCCGAACGGACTACCTGGCCGCTGCCGGGGGGATTCACGCCACCGTCGACGCCCCGGCCAGCGCGGCCATGGAAGCCATGGGTGGCACCGGCGACACCCTGACCGGCCTGGCGGCCGCCCTGACGGCCGCCGGAAAGCCGGTGGAGCGGGCTGCGGTCATGGCCGCCCGGGTCAACCGCCTGGCCGGCCGGTTGGCCAGTCCTGATCCGGCCACCCAGATCGAGGCCATCGTGAGGCGGATTCCGGCGGCTTTGAAGCGGGTGCTTGACACAACCGAATCCTGACCGGATGGGTTGCACTGCGCGTTACCAGTCTTGCAGGCCGCGGCAACATCCCGGATTCACGACCATCTTCAAATACATTGCAAGGAGAATGGCATGAGTGAAGACTACCGCGGCATGTGGCAAAACCTCGGGCTGGATCTTGCGGCCACGACGCTTTGTTGGGCGTTTTGGAGAAATTCTACCAGGACATTTATGCGTGGGAGATGGTGCGGGCCTACAAGGCCGACGGCGTGATCCACTACGGCCTGCTCTTTTGCCAGCCGTATCTGATGGAATCCATCCCGGTGGCCAGGGCACTGGAGGAGAAAAACATTCCCACCCTGCGTATCGACACGGACTACAGCATGGAGGATGTCGGGCAGCTCAAGACCCGCATCGAGGCGCTTATCGAGATGCTGCGCTAACGGACAGCGAATCAAGAGGAGGGTTCATCGATGAAATACGGTGCGAGAAATCAGATCCGGGCCAAGGTGGAATCTGTCAAGAGCAACGAGATCATGTCCCTGGTCAAGTACCGGGTGGAAGGACCGGCGCAGATGGGATCGGTGCTCACCACCGAGTCGGTACAGGACCTCAACCTGGCCCCGGGCGACGAGGTGCTGCTGGTCATCAAGGCCATTCACGTGCTGCCGGTGAAACCGTAAGGTCGCAGAAGTCGTAAAACGGGCCGATGGCGAAATTCCAGGAGCCCGCATGTCGTCAGATAGACCGTTTCCACTCGGATGCCGTCCGGTGGTCATTCTCAGAGGTCACCCCGGATACCCTGCTTCGGGGGTCATCGCCGATACGCTCTTTCGGGTGACATCCGAATACTCTTGCGCGGGTGTCATCCGAATACTTTTGCACGGGTGTCATCCGGCATTTCTTCTGATGTCATCCCGAGCGGAGCGAGGGATCTCTTGGCATTTCCCGGCCTTTTCGCGCCGCTATTGTGAACTGCGGATTCCTCACCGCGTTCGGAATGACAGGCAAAGGGAAGGGCTCGGAATGACAGGCGAAGCGAAGGGCTCGGATTGGCAGGCGAGGCGAAGGGTCCGGAATGACGCGCAATGACAAATATTTGGTTTGGCACGCGAGGCGAATCTTGAGGCAAAACGGGTTGCGGCTTTTTTTAAATTTTTTCAGAACTGGAAGCAGCAGAAGGGGAGGGCAAAAGCCCATGCGCACGGCGGGAATCGATATCGGCTCGCGCGCGATCAAGCTGGCCGTATGGGAGGACGGCAAGATCGTCGAAACCCGGCAGGACGATACCGGCTTCGAGCCGTTGACCCGGACGCGAAATCTGCTGGATGGTTTGGCCTGCGACCGGCTCATGGCTACCGGCTACGGACGCAATCTGCTGGAAGTCGCCCTCGATACGCCGACGGTGACGGAAATCAAGGCCCATGCCGCCGGAGCCCGCTACCATTTTCCCCGAGATCGCCCTGGGCCTTCACAAATCCATCGTCCGGAGGGCCGTCGGAATGCTCAAGCGGGTGCATGCCGGAGGTCCGGTGGTCTTCAGCGGCGGCGTGGCGCGCAACGGCTGCATCTGCGACCTGATCCGCGAAAGCCTGGACCAGAGGATCCTGGTGGCTGAAGATCCCCAGTCGGCGGGCGCGGTCGGCGCAGCCCTCATCGCTACCAGCGGCGCGGCAAACGGATCTTCCTTCTTGATCGTGAGTGATGCTATTTTGAAAACCAGCGTGGCGTCGAGTCGGCTGGACCGGTTCGTCACCCTTATTCCCGCTGGATGATCCGGTTGCGACGAACCCATCACAAGGAACTGACACCCATGCCATCGCCTCTTCCCATCTATCTGGACTACAACGGCACCACCCCCCACGATCCGGCGGTGATCGCCGCCATGAGACCTTTCATCGAGACCGAGTTCGGCAACCCGTCCAGCAGCCACTGGTACGGAATCGCCCCCAAACAGGCCGTGGCCCGGGCCCGCAGACAGGTGGCCGACCTGCTCGGCTGCCGGCCCGCCGAGATCGTCTTCACCAGCGGCGGCACCGAATCCAACAACCACGCCATCGGCGGCGTGGCCCGGGCCCTGCGGGACCGCGGCCGGCATATCGTCACCACGGCCGTGGAGCACCCGGCGGTCCTCGAGGTGTGCCGGGATCTTGAACGCCAGGGATTCTCCCTCACCGTCGTGCCCGTGGACGGCCGCGGCCGGGTCGATGCGGCCCGGGTGGCCGCCGCCTTCCGGCCGGACACGATCCTGGCGAGCGTGATGCACGCCAACAACGAGGTCGGCACGGTGCAGCCGGTGGCCGAGATCGCCGCCCTGGCGCTTCGGAAAGGGATCCTGGTGCATACCGACGCGGCCCAGAGCATCTGCAAAATCCCGGTCAATGTCGACGATCTGGGGGTCGATCTGCTCTCGGTGGCCGGCCACAAGCTCTACGCCCCCAAGGGCATCGGGGCACTGTACATCCGTGAAAACACTCCCATCGCCCGCTTTTGCCACGGCGCCGGCCAGGAGAACGGGCGCCGGGCCGGCACGGAGAACGTCGCCTGGATCGTGGGCCTGGGCGAGGCCTGCGCCGTGGCCGCCGGGGTGCTGCCCGAAGCCTCCGAGCGGATGCGCCGCCTGCGGGACCGGCTTTGGGAGAAGATCAGCGCCTGCCGGGTGGACGTTCAGGTCAACGGGCATCCCGGCGAGGGGCTGCCCAACACCCTCAGCGTCTCGTTCAAGAACCTGGAGGCCAACCGGATCCTGGAGGAAATCGGCCTGGAGGTGGCCGCCTCGGCCGGGGCCGCCTGCCATGCCGATACCGTGACGATCTCCCATGTCCTTGTCGCCATGGGGCTGGACCCGGCCTGGGCCAAGGGAACGGTGCGCTTCAGCCTGGGGCGACCGACCACGGAGGCCGAGATCGACCGGGCGGCCGAGGTGGTCTGCGCGGCGGTACAGCGCCTCGCCGGTGCCTGATGGGATGCAGCATCGCTTCGGTAGGGTCTGCCACATCAACCTGTCCCACCATCTGCTCACCGTTTGATCCTTTTGGTCGCTGGATCGAGAGCTGCCCTCGCCATTGGCGCCATGGGAGAAGACAGGGATTTGATTCCCAACCATTCCGGAGTGATCTGCAAGTGACCAATGGATTCGCCCGCCTGCAATTCCTCCAGGACCTCTTGAGGGCTGATGTCTTGATTGCTGGCAACGGCGCTCAGACTTGATTCACACCCGTTTTCGCCCAACCGATTGTGATAGGTCCCCATGATCCGCATATCGAAGATTTCGATCGAAAGACAGGCTACTGATTGTATTTACCGATTGGATTCGTCCGCCGCCGCTGTGGTAAAAAACGCCGCATTATCAACCCGATCGATACACAAGGAGACGTCGCGATGAAAACGGGATTGTGGTTCAAGGCAGCGGCGGTGGTCATCATGGTGGGCTTGGCGGCGCTTCCGGCCTCGGCCGATTCGCTGGCGGCGTTCAAGGGGCAAAAGGGAGAAGTCCGGATCTCCGGCGGCACGGCTCATATTCCGGTGATGGAAGAGGCGGCCAAGCGGATCCGCACGGCCAACCCGGACGTTCAGATCAGCATCGCCGGGGGCGGTTCGGGCGTTGGCATCAAGCAGGCCGGAGAGGGGCTGGTGGACATCGGCAATTCGGGCCGCAAACCCACCGACGAGGAGGTGTCCAAGTACGGGCTGAAGGTCTTCCGCTGGGCCCTGGACGGGGTCGGCATCGTGGTCCATCCGGACAACCCGGTCCAATCCCTGGGCAAGGACCGGCTCAAGCAGATCTATGCCGGCACCATCGACAACTGGAAGGCCCTGGGCGGTCCGGACAAGGCGATCAACCTCTACACCCGCGACGAGGCCAGCGGGACCCGCGACGTGTTCTGGAGCAAGGCCCTGGACAAAGGCGAGATCCACGCGCGAGCCAATGTGGTGCCCTCCAACGGGGCCATGAAGACGGCCGTGGCCAACGATCCCTACGCCATCGGCTACGTGTCGGTGGGCCACATCGACGCCACCGTGGCGCCGGTGGCCCTGGACGGGGTGGTGCCCACCATCGAAACGGTCAAAAGCGGCGCCTACCCGGTCAGCCGCGGCCTGTTCAGCCTCACCAAGGGCGAGCCCCAGGGGTTGGCCAGGTGGTTCATCGACTACCTCTTTTCGCCCGCCGGCCATGAGATCATCGCGGACAAAGGGTTCATCCCGGTCGACTGATCGATGGACGGCGAGCGCCTCGCGCAAAAGGCCTTTTTGCTGGCGGCGGTGCTGAGCGCCTCGGTGACGGTGCTGCTCCTGGCCTTCATGGTGATCCTCGGCCTCCCGTTGTTCCAGGGGGGCCTTGTTTTTCGGATCCTCACCGCGCCGTGGCTTCCCGGCCGCCAGCTCTTCGGCATCTGGCCGATGATCGTGGGCACCCTGGCCATCGCCGCCCTGGCGCTGGCCGTGGCCTTCCCGTTGAGTCTCGGGGTCTCGAGCCTGATCGCCGTGGTGGCCCCGGGGCGCATCGCCCGGCTGGTCAAGTCGGCCGTGGCCTTCATGACCGGCATCCCGACGGTGGTCTACGGTTTCGTGGGGGTCTTTCTGCTCGTTCCCCTGGTGCGGGAAACCTTTGCCCGGGGCTCGGGGCTGTGCGTGCTCACGGCGGGCCTCGTTCTGGGGATCCTGGTGGCGCCCACCATGATCCTGTTCTTCTCCGACGCCCTGGCGCGGGTGCCCCGCAGCGACCGCATCGCCGCCGAGGCCCTGGGGGCCACCCCGGCCCAGGTATTGATCTACGTGCTGATTCCCGGTGCCTGGCGCGGTATCGTCACCGGTCTGGTCCTGGCCGCCGGCCGCGCCGTGGGCGACACCCTCCTCGCCCTGATGCTGGCCGGCAACGCGGCCCAGGTCCCCGGCGGCGTGCTCGACTCGGCTCGCACCCTCACGGCCCACATCGCCCTGGTCATCGCCTCGGACTTCGACAGCCTGGAGTTCAAGACCCTCTTTGCCTGCGGCATCCTGCTCTACGCCTTCACCGCCGCGGCCACCCTGGCCGTGCGGCGCCTGGCGGGCAAGGAAGGACCGGCGCGATGAAGCAGCCCCCCCTGGATGCGGTGGTCCGCCTGGCGAGCTGGGGCAGTACTCTCCTGCTGCTCTCCCTGGTGGCGACGGTGATCGGCTTTCTGGCGTTCAAGGGGGCCGGCAGCTTCAGCCTCGAGCTGGTCTTCGGCGACACGCCCCCCCTGGAGGCCCTGCTGCTGCGCCGGCCGGTATTCGGTGGGCTATTGCCGGCCATCGTCGGCACCGTCTCTCTGGTGGTGCTGGCCATCAGCCTGGCCGTCCCCCTGGGGCTGGCCGCCGGCATCTACATGGCCGAGTACGGCCGGGGACGCATCCAGCAGGCCCTGGGCCTTTTTTTCGACATCCTGGCCGGGGTGCCGTCCATCGTGGTGGGCCTGTTCGGATTCAGCGTGGCCGTTTTCCTGCACCGCCACTTCGGCGGACGGATCTACCCCTGCCTGCTGATTTCCGCCCTTTCGCTGGCCTTTCTGGTGCTTCCCTATCTGATCCGCACCACCCAGAACGCCCTGGAGGCCCTGCCGGAAGCCGTGCGGCTCACTGCGCCGGCCCTGGGCGCCACCCGCCTGCAGAACATTCGTTTCGTCCTGCTGCCGCGCGCCCTGCCGGGGATCCTGAGCGGCGTGATCCTGGCCATCGGCCGCTGCGCCGAGGATACGGCCGTGATCATGCTCACCGGGGTGGTGGCCAGCGCCGGTTTGCCGCGCTCGCTCTTTTCGGCCTACGAGGCCCTGCCGTTTTACATCTACTACATCTCTTCGCAGTACCGCGACCCGGCCGAACTGGCCACCGGGTACGCCGCGGCCTTGATCCTGCTGGCGATCTGCGCCATGCTCTTTGCCGCCGCGGCCCTGATCAGACAGCGCCTCGGCGCCCGATCCCACCAGCGCCTGTGAGACAGCCCGCCATGGACCGCGCCGCGAAAATCCGCATCGAGCACCTCTTTTTCCACTACGGCCGCCGCCAGGTGCTGGACGACGTCTGCGCCGAGATCCCGTCCAATGCCATCACCGCCATCGTCGGCCCCTCGGGCCAGGGCAAGTCGACCCTGCTCACCTGCCTCAACCGGCTCTGCGACGCCGTTGCCGACGCCCGGGTAAGCGGCCGCATCCTGATGCGCTTTGAAGACCGCTGGCAGGACATTCTGGCGCCTGGCGTCCCCCTGCACTGGCTGCGGCGCCAGGTGGGGATGGTCTTCCAGGCCCCCAACCCGCTGCCCATGAGCATTTTCAAGAACGTGGCCTTCGCCCTCAAGCTCACCGGCCAGCACCGGCGGCCCGACGTAAACGACAGGGTGACTCGGGCCCTGGAACGCGCCTTTTTGTGGAACGAGGTGCGCGACCGGCTCCACCACGATGCGCGCACCCTTTCCGGCGGTCAGCAGCAGCGCCTGTGCATCGCCCGGGCGCTGATCCTGGAGCCGGAGATCCTGCTCCTGGACGAACCGACCTCTTCGCTGGACAGCCAGGCGAGCGAGGTGATCGAATCCCTGCTGCTTGCCCTGAGGGAGCGCTGCACCCTGGTGATGGTCTCCCATTACCAGGACCAGGTGCGGCGGGTGGCCGATTGTGTCTTGCCGCTATCCAGCGGCAAAATCCAGCTTTTGGCCACAGGGTGAAGGGCCGGCCGAGACGGCAATCTCGTTGGGGTAGCGTTCGGCCTGGTTTCCCGCGCTGTCCACGGAAACGCGGAAGGTCTCGGCGCTCTGCTGGAATAATCCTTGACAGAGGCCCCCGCCATGGAGGGTAAGGTCGATGCCCGATCCGGGACGGGCGTTGCCCTTGGCCCGCGATCCGCAGAGCACGGCGGTCGTGACCTGGGGATCGCGTTCCAGAACTTGGCAAACCCGCTCGACGGTCTTTTCCGACAGGCTGAATGCCACGTCAGGCCTCGTTTCCCCGGTCGCTGTCGCCGTCCTCTTTCGGAATCGCTTCGAGCCGCCGTTGCAGCTCCTGAAAGAGCGGGTCGTAAGCGGCCTGCACCGCACGGCAGATTTCTTCGGCCACCGCCTCGTTGTATTTGTTTCAATCACTCTTTGACTGGACAGAAATCGATGCCCGCCCGTTCGCGCCGATTCGGGCCATCGCCGACCGGAATCCCTCTCGTACCCCAATCCACAACCTTTTCGAGGTGGCGTCCTACCGCCACCGCGCCGGGCCGGGTGGCTAAGTCCATCAAATACTCCCGGAAGCCCAGCAAGTTCAAAGCCACCAACCGGTCTCCGTTCACACCGAAATCAGCTCGGGGAGGTCGCGCCAAGTCCAGACATGGGCGTTCGACCGACGCTGGCTCTCGGCACCTCCATATACCAGGTGGGGATGAATCGTCGGACCGGCGGCCGCTCCTGCCAGCCGCTCCCTAAACCGGTCGAGGCTCTTGAAAGAATCGGTGGCCAAGGTGGAGCCGGACTTGATTTCGATGGCTTCCAGGGCCGTTCCCTTTTCCATCAGCAGGTCGATTTCCAGCCCGCGGGTTTCCCGGTAGTGAAACACCCGGGGCTTTATTCCTGAGTGGGCGAGAGATTTGAACACCTCGGAAACCACCCAGGTTTCGAAGATCGCGCCGCGCAGGGGGTGCAGACGGAGTTGGGCGGGTTCCTGGATGCCGAGCAGGTAGCAGACCAGGCCGCTGTCCAGAAAGTGCAGCTTGGGCGCCTTCACGATCTGCTTGCGGATGTTGACATGCCAGGCCGGCAGGCGGTGCACGATGTAGCTGGTTTCCAGAACGGAAAGCCAGGCGCGGACCGTGTTATGGGACACGCCGGCATCACCGCCGATGGCGGACAGGTTGATTTCCTGGGCCGTGCGCCCGGCGCAGAGCTTCAGGAATGCGGAAAACGCCTGAAGGTCTCCGACATTGAGAACCTGACGCACATCGCGTTCCAGGTAGGTGACAACGTAATCGGCCAACCACAGGTGGGCCGGTATGCGGCGATCGTAGATCCTCGGGTAGGCCCCTTGCCACAGAACGCTGAACAGGTCGTCGGGGGCTTCAGGAAAATGCGCCAGCTCCTCCAGGCTGGGAGGCAGCAGCACCAAGATGCCGCATCGGCCGGCAAGGGATTGGCTGATGGACTGGGACAGGCCGAAGTGCTGGGAGCCGGTCAGGATGAACCGGCCCGGGTCCGGTCGCGCGTCGACATCGGACTGCAGGTAACTGAGCAGCTCCGGGACATGCTGGATTTCGTCGAGAACCGCCCCGTTACTGTACTCGGACAAGAACGCGCGGGGGTCGTTGCGTGCGAATTCGCGCACGTCCAACGCTTCCATGGAGACGTACGCCTTGTCTACGAACAGCTTCCGGCAAAGGGTCGTCTTACCCGACTGGCGCGGCCCGGTGACGACAACGACCGGGTAATAGCCGGCGAGTTCGAGCAGTTTCCTCTCCAGGGTGCGTGGGATCATGGTGGCAAGACTGCCAAAAATCCCATAATTTGTAAATGCGTTTTACATTTTATGCCTATTTGCCCCTGCCTGTTTCCACTGCCCACTTCTCCCCAGAATAGGACCGATCGCCGGCATTCAGTGGGCGGTCATGCAAAACAGGCACGCGATCACGCCACTTCCGGCCTGCTGGTGAGTTCCACCTGGCGAACCGCCGAAACGATATCCTCTTCGCCGTTTCGTGGGCCAATGCCATGCTCGGCGAGGTGACGCCACAGATGGCCGAAGCCGTCACCTCCAGCGCGGCCGCCAAACTGCTTTTGCCCCTGACGCGGGAAAACATCATTCTCGTGGGCGCGGTCAAAGAACCGCTGCCCCATCTGGTTCAGAGTTTGGTGGAAAGACTGATAACGGATCGTGAAAGCAGATAAACTCCCCCAGGCAGCCCAGATACTGCTGGATGCGCCAGTACACATGCAGGTGAATTTCTCCCCTTCTCGGTCGTAACCGGCGATTATCTTTCGGCCCGCGTCCCGCTCAATGCGAATGCTCGTGCGGCGCCTTCTCGTGCCCCGGGTGCGCATGGTCGTGGGGGCCGTGCTCGTCCTCGTCGTGATCGTGATCGCGGACATGGGCCGCCCCCTTGTGGTCATGGGGATGGCCGTGGTCGTGGGAATGGATGTGCTCGTGCTCGTGTTCGTGGACCGTTTCGCCGTGGCGGTGGACATGCCGGTGCTGGTGGGCGTGTTCGTGGCCGTGGGTGTGGTGATGGTCGTGTTTGCCTTCCATGGCGCCCTCCGGTTGCGGGTTGCTGAGGCTGATCCGTAAACAAGGCCGGTTCGCTGCTCCAGGTGGACGGCCGCGTGATAATACGAACTATTGGAGCCGGCGGCACGGATGTCAAGTCAATGCGGCCTCCACGGGCGAATCCTTCATGAATCGTTTCATCCCGGGTCCCCCTCCCGTGTCGTCCCGAGGAGTACCCCCTCCCTCCCGTGTCATCCCGAGGAGCGTCAGCGACGAGGGACCCGCAGTTCAAAATCCCAACGGGAGAAATCCGGGCAAAGGCAGAAAAAGACATCCCCAAAGCCCCGTCCAGCATGCATATCATCCCGATTGCCACGACTTCCCGCCCCTTTTTCCAAGTGCGGATTCTTCACTGGCGTTCAGAATGACGTTGGGAAAGCGTGTCATCCCGAGGAGCGCCAGCGACGAGGGATCCGCACTTCCTAAAGACATGGGGATGAATCCCAAAAAGGCAAAAGCCGCCTTGTCTGCACCCCGGAATGCCGCGAAATGATCCATCTCTCCAAGGCATCCGCCAATATGGGTTTCAGGCCCCTTGTCACCTTTTCCGGCCTTTCTTTTCAAGTCGCGATACCGTGGCCTGTTTCAAATCCGCGGCCCAGGGGATGGGGATCGCCTATCAGACATCCGTCAATCCCCACCTTCGTGATTGCGCCGTAAACCAGCGCACGCCGCATCTGGCCGGACACCCGAAAAACGAAGGGGCCGGGTCCGCGGTTTGAAGCCCTTCCGCGATTGATTTTCCTTCACGGGTAGTGGTAATGGTTCGACCTTGATCCGATTCACCAACAGCGAAAGGAAATTTCGATGGCAGACAGCGCAGCTCAGACCGCGGCGGGAAAAACTGAAAAATCCTTCCTGGATCTGTTCATCCAGGTCACCAAGGCCATCACCGCCAGCCTCGATCCGGACGAGGTCTTCGGACTGATCACCCGCAAGGTCCCCGAGATCCTCGACGTGGACGCGGCCACGATCCGGCTTCTGGATCCCTCGGGCAAGCGCCTGGTCCTGCGCGCGGCCCACGGCCTGAGCCAGGCCTACCTCAACCGCGGGGCCATCGACACCGAGGAGCCGATCTTCAAGGCCCTCGGCGGAGAGCCGATCCTCATCCAGGACGCGGGCAGCGACCCGCGCATCAAGTTCCCCGAAGCCACGCGGCAGGAGGGGATCCGCAGCATCCTGGTGGTGCCCATCCCCATCCGCGGCCAGATCAGCGGGATCCTGAGGCTGCTGGCCCGGCGCCCGCGCACCTACACCGCCCAGGAGATCGCCTTCGTGGCGGCCTTGGGCGAGCAGTCGGGAATCGCCATCCAGAATGCCCGGGTCTTCAAGGAGCAGCAGGCCCAACTGAATTACTTCAAGGCCATCCACGAGATCGGCAAGACCATCAACGCCACCTACGAACTGGACAAGATCCTGGATCTGATCGTCACCCGTCTGCCCCAGGTGATGGGCCTCAAGGCGGCCACCATCCGCCTCATCGAGACCCCCACGGGGAAGCTGGCCCTCAAGGCCGCCTACGGACTGAGCCAGTCCTACCTCCAGCGGGGCCCCCTGGACGAGGAGATGGCCACCTACTACGTCCAGCAGGGCGACCCCGTGGTGATTCCGGACGCCAAGACCGACATCCACACCCTCTACCACAAGGAAGCCGAATCCGAGGGGATCAGCAGCATCCTGGCCGTGCCCATCACCGTGGACGACGAGACCATCGGGATCCTGCGCCTGCTCACGGCCGAGGTGCGCTATTTTTCCCACGCGGAAATCCAGTTCGCCATGGCCGTGGCCGAACAGGGCGGAATCGCCATCCAGCGGGCCATCGATTACGGCCGGATGAAAAAGCCCGCCTGATCGCCCCGGGCCCGTTCGCCGGCACCCGGCGCCGGGGAAAAGACGCCATTCTCTTGTCGCTGACCGGACGGCAAGAAGAACCCGTCTTTTCCGGCGCACGGCTCGGCGAGGCTTGACACCCTTTCCCGGGTTTCCTATAGATGGGATCACCAACTGCGGCACGAAGCCGCGGCCGTGTCAGTCTCGAATCCATAGATGCCGATGCCCGGATCACGGCGGTGCAACTTCTCCTCGCCGAGCCGGGTTCACCCGCGCGCCACGAAGGTTCGCACCTTTCCCGCAAGAGGAAAGAGAACCATCGTGGCGTTTCTGTTTGAACGGCCCGGCCGGACGCCGGATCCGATCAGACCCCCAAACGAGGATGTGCCGATGCCTGTATCGAATCCTGGATCTTGGCCCCGGCCAAAACGGTTCGCCCTTCATTTTTGGGCCGCCGCACTCCTTTTCCTGGCCGGCCCGTCCTGGGCCGCCGACGCCCGCCGCATCACGGATGCCGCCGGCCGCCGGCTGACCCTTCCCGCAACCGTGGAACGGGTGATCTGCTCCGGTCCGGGGTGTCTGCGCCTGCTCACCTACATCCAGGCCCAGGATCGGGTCGTGGCGGTGGACAGCCTCGAGCTGGGCAATGCTCCGGTGGACGCCCGGCCCTATGCCATCGCCAACCCCCGGTTCGCGGCGCTGCCGCTCTTCGGAGAACTGCGGGGCCATGACAACCCGGAGCTCATCGCCGGCCTCGATCCGCGGCCCCAGGTGATTTTCAAGACCTACGCCAACCGTGGCCCGGCCCCGGACCAGCTCCAGGCCAAAACCGGCATCCCGGTGGTGGTCCTGGAATACGGGAACCTGACCTACGGCCGCGCTCAGCTCAACCAGGCCCTGCGCCTCATGGGTGAAATCATGGGCCAAACGGCCCGGGCCGAAACCGTGATCGCCTATTTCGACGCCCTGGAGCAAGATCTGGACCGGCGCACCCGGGATCTGCCCGACGAGCGGCGGCCGGTTTGCTACATCGGCGGCCTGGCCCAGGCCGGCCCCCACGGGTTTCAGTCCACCGAGCCGTCCTTCGCCCCCTTTGCCATGACCCGCACCCGCAACGTGGCCGCGGTCCTTTGCGACCCGCGGAAACCCATCTCCCACGCCAACGTGGCCAAGGAGCAGATCGTGGCCTGGGACCCGGAGGTGATCTTTCTCGACGTTTCCACCCTGCGCCTCGATCCGGGGGCCAACGCCCTGGACCAGCTACGCCGCGATCCGGCCTACCAGGCCCTCTCGGCGGTGCGCCAGGGGCAAGTCTACGGCCTTTTCCCCTACAACGCCTACACCCAGAACTTCGAGGCCATCTTCGCCAACGCCTACTACGTCGGCAAGGTCCTGTATCCGGAGCGCTTCGCGGATATCGAGCCCATGGCCAGGGCCGAAGAGATCTGCACCTTCATCAACGGGGCGCCGGCGTTTGAAATCCTCAAGGCCCAATTCGGCGGCCTGGCCTTTTCGCCCATCGTGGTCGAGGCGCCTTGAGATGTCGCATCTGAACCACGGCCATATTCCCTCCGGCTACACGGCCTACGTGGGCCGCAAGGTCTCTTTCGTGGCGGGCCTGGCCCTGCTGGGCGCGCTACTGCTGGTCATGGCCGTCTCCCTGGGAGCGGTGCGCGTGCCGGCCGATCAGGTGGTCCGGGCCCTGGCCGGCCTGGAGACCGATCCGCGCTTTCAGATCATCATCCGCAGCATCCGCCTGCCCCATGCCCTGGCGGCCCTGCTGGCCGGGGCCGGCCTGGCCGCGGCCGGGGCGGCCATGCAGTCCATCCTGCGCAATCCCCTGGGCTCGCCCTTCACTCTGGGCCTTTCCCAGGCCGGGGCCTTCGGGGCGGCCTTTGCCGTCATGCTCCTGGACGCCGGCACCATGCAGTCCACCGCGGTGGGGGCCGTGACCATCGCCAACCCCTACCTGACCACCCTGGCGGCTTTTGCGGCCTGCATGGCCACCTCCCTGGTGATCATCGCCATCGCCCGGCTGCGGGGCGCCACCCCGGAGGTGATGGTCCTGAGCGGGGTGGCCCTGGGGTCGCTTTTTTCGGCCGGCACCATGTTTCTCCAGTACTTCGCCGACGACGTGCAACTGGCGGCCATGGTCTTCTGGACCTTCGGCGACGTGGGCCGGGCCGGATGGCGCGAGGTGGGCTTCATGGCGGTGGCCGTGGCCCTGGGGCTGGCCTATTTTATCGCCAACCGCTGGAACTACAACGCCATCGACGCCGGCGACGAAACGGCTCGCAGCCTGGGGGTTCGGGTGGAGAGGGTCCGGATGCTCGGCATGATCGTGGCCTCCCTGATCACCGCCATCATCGTTTCCTTTCTGGGGGTCATCGGCTTCGTGGGACTGATCTGCCCCCACATCGTGCGCCGGCTCATCGGTGACGACCATCGCTTCGTCATGCCGGCCGCCGGCCTGAGCGGCGCCGTGCTGCTGCTGGCCTCGGACACCGTGGCGCGCCTGATCCTGGCCCCCCATGTACTGCCGGTGGCCGTGCTCACCGCCTTTCTGGGCGCGCCCACCTTTCTTTACCTGCTGATTCGCGGACGGGTGCGCTGATGCTGTCGGTGCGAGACATTCAAGTCGGTTACAACGGGTCCGGTCTGGTGCTGAAGAACCTGGGCTTCTCCCTGGAGGCCGGCGAAGTTTTGGCCATCCTCGGGCCCAACGGCGTGGGCAAGACCACCCTGCTGCGCTGCATCAACGCCATGATCCGGCCCAGGGCCGGCAGCGTGACCATCGAGAAGACCGATGTCTTTTCCCTGCGCAGCGACCAGATCGCCCGGCGCCTGGGCTACGTGGCCCAGAACAACGAGGCCGGCCGCATGACCACCTTCGACGCCGTGCTCCTGGGCCGAAAGCCCCACATGGGGTGGAAGGTGAGCCACGAGGATCTGCACAAGGTGAGCGCGGCCCTGCACCAACTGGGGCTCGACCATCTGGCCCTGCGGGACATCAACGCCATGAGCGGCGGCGAACTGCAAAAGGTCTGCATCGCCCGGGCCCTGGTCCAGGAGCCGCGGGTTCTGCTCCTGGACGAACCCACCAGCAGCCTGGATCTGAAAAACCAGATCGAGATCCTCGGCACGGTGCGCCGGGTGGTCAAGGAACACCGGCTGGCGGCGGTGATGACCATGCATGACCTGAACCTGGCCCTGCGCTTCGTGGACCGGTTTGTCTTCATCAAGCAGGGCGAGGTGTTCGCCTGGGGCCGGCCCGAGGAGATCAACGCCGAGATGGTGGCCGCGGTCTACGGGGTCCAGGTGGACATCCTGCGCCACGCCGGGCAGGTGGTGGTGGTGCCCAACGGAAGAGACAGTGACCGATGAATGACGAAAGTTAAGGCATACCGGCAACTTGAAGGGAATCCATTTTCATCGGAGGAGATCATGAAAGTTGAAGAGGTGCTGAACCGCGAGGATTTCAAACGCTGCCTGGAATTTCACGGCCACCTGTGCCCGGGAGTGTCCATCGGGTACCGAGCGGCCCGGGCCGCCATGGATCGGCTGGCGCAACAACGCTCCCAGGACGAGGAGGTGGTGGCCATCGTGGAGACCGACGCCTGCTCGGCCGACGCGGTCCAGGTGCTCACCGGCTGCACCTTCGGCAAAGGCAACTTCATCTACCGCGATCACGGCAAAATGGTCCTGACCCTGCTGAGCCGCAAGACGGGTCAGGGGGTGAGGGTGGCCCTCAAGCCGGGGGCCTTCGCGCCCGATCCCGAACACATGGCCCTGATCCAGAAAGTGGTCAGCGGCCAGGCCGACGCCGAGGAAAAAGAGCGCTTCGCCCAGCGCCACCGCCAGCGAAGCCACCAGATCCTGGAGATGCCGCTGGATGATCTGTTCAAGATCGAGGCCGCCGCCGTGGAACTGCCCCCCAAGGCCCGCATCGCCCCCAGCGAGCCGTGCGCCGCCTGCGGGGAGCCGACCATGGCCACCAAGATGGAGCCGGTCAAGGGGAGCCGGTTCTGCCGGGATTGCGCGGGACGGAGCACCTGACCAGGCGGCGCGTTCGGCGTCTTTTCCAATTTCCCCCAAGGAGTCCTCCATGGCCGAGAACATCGCCACCGAACCCCTTACCCTCTACCCTGTCGGCGTGGTGCGCAGCCCGATCAAGGCGCCGATGCTCACGGCCACCGATGCCGGGCTGACCCTGGCCGATCGGCTGGACAAGATCCGCACGGCCCATCGGCGCCAGCGGCAGGCCGTGGCTGAACTGGTAATCGACCCGGCCCTGGACGGGGTTCTGGACGGGGTGGAGGGGTTCTCCCACATCCTGGTCCTCTACTGGCCGCACCTGGTGCCGCCCGAGCGGCGCGGCCTGCGGCGGGTGCACCCCATGGGGCGCGGGGACCTGCCCGAGCAAGGCATCTTCGCCACCTGCAGCCCGGCCCGGCCCAACCCGGTGCTGGTGACCGCGGTGCGACTGCTGGAGCGCCGGGAGAACGTGCTCCGTGTCCGGGGCCTCGACGCGGTGGACGGCAGCCCCATCGTGGACATCAAGCCGTACGTGCATTATGCATTGAAGATCGAAGGCACCGCGGTGCCGGAATGGATGGAACGGATTCACCAGGACATGGCGGAAGAAGGGCCGGAAGGTCATGGATGATTCCTTGCCTTACGTCTGCGCGCACGACCACTGCTATTTCGCGGCCGACCAGCGGACCCACGAACGGCGCACCTGGGCGGTGATCGCGTTGACCCTGGCGACCATGGTCGCCGAGGTCGTCGCCGGGCTGGCTTTCGGATCGATGGCGCTGCTGGCCGACGGCTGGCACATGGCCAGCCACGCCTCGGCCATGGGGATCACGGCCGCGGCCTATGCTTTCGCCCGCCGCCACCGGGACAATCCGCGCTTCACCTTCGGCACCGGCAAGGTCGGCGACCTGGCCGGCTATTCCAGCGCCCTGCTGCTGGCGCTGATCGCCGTCCTGATGGCCGGCGCCTCGGTGCGTCGCCTGGTCGACCCGGTGGCCATCCGGTTCAACGAAGCGATCCTGGTGGCCGTCATCGGCCTGGCCGTGAACCTGGCCAGCGCGTTGCTGCTGCGCGAGCAACCCCACCACCACGGTGCGGACCACGAACACGGAAATGCCGGCCATCACCACCACGAGAACCGGGCGCACGCCCCCCACCACGACCACGACCACAACCTGCGCGCCGCCTACCTGCATGTGCTGGCCGACGCCCTGACCTCGATCCTCGCCATCGCCGCCCTTACCGTGGGCAAGTTCTGGGGCTGGACCTTTCTCGATCCGCTCATGGGCATCGTGGGCGCCGTCGTCATCGGCCGCTGGTCCTGGGGGCTGATGCGCCAGACCGGGGCCGTGCTGCTGGACCACGATCAGAACCGGCGCCTGGCGGCGGAGATCGCCGCCGTCGTGCAGGCGGTGGAGGGGACCCGGGTCGAGGATCTGCACGTCTGGCGCCTCGGCCAGGGAAGCTACGGCGCGATCCTGGCGTTGCGGGCCTCCAAGGCCCACACGCCCGAATTCTTCAAGGCCCGCCTCGCCCACCTCGAAGACCTCGTCCACCTGACGGTGGAGGTCGCCAACCGGTAAAAAATCATTTCACTGGGCGGATATTCCTCCGGATGATATAACATCTGTTATCAATTTCCTCATTACCGTTG
>CALJLV010000046.1 GCA_937982505.1 uncultured Desulfobacteraceae bacterium | reverse complement strand
CTGGCTTGATCCGTCCAATTTCAACCCCGGCGGCCACCCGAACCAGGCATACCTGAATCGGCGGGGGTATCGATCGATCATGATGACCACCGAAAGAACTGCAACGAGACGTCAGGGGCTCGAATGAAGCTTTTGGCGTTCCAGATCTCTTAATTGCTGCTGGCTCGTAATCAGTTTATAGGCAACATAGTACTTGTATATGTTCCTGACATAGGTGGTGGTTTCGAGACCGATCCGGTCCGCCGTGACGATCTCGACATGGTTGAACCAGACATTCGGATCCAGTCCCCGCCGTTGCGCCTCCCGGCGCATCTTGCGCATGTTTCCTGGTCCTGCGTTGTACGCCGCGAAGGCAAACAGGGCACGGTCCAGTTCGCTGAAGGCGGCGTCCTTGAAAAAATGGGAGGCCAGCCGGTCGAGATACTTGGCCCCGGCATGGATGTTGGGCTCCTTGACCTGGATGTCGCCGACCTTCATCTCGGCACCGGTGGCCGGCAGCAATTGCATGATCCCGATGGCTCCCATGGGGCTGCGGGCCTTTTGATCCAACCGGGATTCCTGGTAGCCCTGGGCCGCCAGCATCAGCGGGTCGAAGCGATAGCACCGGCCATACTTTTCAAACAACGAGATCACCTGTTCGAACTTCAGTTGTTCTTGGCTGGAAACGTTGTTTTTCAGATCTTTGACATATTGCTTAAGGTTCCGGTATCTTAAAAAAGGGAGATGCTGGCGTTGGGCATGGGCGAAGAAATCCTCCAGCTCGTGCTGCAAACCGGTGCTTTCCTTTCGAATCGCCCAACCGATGCGACTGTTGGCACGCAGCACCAGCTTTTCGTGGCGCTTGATCTGCGGCAGTCGCTGGGCCCACAAGTGCGCCTTCCAGTCGTCCATCACCATCGTGGCAAACATTCCGGCGTTGAGCATTTCCAGCATGTCTTCATCTTCGATCGCGTCGGGCAGCAACACCAGCTCGGCCGGCGGCTTTCCCGAAGCAACGAGTCTGTCGTTGAGAGCCGTCAAACTTTCCTGGTAGCTGGAAGCAGGCCTGACATGGACCGGAGATCCGGAGAGGTCTTCAAGCGAGTCGAGGTTCGCGGCTGCCGGGCCGGTAAGCACGATTTCGTTGACCCCGCCGGTGCGGATTTCCACGAAATCGACCCGGTCCAGGCGGCCTTGGGTAATGGTCAGGTTGCCGGCGGCGATGTCGGCGGCACCGTCGGCCACGGCTTCCATCAGATTGTCGCGGGTGGCGGGAATCACATAAACGGTCAACGGCCGCCGCTTGAGCTGCTTTTTGTATTTCTGGTTGAGATGGCGCTCGAAGTCCCTTACCAGTTCGACGGTCAAGCCGCGTTCGTGGCCCCGATCGAGATAGTAAAGGGTACGGCTATAAGGGATGACGACGCGAATCACGCGCTTTTCCAGCAGGCTGTCAAAATCCCCAATCCAGCGTGTTTCAGACAACGGCAGGCCGCGCAGGTCTACTTTTTCGGTTTCCGCGGCTGCGGGCGCCATGGGAAACCAGGAGCCCGCGGTGAAAAGAAGCACTATCGACAATGCGACACGGATGCAGACCATTTGCCGGCTCATGATTTCCCTCCGGATCGGTTTTATTATTCAAACTCAATCCGGTACCTCCGGCCCGGTCACCCATGGATATCCCTTGCAGGCCATTTGGTAGCCGAGCGCGAAAAGCGTTTGCATGTATTTACGATCAAAGGGCTCGTCGGGTAACTCTTCGAAGCTGTCAGGGATGAAGGCGAGATGAAAGTCCACCTTGTCGCGACGGGTGGCGAAATATATGGTCGCCATGTCGCCGATTCCCTGTGTGCGGATAAGAGACGACATCGAACGCGCCATGATCGGCAGGATTCGGCGGTCGATCGATTTGAAGCCCGGGGCGGTTTGTGAGTTGCGGATCAGGTAGAGCGCGGGTCGTCCCGGGACCCTGAGCCGTTCGGTGACTTTCTTCCATTGAAGGCCCGCCGGGTACAGGAACACCTGGCAGGTCACGCCGCCGTCGACGTGGATTTCCTGAAACCGGCGACCGCCCGATTCGACCTCGATCAGCACCGGCGGGAACAAGCCGGGGATCGACGCCGAGGCCAGGATCACGTCATGGATCAGGTTGCGCGCTCCGGGCGCACCGCTGGCGGCGATGCGGCTGATGTTCCAGGTGACGGGCCGTGCGGCATCGAGATTGGTGGTGCCTATGAGCAGGGAGCGGCCGCGCCGGTGCTCGGCCGCCAGTGCGGCGATCATTTGGTCGTCGATGTGCCGCACGATCAATCGGCGCAGCGGGCGGGTGCTGGCCAGCGCATCGTTGCGGATGATGTCCAGCAGCCCCCTCGCCTCGATGATATCAGCGGTCGACATCTCGGTGTAGACGGTGCGCAGCACGGAGTCGTACTGTGGCCCGAGGAAGGCGAAGGGGGCGATCAGGGCACCCGTACTGATGCCGGTCACCACCGTGAACTCCGGACGTGTGCCGTGCTCGGACCAACCCACCAGCAGACCCGCGCCAAAAGCACCGTCGGCGCCGCCCCCGGAGATCGCCAGGTAGTGGTGCGGCCTGCGAAAGACCCCGCCGTAGTTGTGCTGCAACTCGGCATCCGAGGAATACAGCCATTGCTCGAACCCGGGGGGTACTTGGTCACCCCAGTACCTGGCACCCGGGATGCCGGCGATCACAGCCATGTCTTGGGCATGGTGTGGAATCGGGTTCAGACGCGCCGGCGCCACGGCACATCCGGCAAGCACCAGCGCGATGAGCAAAAACACCGTTCCTCTTATGGGACTGTTTCCGCGGCACTCTGGCATAACATCACCATAGAGGCTTCAGTCTAATTTACCGCGCATACAGGCGTCGAAATAATACTTGTAACGCTCCTCGCGCTGCTGGGTGGATCGGATGCCCCCGCTGATCGTCCCCAACCCCCCGCCCAACGCTGCGCCGCGCTTGGCACCCTTGCTGCCGCCGATGATCGCCCCGAACAGGGCCCCGCCCGCCGCGCCGCGCACCCCGCTGCGCAGGGCGCCGCCGAGGGACGATCCTTCGGATTCCGCCCGGTTTCGCGCGTATGTGCTGCACGCCGCCGCCCTTTCGGCATCGGAATTGCTATCCGCCGGTAAAATAGCCGCCAGCACGAAAAGCAGGGCCGCCATGACGATGATCAGGTTTTTCATGATTCTCTCCGCCGTCTTCAATGACCACATTTCATGAATGCTTCCATCAGGGTGCTGGTGGGATTCGAGAGACAGTAATCCCGGACTTGGTCGCTCAACTCGGAAGCGGCGGCCGGCTCGATGGCCTTTTCCCCTTTCCTGCCGGCAATGTAGCCTTGATAGAATGCGACGCCGACATTGCGTTCGATGTCGTTTCCGCCCATGAGATCCTTGCAGGTCACGGTATCGATCTGAATTGCACCGCTTTCTGATTTGTCTGTTTCAGACAAAGCCGGTGCCGCGGCGAGCAGAATTACCGAAACCAATAAAACCGCCATCTTTTTTACAGACATTACTCATTCTCCTTATTTCTGGTCTCGTTGATAATTGAATACCCGAGTCCAGCCGGCCCTGGGCGGGACTTTCCTGCGCATCCCATGATATCGGCCGGCCGCGATCTTGAGGGTCGATGCCGCCTTCATCATCCCGTTTCTCCGGCATCCCCGAGCTTGTCGGCCGCCTCGACCCAGCCGCCGCCCATGGCCTTGTAGACCTCGATCAGTGATCGGATCACCTCCACCTCCTTTTCCACCAGCCCGAGTTGGGCGGAAAACAGGTTTCTCTCCGCATCCAAAACCTGGAGGTAATCTTCCGTACCGCCGTCAAAGCGCATTCTAGCCAAACCGGCGGCGTCGCTCAGGATGCGGGTTTGGTTCCGCCGGGCGGCTGCCTCTTCGCGGCCCTTGGTGGTGTTGACCAGCGCATCCTCGACTTCGCGAAAAGCGTTGAGCACCGTCTGGCGGTATTGAAACAGGGCCTGCTGCCGGAGCGACTCGGCCTGCTTGACCTGCCCGTCGATGGCCCCCCGGTTGAGCAGGGGTGCGGCGATGCCGCCCGCCAGCGAAGACTGGCCGGTGCCGCCGGAAAACAGATTGCCCAGATCCCCGCTGACGCTGCCGAGCACACCGGTCAGAGTGATGGTGGGGAAATAGGCCGCCTTGGCGACGCCGATTTCGGCGTTGGCGGCCACCAGAGCCTGCTCGGCCTGAAAGATGTCCGGCCGGCGTTCCAGCAGGGTGGAAGGCAATCCGGCGGGAATGGCCGGCGGGGAAAGGGCCTCGATTTCCAGGCCCCGCTCGATGGCCCCCGGCAGTTGCCCGAGAAGCACGGCGAGCAGGTTTTCTTGCTGGCGCACGAGGGATTCGAAGCGGGGGATGGCCTGGCGGGCCGATTCGAGCAGGGATTCGGCCTGCCGCAGTTCCAGTTGGGAGATGGCGCCGTATTCATAGCGCAGGCGCATCAGATCGAGGCTTTCGGTGTAAGTGCGCTCCGTCTGGCGGGTGATGGCGAGCTGGCGATCCAGCCCGCGCAAGGTGACATAGCCACCGGCCACATTGCTCACCAGGGTCATCAACACGGCCCGGCGCCCGGCCTCGCTGGCGAGCCAGCGGGCCTGGGCCGCCTCGTTGGACCGCCGCACCCGCCCCCACAGGTCGATTTCCCATTGGACATTGAGTGCCGCCTGGGCGCTCTGGCTGCTACGACCGCCGGAACGCTGGCCTCCGATGCTCAAGGCCCCGTCCACCCGCGGCAACGCCTCAGCGCCGGCGACTTCCATCTGGCCGATGAACTGGTCGATGCGGGCCGCGGCGATCTTCAGGTCGAGGTTCTGGCGCACGGCGCGCGAAACCAGGGTGTCGAGCACCGGATCGCCGAAACGGGTCCACCAGGCCGCGTCGGTCAGATCCTCGGCGGCGGCGCTGTCGATGGACCAGTTTTCCGGGATCTCGATTTCCGGTTTGACATAGTCCGGCCCCACCGTGCAGGCCGCCAGGAAAAGGGCGAAAACGGGAAGGTACCAGTTGCGCATGGCTTTCAATCCCCTCCTTTTAGCGGATTGGTGGACGCCGGATGGCTGTCCGTCGTCCGGGCGGCCGGCTCCCGGTCGAGCAGCACGAAAAACAGCGGCACGAACAGCGAGGCGATGATGGTGGAGGCCAGCATCCCGCCGATGACCCCGGTGCCGATGGCCCGCAGGCTGTTGGCACCGGCCCCGGTAGCAATGGCCATGGGCACGCAGCCGAGGATGAAGGCCAGGGATGTCATCACGATGGGCCGCAGCCGCAGTCGGGCCGCCTCCACGGCCGCCTCGGCCGCCGGCATTCCGGCGCGACGGTTCTCGGCGGCGAATTCCACGATCAGGATGGCGTTCTTGGCCGCCAGGCCCACCAGGGTGACCAGACCGACCTGAAAATAGACGTCGTTTTCCAGCCCGAGCAGCCAGGTGAGCAGCAGCGCGCCGCCCACGGCGAACGGCACGGCCAGCACCACCCCCAGGGGCAAAGACCAGCGCTCGTACTGGGCCGCCAGGACCAGAAAGACCATCACCAGCCCGAAGGCGAAGGCGACGACGGAGGCGCCACCGGCTTTTTTCTCTTCATAGGCCTGACCGGACCAGGCAAAACTGTAGCCGTCGGGCAGCACCTCGGTGGCCAGTTGTTCCATGGCCGCGATGGCCTGGCCTGAGCTGTAGCCGGGGGCCTGGCTTCCGGTGACCTTGGCCGCCGGAAACCCGTTGAAGCGGGTCAGCAGGTTAGGACCTGACGTGAAACGGACCGTGGCCAGGCTGGAGAGGGGGACGGCATCCCCTTCGGAAGAGCGCACGAAGATCTGGCTGAAATCGTCCGGGGCGTCCCGGTAGAGGGGGGCGGACTGCAGAATGACCTGCCAGATGCGGCCGAACTGGACGAACTGACTGGCCGCCGACGAACCGAAGTAGGTCTGGAGGGTTTCGTACACGCTGGCCACGGGCACGTTGAGCAGTTCAGCCCGGCTGCGGTCGAGATCCAGATAGATCTGCTGCTGGGCCGCCGAGAAGGTCGAGGCGACCCCGCTCAGCTCGGGCCGCCGGCGCGCTGCGGCCAGAAACTGGCGGGTGACGGATTCCAGATCCCGGGGCGATTGTCCGCCCTTGCTCTGGATGAAGAACTCGAAACCACCGGTGGTGCCGAGGCCCGGGATGGACGGCGGATTGATGGGAAAGGCGATGCCGTCCTTGATGCCCGCCATTTGGCGGCCGGTGTCGGCGAGCACGGCAAAGGCCCCGGCCGCTTTCGCTTGGCGTTGGTCCATGGGCTTGAGGGCCGCGAACAAGACACCGGCACTCTCCTTGACCCCGCCGTCGATGATGCTGTAGCCGTCGATCTGGGCCACGTCGCCCATGGCGGGGTTTTCCCGCAGGATCGCCACCGCTTGGTCACTGACCCGGGCCGTGCGCTCCAGGTTGGCCGCGTCGGGCATCAGGTTGGCTACCAGCAGGTAGCCCTGGTCCTCCTGGGGCACGAAGCTGCCCGGGACGGCCTTGAAAAGAATCCCCGTACCGGCCAGCACGAGCACAAACAGCAGGATCCCGATGATCCGATGGCAAATCAGCCAGTGCACCCCTTTGGCGTAGACATCCGTCAACCGCTGGAAGCCGTTCTCGAACCAGCGGAAGAATCCCCGTTTTTCGCCATGGCCCGGCTTGAGAATGCGGGCCGCCATGGCCGGCGAAAGGGTCAGGGCCACCACCCCGGAAATCACCATGGAAATGGCGATGGTGACGGCGAACTGCTTGTAGAGCGTGCCGGTCATGCCGCCGAGGAAGGCCACGGGCAGAAACACCGAGCAGAGCACCAGGACGATGGCCACCAGGGCGCCGGCCAAGTCCTGCATCGCCTTGCGGGTCGCCGCCATGGGGGTCATGCCGCCGGCGGCCATGTTGTGTTCGACGTTTTCCACCACGATGATGGCGTCGTCGACCACCAGGCCGATGGCCAGGATCATGCCGAAGAGGGTCAGCATGTTGGTGGAAAACCCCAGGGCGCGGATGCCCACGTAGGTGCCGATGATGGCGATGGGCACGGCGATGATGGGAATGATGGTAGCCCGGAAGCTCTGCAAAAAGAGAAACACCACCAAGATCACCAGGACCACCGCCTCGAAGAAGGTGGCCACGACCTTGTCGATGGAGGCTTCGGTGAAGGTGCTGGTGTCGAGCACGATGCGCGACTCGAACCCCTGGGGAAAACCGGGCTTCAATTCGTCAATCAGTTGGCGCACCTGCCGGGAGGTCTCGATGGCGTTGGCTCCCGGCTGCTGGTAGACCACGATGGCCACCGCCCGCCGGCCGTTGATCTTGGGCACGATGGAATAGTCCTTGGCCCCCAATTCGGCCCGGGCCACATCCTTGAGCCGCACGATGGCCGTCTCTTGGCCGGCGGTGCGGATGATGATCTCCTCGAATTCGGCCGGGCTGGTGAGCATCCCCCGGGTGGTGACGACGAAGCTCTGCTGGGTGCCGGCGGGGGCCGGGGACTGGCCGAGCTGGCCGATGCCGAAGGCCCGGTTCTGGCGCTGGATGGCAGAGGAGATGTCCTGGGTAGTGATGTCCAGTTGGGCCATCTGGTCCGGTTTGAGCCAGATGCGCATGGCCACGTCCGGCTGGGGGAACATGCTGGCCAGGTTGGCGCCCGGGATCCGTTTGATGGCATCGAGGATGTACAGGTTGGTGTAGTTGCCCAGATAGGTGGTGTCGTAGCGGTCGTCCGGAGAGTAGAAACCGATGACCATCATGAAGGACTGGGAACGTTTCTCGACGTTCACCCCCTGGCGGCTCACCACGTCGGGCAGCTTGGCGGCGGCCTGGTTGACCCGGTTCTGGACGTTGACCTGGGCGATGTCGGGATCGGTGCCCGGTTCGAAGGTCACCGTCAGGGCCATGGTGCCGGCCGAAGAGCTGGTGGAGGACATGTACATCATGCCGTCTGCCCCGTTGACCTGCTGCTCGATGGGGGCCGCCACCGTGTTGGCGATCACCTCGGCGCTGGCGCCGGGATAATAGGCCGCCACCTGGACGGTGGGCGGCGCGATGTCCGGAAACTGGGCCACCGGGGTGGCCTGCATGGACAAAAATCCACCCAGGGTGATGACGATGGCGATGACGGCGGCAAACACCGGTCGGTCGATGAAGAATCCAGCCATGGGCATCACCTCTTTCCGGCGGAGGGCGCCGATCCGGTGGCGGACTCAGCCATGGCAACCCGCACCGGCGCACCCGGCGCCAGCCGCTGGAAGCCTTCCACGATCACCTGTTCTCCGGCCGTGAGACCCTGGTCGACGATCCAGTCCGGCCCCACCCATTGCCCCATCACCACCGGCCGGATCTCGGCCTCGCCGCGCGCGTTGACCAGGTAAACGATGTGTCCGTTGGCGGTCTGCTGCACCGCCTTCTGGGGCACCAGGATGGCCCGGGGTCGAATGGCGCCCTTGATCCAGGCCCGCACGAACATTCCCGGCAGCAGATTTTCTTCGGGGTTGGGCAGCTCCACGCGCACCAGGAAGGTGCCGGTCTGGGGGTCGAGGGTCCGGTCGGCATAGGTGAAGCGGCCGGCATGGGGGTAGGTTTTGCCGTCGGCCAGTTCCACTTCGATGGTGTACTGGCTGGCCGGCGGGGAAACGACCCGTCCGCTGGCGATATCGTCCTGCATCTTGGCGAACTGGTTCTGGGTGACGCTGAATTCGACCCAGATCGGATCGAACTGGACCACATGGGTCAGCTTGGCGTCGGCGCTGCCGGCAGTCAGGTAGGTTCCCTCGCGCACCCGCGCCTGGCCGGCGACGCCGGCGATGGGGCTGCGGATGGTGGCGTAGCCCAGCTCCAGGTTCGTTTTCTGGAGCCGGGCGGTTGCGTCGGCAACGGCCGCTTCGGCCGCTTTGAAGCGTCCGGTGGCATTGTCCAGGTCGCTCTGGCTGGCCGCCTTTTGCCGGGCCAGGGGACGGATGCGCTCCAGGCTGGCCCTGGCCGTCCAGAGTTCGGCCTTGAGGCTCTCCAACTGGGCGGCCACAGAATCGTATTGGGCTTGCAAAGGCTTGCTGTCGATGAGAAAGAGCACCTGTCCCGGCTTGACCTTCTGCCCCTCGGTGTAGGCGATCTTTTCGAGAAACCCGCTCACCCGGGCGACGATGTCGACATCATGGGCGCTACGCACCCGGGCAATGAAACTCGGGGTCAGCGGGACATCCACCGGCGCCAGCGTCAGCGTGTTGACTTCGACGGCCTGGACGGCGGCCGGAGGCTGGGCCGCGCGCTCACAAGCACCGACGAGCAGGCTGAGCGCCGCGGCCAAGGCCGCGTACCCGAGCCGTTTCCCCAAGGGCGTGTCAGTTGACATGTCTGGAATCCTTTTTTTTCGAATCGATATATGAAAAGCCGCACAAGCGGCTGCAAACAGCCATGCCATCCTGTTTATGCAGCGACTGTCTTGCATGTGGGCGGCAACGTCTCAACGCCCTGAAATCGGTTTAATCTCGTCTGAGGCCGCCCAGATGCGATAACGGACCTCGGCCCCCTCGGGCAGATAAATGACGATGGGCAGTTTGCTGTTGTAGCCGATGATATAGGGCGCGCCGCCGAGGGAGATATAGCGGGAGATCGGAAGAGCACACGTCTGAACTCCAGTCACGTCAGTCAATCT
>CALJLV010000045.1 GCA_937982505.1 uncultured Desulfobacteraceae bacterium | reverse complement strand
AGGGTTGGCTCCTCGGGATGACACGGGAGGGTTGGCTCCTCGGGATGACACGGGAAAAGGAGCCTCGTTTCCGGGAAGATACCCCTTTCCCGTGTCATTCCGAACGGACGTGAGGAATCTGCAGTGGGGCAAACGGCGGCCTTCGGAATGATTTGCCGCGCTGACACCGGAGGGATGGGAACCCCGACTTTGCGGAGGGGCGACAGGACGGGGTTGATCCCCGCCCGTATTTGGCATAAAGAGGGCGGAATCATCGCGGGAGGTTTTTAAGGGAGGGATGACCCCCTCCCCTGCACCAGGGGGCACCACCCGCATCGGCAGCCGCCGCAGGGGCGGGATTGATGCCCGCCCGCGATCGGCACACCCAAGGCAGAAACATCGCAGGAGGGATCCTCTTGAAGCACAAAACATGCATTCCTAAGGCACTGTTTGTTTGTCTGGGCCTGCTTCTGGCCATCGTCCAACCCGGCAGCGCCCAGCACCAGGCTCCAGCCGCCGGCCGCACCCTGATTCTGCCCTTCGAGATCCACAGCGACCAGGATCTGGAATTCCTGAGCCGGGGGATTCTCGACATGCTTTCCACGCGGCTGAACATTTCAGGCAAGAGCATTCCCATCCCGCGCGCCCAGGTGGCCGAGGCCATTGCCAGCATGCCCGCACCGATCAGCCAGAACAGCGCCGTGCTCCTGGGGGCCAGTCTCGGCGCCGATTACGTGGTGCAGGGGAGTCTGACCGCCATCGGCAACAGCGTCAGCACCGACGCCCGTTTCATCGATGTCGCGCGCCAGGAGCCGCTGGTCATCTTCAGTCAGGCCGGCCAGAACACCGGCGAGGTGATCCAGCATGTCAACGCCTTCGCCGCCCAGGTGGGGTCGCAGGTCTTCGGGGTGCGCAGCGCCCAGGCTCCGGCCGGCGCCTTGGCCCCGGCCGGATCGGCCTCCTCCTCGGCGCCCCTGGACAGCCGCGCCCATCCGGAAAAGATCTACGACCAGGCCATGCGGTCCGGCGCCCAGCCCGATGTCGCCGGGACCGATTTATACGGCCAGCGGGAGGGATTCCGGTCCCTGGCCATCTGGCGCAGCCAGAATTTCAAGACCCATATCCGGGGCCTGGCGGTGGGCGACGTGGATGGGGACGGGCGCAACGAGACGGTGTTCATCGATCACCAGACCCTACATATCTACCGCGCCGCGGATGGGCGCTTCGAGCGGCTGGCCGAGATTCCCGGGGATCCCAGCGACGAGTTTATCAGCCTGGACGTGGCCGACATCAACGGCAGCGGGCGGGCCCAGATCTTCGTTTCCGGCATCTCCACCCTCAACTACACGGTCAAGTCCATGGTGCGCCAATGGAACGGGACCGATTTTGCGGCCGTGGCCGACGGGCAGCCCTGGTTTTTCCGGGTGGTTTCCTTCCCCGGCAAGGGACCGCTTCTTTTCGGTCAGCGCCAGGGGAGCAAGGAGGTTTTCAGGGGCCGTCCCGAAGCCTTGGGCTGGACCGGGGCCGGCTACGAACCCACCGGATCGCCTCCTTCCCTGCCGGCGGGCATCGATCTGTACGACTTCGCCCCGGCCGACATCGGCCCCCAGCGCGGGGAGATGCTCCTGGCGTTCAACCGCCAGGATGTCTTGCGTCTGATCACCTGGAACGGGGCCGAGGAATGGCGCAGCGAGGATGCCATCGGCGGCCACTACGTCTATCTCGAACCGGTGGAATGGCGCAAGCAGGCCCAGACCGCCAAGATGACGGGAGACGCCGCCGCCATCCTCAACCGCTACTACCTGCGCCAGCGCCTTTTCGTCCTGGACATCGACGGCGACGACCGAGAAGAGGTGCTGGTGGTCAACAACATCGATCGCACCGGACGCCTTCTGGAGCGTTTCCGCGTCTTTCGCAGCGGCCATGTCAAGTGCCTGACCTGGGAGACGGTGGGCCTCTATGAAAAATGGCGTACCCGCAGTGTTTCCGGTTATCTGAGCGACCTGGCGGTGGCCGACTTCGACAACGACGGCAAACTGGAGCTGGTCACCCCGGTGGTGTCGCGCACCGATTTTCTGGCCAGCGACGCACGCAGCTTCATCATGGCCCAGGAGCTGCCGTAGCCCAAGATTTCACTTTTATGCCAAACAAGTTCATGTTATGAATGCTCGTCAATTCGCTTGAGGCATTTTCCCGACCTCCGGACCTCCGGTCCGGGCGTCGTCCGACGCCGGTCCGCAACGTTCTGGAAGATGCCGAGGCGACCCGTTTCAAGGGGGTTGTGCTGATGCGATGCAGATGTCCGATTAGGCTGGCGGGGATGCTTCTCGTCTTGATGGCCATGACGGCTTCGGTCCTGGCTGCCCCGGCGGCGCCCTCCAGCCGTTTGCTGACCGTTCCCTTCCTGATTCACGCCGAAAAAGACCTTTCATTTCTCAACAACGGTATCCAGTCCATGCTCGGCGCCCGCCTGACCCACGATGGACGCAGCCAGGTGATGCGCCACGGTCAGCCGGTGGCCAGCGAGGCCGAGGCCCGCAAACTGGCCGCTGCCCAGGGGGCCGACTATGTGGTGGTCGGCAGTCTGACCCTGTTCGGGACCAGCGTGAGCACCGATGCCGTGCTCGTCGAGGTCGCCACGGGCCAGGCCCTGGTGCGTTTCAGCGAATCGGGGACCGACAGCGGAGATGTGATCCGCCACATCGACCAGTTCGCTCAACAGGTCAACCAGGATGTTTTGGGCATGGCGCCCAAAACATATGCGGCGCCCGCGGCGCCGACGCCGAGTGTTGCGACGCCGGTGGCCGCGGCTCCGGTGACGGTGCAAGCCCAGGCCTCACCGGGCGCGGCGCCAGCAGTGGCCGCGGGACCCCAGGTCTGGAGGAGCAACCGCATCGCGGCCGCCTTGTGCGGTTTGACCACCGGCGACATCAACGGGGACGGCCGAAACGAGGTGGTGGTGATCGACGGCGAGAATGTCTATGCCTACCGGCGAGACGGTGATCGGCTGATCCAGCTCGCCATTTTCAAGGCCGACAAGGGCAACCGACTGATCGGGGTGGACGCCGCCGACATCAACGGCAACGGCACGGCCGAAATTTACCTTACCGCTCTGGGCCGGAGCGATCGGCTGGCCTCCTTCGTGCTGGAGTGGGACGGCACGCGGCTGCGCAACATCGCCCGGGACCTCAACTGGTATTTTCGCGTCATCGATTCCCCGGACCTGGGCAAGCGCCTGGTCGGCCAGCAGCGTGGGCTGGCGGAGACCACCGGCGTGCCCGAACTGGAAGATCAGAATCGGCTCTTCCGGGGCACGGTGATGGAACTGGTCTGGCGCGGCGGCGGTATTGCGGAAGGCCATCGCATTCCCCTGCCCGAGGGCATGACGGTCTACGGTTTTACGGTGGGCGACGCCCTCAACGACGGTCGCCAGCTGGTGGCCGGATTCGATGCCAAGAACTACCTCATGGTCATCGGCGACAACGGCCGGCGGGAATACCGGAGCCCCGATGCCTATGGCGGCAGCCTGAACTATCTCGAGTACAGTTCATCCTCCCAGTTCAGCCAGGCCGACCGCTACTATCTGCCGCTGCGGGTGCACGTGGCCGACCTGGACGGCGACGGGCGAAACGAGATCGTCACGGCCCGCAACCAGGACGCCACGCGCAACCTGCTGTCCCGCTTCCGCAGTTTCGCCAAGGGGCAGGTGGTCTGCCTGGGCTGGGAAAAGATCGCGATGACCGAAAAATGGGCCACCGATCCGGTCACCGATTTTGTGGTGGATACGGCCCTGGCCGACCTGGACGGCGACGGACGGTTGCAGGTGGTCTTCGCGGTTTCCACCAGCGGCGGATTCCTGGAGACCGGCGAGAGTTATGTGGTGGCCTATCGACCTTAAGTTTTTCGCGATGCGAAAAATTTAGTTTAAAAGATGTTTTTTGAGCTGGGGGTTCAGTCATTTAGCGTTGTTTCGGATTTCGCGTTGAAAGGAGGTGAGGCGGCGCAGCAAAACCATCGGCGTGGTTTGAGAGCGTTCATGTATTCGGCGTTGTGTTGGGGGATAACTGACTGGAAGGAGGAGAGAGATGAAAAAAGTGCTGCTTGTGGCGGCCCTGGTGGGGCTGGCGATGCTCATCGCCCTGCCGGCATCGGCCCTGGAAGCCAAGTTTTCGGGCGAATTGCGCATGCAGGGGTTCAGCCACGACAATGTCAACCTGGTGGATGATTCCAGTACGGCATCCTATTACCGTAGCCGTTTCAGGCTCAAGTCGACCTTTGAAATCACCGAACGGATCAGCGTCACTGCCCAGTTCGACGCCCTGGACAAGTATTGGGGAAAGTCCGATGACGTGAATCCCGACGGCAGCTTCGTCGAGCCGGATGACAACATCGACTGGGACACCGCCTATGCCACCATCAAGACCGATTTCGGCGGCATCCTGGTCGGCCGCCAGTGGAACACCCAGTGGGGGCTGGGGATCGGCGACTCCACCGGCCCGGTGGATCGTATCCTCTACCTGCTGCCCATCGAAAACTTCACTTTTGTAGCCTACGCCCAGAAATACAACGAAAATGACGAGCATTCGAACTATTCCGACGCCGACAATGACAAGTACGTGGCCCTGTTGAAGTACCAGGGGGAGAATATCGAGCTCGGCTACCTGCAGGCCTTTTACAATTTCAAGCAGTTTCCGGCGATGCGGGACATGATCGACTACCGCGATCGGGTCCAGGCCTACAAGGCCACCGGGGCGGCCGCCCAGACCGGCCAGGTGACCTATGATGCCACCCGGGCCGCCTACCTGAATGCGCTGAACAGCAATCCGACCTTCACCGGAACGATCAATGCCCTGTTCGGCCGGACCTCCATCAATCAGGCGGACATGGATCAGGCCGTCTATGCGCCCTACACCGGTGGCGTGCCCGCATCGGTGGGACAGGCCATCAACGCGGGCCTCATGGGCGTGGGCCAGCCGGCCATGCCGGCCGTCTACAACAGCTATATGGCCAGCCGCACCAATTATGCCAATGCGGCCGCGGCGGCCGCCAGAGGTCTGGCTTACGCCAATTACGCCCGGGCCTACATCGCCGATCCCTATTTCATCGCCAAGTTCGGCGGCTTTACCCTCAAGGGCGAATTGCAGTACGGATGGGGCGAGGTCGATTTTGACGGCCTTGCCCAGGATCTGGATGTCGAGGTGCTCCAGTACCTGGTCGAGGCCGGCTACGCCGCTGGTCCGGTGAGCTTCCGCGCCGGCTACTGGTTCATGTCCGGTGACAACGACATCACCGACGACAAGCACGAGTCCATGGCCTACATCGAACCCAACAAGGACCTGGACATCGCCTTTCTGCTCACCGGTGACAACGACCATTACACCAGTGATCTCACCGATTCCCTGGGCGGCGGCATCGGCAACTTCGCCGGCAATTCCCAGAACCCCCTGGCCGCCAATCCCTATGCCGGCGCACTGGCCCTGTCCGGCGCCAAGATGCTGTACCTGGGCTTCGACTACAAACCCATGGACACCCTCACCCTGGGCCTGAGCTGGGCCAACGCCAAGGCCGACAAGCCGCCGGGACCGATGATCTATGGCCCGGGGGAACCCAACTGGGACGACGATGTGGGCAACGAGTATGACTTCAAGGTGGTCTGGAAGCCCTGGGAAAACCTGGAGTACAAGTTCATCGCGGCCTATCTCGAGGCCGGCGATTTCTGGAAGCAGGGCAATCCTTCCGCCAAGATCGATGATTTGACGACCTTTTACAATGCCTTGACCATCAGCTTCTGAGCAACACAATCGAAGCCTGAACAGAACAAGTCGAAAAAACGAAACCCCGGACGGCGGAAGGTCGTCCGGGGTTTCGTTTTGTGATCCCCGGAAGATTCTTTTCCGCGTCCGGGCAGGCGCGCTAAATCGGATCCGGTTCGCGCCCGCCGGGGGATTTTCGTCATCCTGGGGATCGACGCCGTCGATAGATGAATGTAAATTCACTTTGCCCGCCATCGCCCTCGCCAGTTTTTCGAAAAACCTCCCGTAGATCGGAAGAGCACACGTCTGAACTCCAGTCACGTCAGTCAATCT
>CALJLV010000044.1 GCA_937982505.1 uncultured Desulfobacteraceae bacterium | reverse complement strand
GTGGTGGTGTCGATGGTGTCCGTGATCTGGCTCACCGCCGGGGTGTCGTCGATGACGAGCTGCTCGAAGTTGTCCGCATCGGCCTCCACGATGGTCACGGAGACCGCTTCGGCGTCCACGTAAACGTCGTCGGCCGGGGCGTCCACCGTGACGCTGCCAGTGGTCTGGCCGGCCGGGATCAGGATCGTGGCTCCGTTGGAGAGCGTGACGGTCATGTCGCCCTGGGGCGGGTTTTCCACTGTGGCGGTGTAGGTGATCTGGCCGCCCTCGTCCACTGAATCGCTGGCGCTCAGGGAGACCGTGGTGGGGTCGATGGTGTCCGTGATCTGGCTCACCGCCGGGGTGTCGTCGATGACGAGCTGCTCGAAGTTGTCCGCATCGGCCTCCACGATGGTCACGGAGACCGCTTCGGCGTCCACGTAAACGTCGTCGGCCGGGGCGTCCACCGTGACGCTGCCAGTGGTCTGGCCGGCCGGGATCAGGATCGTGGCTCCGTTGGAGAGCGTGACGGTCATGTCGCCCTGGGGCGGGTTTTCCACTGTGGCGGTGTAGGTGATCTGGCCGCCCTCGTCCACTGAATCGCTGGCGCTCAGAGAGACCGTGGTGGGGTCGATGGTGTCTTGGATCTGGGTTTCGACCGGCGTGTCGTTATAGACGATCTCGTCGTAGCCGCCGCCGGTGGCGTCCTCGATGGCCACGTACACCGGACCGGCATCGATGTAAGGGTCATCCGCGGGGGCATCCACGGTCACGCTGCCCGTGGTTTCCCCGACCGGAATCGTAACGACGGCCCCGTTGTCCAGCGTGACAACCAAAGGCGCCCCCTGGGCCGGGTTGTCCACCGTGACCGTATAGGTGATCCGACCGCCCTCGTAGAACCCCTCGGATCCCGCGGCAGGCGAAACGGTCAGGAGGAGCTGGCCGACAACCGGCGGCGCATCCCCTTGTTCTTCGGTTCCCGCGCCGGGGAAAGGATCCACCGTGTCGCCGTCGACGCCCGTGGTTTCGGCGCCGCTTTGGGGCGTCACCTCGCTGCCGTCCTGTTCGAACACCACCAGCGGATGTCCGCCCCCGCTGTCGGCGGGTCCGCCGGCGGCCGTGGCTTCCAGTTCGATCTCGCCCTCGCCTTCGAGCAGGGCCTGAATATCCTCGGCCTCGGCGGTGGCGTCCGCGATTTCCTCGGCCCCGACCCCGGCATAGACATCCTCGTCAAGGACCACGTCGCTCATGCGCCCGATATCGATCTGGGCCGGCGGCGGACCGTCGATCATGATAGAGACACTGCCGTCGCTTTCGGTGACGATGCGCTCCATGGCGAACACCGGGCTGTTGACCGTCAAGACCCGAACGGTGCCGTCCGGGGCGATGGCCTTCACCTTGCCGTAAAGGATGAAAACCTTGCCAATGACCTGGGGGGTCCCGGAACCCTGGGTGCTGGTTGTCTCGGCCATGATCGTGTCTCCTTGAATGGATGTGTGAACGATTGGGGCAAAACTTTTCTGGCGTAATAGTGCCACCCTAATTCCGGGTACGGCGTTCGTCCATTGTACCTGGGTACAGGTTTTTGATTTTTTGGGATGGCGCTTTGCGCCGCTGCCGTTCCGGAGCGCGGGCGAGCAGTCCGTGGTAGATAAAATCGGCGCCGGACGCCGGCAACCCGTCGAAACGGGCCTTGCATCCCGCGTCTTGAACGGAATGACCACCAGACCGGCTGCTTTTCCCTTGACAAGGAATTCGTAACTTTCCGATGCTGGATCGAGTTTTTCCGGATCTGGCAAACGCCGCGGGTGCCCAGCAGGGGCTTTGCCCGCGGTCCGGCCGCGGAATCCTCATCCCCGCCAATTTTCAACCCAAGGAGGCCACATGGAAGGCTGCATTTTCTGCAAGATCGTCCAGGGACAGATCCCCTGCTTCAAAATTTTCGAAGACGACCGGGTCCTGGCCTTTGCCGACATCAACCCCATCCTGCCGGGCCACACCCTGATCATCCCCAAGGCCCACGCCGAAAACCTCTGGCAGATCGCCGAAGCGGACCTGATGGCCGTGCAGCGGGCCTCGCAGAAGATCGCCGCCGCCATGCAACAAAGCCTCCAGCCGGCCGGCATCGCCTGCCTGCAGCTCAACGGCCGGGCGGTCAACCAGGTGGTGATGCACTACCATTTTCATCTCATCCCGCGCCGCGCCGCCGACCCGGAGCTGAGCATGACCGCCTGGGAGCTGATTCCCGGCGACATGAACCGGATCCAGGAGACCGCCGCCGCCATCGCCGCAGCGCTGCGTTAGCGGTCCGGCCGCGGCTCCTTCGGCTCGCCAGGGCCTTTTGCGCCGGCCATCAGGGTGCCGGGCAGGCGGCCGGATCCACGCGGATAAAGCGCGGGCGGTAGATGGCGGCATTCCGGTAGAGGGCTTCGGGGTCGCTCACGTGGTTGAGGTTGTACGAGACCAGCAGAAGGCCGGCGGCGGTGAACTGGGGGTGCACGAAGGGATTGTAGGCCGCCAGCGCGGCGCTCGCCTCCGGGGCCCGGTAGAGAGGGCAGGGGCCCTGCCAGGGGCCTTCGGGACGGCGGGATCGATACATGACCAGATCGGCGGAAAAGGGCACGCGGTTGTCCATGGTCACCAGCGCCAGGCCGTCTTCCAGGGCCGCCACGGCGAACTGGGTGGACACGCCGGTCAAGACGGGCCGGGTCCGGGCAGGATCCGTCGACCACGCCGTTCCATCGAAAAACGCCCAGGGGCCGAGGAGGTTTCCCGGCGGGGCCCGGGCCAGGTGCATGCGGCGTTGAGCGCCCTGTTCGGCCACGCCGAAGATGTAGACCGCTTCGGCCGCTTCCAGGATGGCCCCGTACATGACCCCGTTGGAAACCGCCAGGGGCGTGACCGCCTCGATTTCCAGCGCCGGCAGGCCCAGGCTGGCCACGGCGGTGCCGGTCCATTGCCAGTCCCACAGCACGGGCCGCGGCTGGCGGTAGCGGTGCAGCAACACCCGGACCCGGTCGCCTTCCACGGTGGCGTCAGCCGGCCAGCACCATTCGCCGGGAGCCAGGGGCGGGAAAAATGAATCCGGCTCAGCACGCGTTTCCCCGTGGAGGGTGGTCAGGGTGTGACCGTCCTGGACCACGACGCAGTTGCGCACCATGGGGGTATCGACCGGCCGGCTTCCGTCGGGGTCGACCCGGCCCAGGAAGCTGTCTCCGAAAAGCCACAGGGTGCGGCCGTCGCCCAGGGCCACGGAAAGGGTGCCGTCCCCGCCGGTCCAGCCGCCGTTGCCGCGGGCAAAGAGGCGGTCGAAAACCGGGTCCGGCACGGCCGGGAACGCGGCGCCGGATTGCGGGGGCGCGGGATGGAGGCAGCCGGTCGCCAGGAGCAGCGCCAGCAGCAGGGGGGCCAGCCACAGGGGGGGCCGGCCCGGACGGCCGGATGCCTTGGGGATTCCCGGATCGCGCGGCCGGCTGGCCATGGTCACAGTCCGTCCGCGCAGCGGGTTCCGGCCTTTTCCAGGTAGGCCTCCCACTCCATGGGAAGCAGCTCCTTCTTCAGCGTGTTGCACGCCTTGCAGCAGGGCACCAGATTTCCCTTGGTGCTCTGGCCGCCGCGGGACAGAGGCACAATGTGGTCCATGGTCAGGTCGGCGGGCCGCGTCGGCTGGCCGCACCAGTGACAGATCCCCTTGGCCAGGCGGCGCTTCCACCACTGGCTGTGGCGCAGGTCCCGGGCCTTGGCCCGTTCACGGCGGATCCGGGCGTCGTCCGTATCAAAACTTGAATCCGTCACGGCGCCACCATAGGCCGATCTGCGCCGGCGCGCAAGCCGGGCGTCGTCCCGTCAATGTCTCGCGAGGGATCGATCGCCGGACTTTTTTTCCCGCCGTAACGTAACCTTCGGCCTGGAGGTGCGTTGAACGATTATCGGCAAGCAGCCGATCCTGGTGGTGGACAACGTTCCCGCTAGAAAGTCCTGAACCTGTCGCGGTCTTTTTGGGCCTCTTGGGCTTTTGGCGCCGCTGCGGTCCGAAACCAGGCCGGGACTCCGGTGCTTTTTTCAGGATGATCCGGCGCCCGCGCCCGTTACCGCCAGACCTCGCTCGGCCAGCCAGGCGTGGATCTCCGCGATCAGCAGGGCGTAGAAGCGTTCGGCCCCGCCCAGCCCCTCGCGGCCGAAGACCCAGTTGATCTCCAGAAAGAGGGGCTCGGGGGGACGCTGGCCTTGCCGGAAGAGAAAGTCGAATCCGGCCAGGTCGATTCGCTGATCCCGGCAGAAGCTCCTGGCGGCGGCCACCCCGGCGGCCATCAGGTCCGGGTCGGTCTGCCGGTCGATCAGTGCCCCCCGGCAGAGGTTGGCGGCGAATCCGCCGTCGGGCCGCACCCGCCAGTAGGGCACGAAGCGCCCTCCCACCACGGCGATGCGCAGCGACCGGCCGCCCGCGGGGATCAGTTCCTGGACCACGAATCCTTTCTGACCGGTGGCCTCGCAGCGGCGCAGGCGGTCCAGCGCGTCTTCCCAGGCGGTGTCGCCGTCAATCCGGAAAACGTTCTGCCCCTCGCCGCCCCAGTCGAACTTGAGCACGAAGGGAAAGGGCTTCGGGGGCCGGCCGCCGTCCAGCCCGGCGCTGGAACCAAAGACGCGCGTCTCGGGATGGGGCACCCCGGCTTCGGCGAAGAGCCGGGCCTGGCCGGTCTTGCCCGGATGGGAAAAGCGCCGGTCCTGGCCGGGAAAGACGTGCGGGCAGCAGTCGCGGGCCATGACATACAACTCTCGGTAGCCCCCCTGGGGCAGGATCACCGCCGCGGCCCGGCGCATGGCGGCGCGGTCCGCATCGTCGGGCAGGCGCCCGGCGCAGAGGCGGTTTTCGTCTCCGGTGAAGATGGGGTGGTAGGAGAGGATCATGGCAGGCGAAAAACGATACGCCAACGCCGCCGCAACCCATCGGCGGATGCGTTTTTAGAAGGTGGCATGTCGCGCCTTGGGTATCTCCTGTTTTTTCATGAAGAACGGAGGCCGCCCGCCTAGTATCCGAAGCGTTCCAACGCCTTGGCATCCCGGGTCCAGTTCTTCTGCACGCGCACGAAGAGCTTCAAGAAGACCCGGGAACCCAGGAGGCGTTCCATGTCGGCGCGGGCCGTTTCGCCGATCTGTCGCAGCTTTAGCCCGCCTTTGCCGATGATGATGGCCTTCTGGGAGTCGCGCTCCACGTGGACGGTGGCATGGATGTGGACCAGGGGCCGGCCGGATTCCTCCTTGAAGGATTCCACCGTCACCGCCGTGCTGTAGGGGATCTCGGCGCCCGTGAGGCGAAAGACCTTTTCGCGCACCATTTCGGCCACGATGGTCCGTTCCGTCTGATCGGTGAGCTGATCCTCGGGAAAAAGGGGGGGGCCGAGCGGCAGGCGCTTGACCATTTCAGCCTCCAGAACCTCGATCTGGGTGCCGTGCCTGGCGCTGACCGGGACGATGGCGGTAAAGGCGTGGCGGGCGTGCCAGGCCTCGATGAGGGGCAGGACCTGCTCCTTGCGGATGCGGTCGATCTTGTTCAGGGCCAGCAGCACCGGCCTGTCGGAGGCCGCCAGACGCGCCATCAGCAGTTGTTCGGAGGCCGGATCGGCCCGTTCGGCATCCACCAGCATCAGGGCCAGATCCACCTCGGCGGCCGCCGCCAGGGCCGCCTCGACGATGCGGGTGTTCAGCGGGTTGTGGGCCTTGTGCACGCCCGGGGTGTCCAGGAGGATGATCTGGGCCGAGGGGCGCTGGACCACGCCGAGGATACGGTTGCGGGTGGTCTGGGGGCGCCGGGAGGTGATGGCGATTTTCTGTCCCAGCAGCCGGTTGAGCAGGGTCGACTTGCCGGCGTTGGGGGCCCCGAGCAGGGCCACGTAGCCGCAGCGAAAGTCCGGGTTTTGGGTCTGGGTCGAGGGGGGCATGTTTCTCCAGGGTGCGGTTTGAAGTGACGGCCGGGATCCGGGTCGGGGCGCCGGCGAGGGCCCTCAATCCGCGGCGGGCGTCGCCGGGGCGATGAGCGGCGCGAGCGCCTGCCATACCTCGGTGCGGCCCTGACCGGACTTGGCCGAAAAAAGGATCAGGGATTCAGGGTCGGTCCTCAAGACGTCGGCCGCCAGACGGCGCTGGCCCTGCTGCTGGGCGCGCGAGAGCTTGTCGGCCTTGGTGAGCACCGGCAAGACCGCTCTGTCCGGACCCGTGAAGCGGTGGCAAAGATCGATCTCCTCCTGGCGCGGCACCCGCCGGATATCCATGATCAGGACCAGAGCCCTCAGGCTGGATCGGCCGGAGAGGTAGTTTTCGATCATCGGCCCCCAGGTGCGCTGCACGCTCAGCGGCACCCGGGCGTACCCGTAGCCGGGCAGATCCACCAGGTAGAAGGCTTCGTTGACATCGAAAAAATTGATCAGCTGGGTGCGCCCGGGAGTGGACGACGTCTTGACCAGGCGGCGTCGATTCACCAGGCGGTTGATCAGCGAGGACTTGCCCACGTTGCTGCGGCCGGCGAAGGCGACCTCGGGCCGGTCGGGGGGCGGATAGTGCTCGGGACGGGTGGCGCTTTTGATGAAGGCGGCGGATTTGACGTGCATGCCGGAAACGTTATCACGAAACACGAAAGCGCGAAACGCCGAAAGGTTAAAAACCAGACCAGGGGCTGCTCCGGCCGTTTTTCCGTGATAAGGTCAGGGGTGTCGCCCATGCGGTTCGCGCCGCGCCGGGGACGGCTGACTTTCGCGGTCGGCCCGGGGGCGAGCCCCGCTTGGGCTGAACCAAAACGTCAAGACGGCCGGAGTCATGACCCAACACCTCGTTCTGCTGGGGGGCGGCCATGCCCATCTGATGGCCCTGGCCCGCCTGGAGCGCTTCGTTTCCCGGGGCCACCGGGTCACCGTGGTGCAGCCCTCCGCCCACCACTACTATTCAGGCATGGGGCCGGGGATGCTCGGCGGGGCCTATCGGCCCGAGCAGATCCGTTTCGACACGCGGCGCCGGGTTGAGGCCGCGGGCGGCACCTTTGTCCTCGACCGGGCGGTTCTCATCGACCCGCAAAGGCGCCGGGTTTATCTGGAAGCCGGTCCTCCCCTGGACTACGACGTGCTGAGCTGCAACACGGGCAGCGCCGTTCCCTGGGAGATTCTCAAGGCGATGGGACCGGACATTTTCTTCGTCAAACCCATCGAATCGTTGATCCTGGCGCGCCAACGGCTCCAGACCCTGGCCGCCGCCGGTCCGGTGCGGGTGGCGGTGGCCGGCGGGGGGGCGGCGGCGGTGGAGATCGCCGGCAATGCCTGGCGGGTGCTGGGCGCCGCTGCCGCCCGGCACCGGGTCCGACTCTACGCCGGCCGGCGGCTGCTGTCCCGGTTTCCGGACCGGGTGCGCCGCTCGGTGCTGAGGTCCCTGCGGGGGCGGCGCATCGAGGTCATCGAGGGGCCGCGCATTCAGGCCCTTTCTCCCCGGCAGGTGGTGCTGGACGACGGGCGGCGCGATCCCGCCGACTTCACCTTTGTGGCTTTGGGGGTCCGGCCGGCGGATCTCTTCGAAAGGTCCCGGCTTCCCGCCGGGCCGGACGGCGGTCTGCGGGTCAATGCGTGCCTACAAAGTCCGGTCCATCCCGAGATCTTCGGCGGTGGAGACTGCATCCATTTCGCTCCGCGGCCTCTGGACAAGGCGGGGGTCTACGCCGTGCGCCAGAATCCGGTGCTGTGTCACAACCTGCTGGCCGCCCTGGAGGGCCGGCCCCTGAAGCGCTTCGATCCCGGCGGAGACTATCTGGTGATTCTCAACCTGGGCGACGGCACGGGGCTGCTCTACCGGAGCGGACGGGTCCTGGGCGGGCGGCTGGCCTTTGGCATCAAGGACTGGATCGACCGGCGCTTCATGCGCCGTTTCAGGGACGGATAGCCGGTTTGGCGGGCGGCGCAACGCGGGGGGCCATCAGCGTTCGAGTTCCGAGATCATGCGATAGGCGTCCTGGAGCCGGGAAGCCAGGGTGCGGCTGATGGTGTCCACGATGGCCAAGGCCAGATCGGGGCACTCCCTTTGCATCTTGGCATACTTGTCCAGACCGATGCGAAAACAGGCCAGATTTTCCATCGCTTCGACGTTCACCGCGCGGCGCGTCTCGCCGAACAGCGCCATCTCCCCGAAGTAAGTGCCGAAATCGAGGGTCTGCAATTGCCTGACGCGCTGGGTCGCGGGGATGTCCACCGTGATGGCGGCCTTTCCCCGACTGATGAAATACAGCGCATCCGCCGGATCTCCCTGCCGGAAGATCCGTTCTCCGGCCCGGTAGCTTTCCCGGTCGATGTAATCGGCGATCATCATGGCCTTTTCGACCGCGACGCGGTTCAGGCCGAGCAATTCGTTGAGTGTCAAGCGGGTGTCGTCCAGCAGGTGGTCCGGAGCGACCGACGCCAGCAGCCGGTCTTCGCAAAATTCGAGGGCGTGATGGGTGTCGGCGAAACAGTGGTCGGGCGGCATGCTCCGGTCAAGACCGAAATCGCGGATGAACCGCCACAGCCGCCCGCCCTCCCGGATATAGCTGAGGGTCACGGTCCGCTGCTGCCGCTGCAGGCGGCTGCCGGTCTGCTCGATGATTTTGGCGGCCGTGCTGTCCAGGCGATTGACCCGTTTCATGTCCAGGATGAAGAACAGAACCCCCCGGGAAGAGAGTCTTTCCATTTCCACGGCCAGATTGTCGGCCGAACCGAAGAACAGGCTTCCTTCCAGCTCGATGATCGCGATCTTGCCACCATGTGTGTTCAACAGTTCGGTCAGCTGCGGGTTTCTCCGGTGGTTGGACCTGATCCGCGAACCGTCCAGGACGCCCCGGATGGTGCTCTTGCTCATCTGAACGAGCAGGATGAGCACGGAAACCAGCATCCCGGCCGCCACGGCGGCCATCAGGCCGAACAAGAGCGTAACCAGGGCCACAAGCACGACGATGGCCGCGTTGCGCCGGATCTCCCCGTTCGGTTCCATCTTGCCCCGCAAGGCCGACCCGAGAAGCTTCAGAGTGGCCTTGTCCATGATCAGAAACCCGGTGACGAGGATCACGCCGGACATGACGGCCTGCGGAATCTTCTCGATCAGCGGCGCCAACAGCAGCACGAAGAGCAGAATGCTCAGGCTGTGAACGACGCCGGACAGTCTTGTCCGGCCGCCGGATTCGAAATTGACGATACTGCGGTTCGTGTAGCCGGTGCCGGGCAGCCCGCCGAACAAGGACGCCGCCAGGGTCCCGATTCCCTGGGCGCGAAGCTCCACGTCGGTTTCCGACCGCTGCTGGGTGTAGCTTTGCATGCTCACCGAGGACAACAGGGAGTCGATGGAACTCAAAACGGCCATGGTCAAGGCGGCCGTCGCCAGGATGGACAGCAGCGGCCAGTGGGACGGGTTTGAAAACACCGGGAAAAAGCGCCCCAGATACACCGGGGCGGGAAGCGCCGAGGGGATGGCGTCCAGGGTCGGCCCGATTCTGTCCGCAACGCCGGACAGGACCAGGGCGTAGTAGACCGCCGTTCCTCCCGCGATGCCCAGGATGCTGCCGGGAATCCGGGAAATCCAGCCCGGGCCCCTGGCCATCAGGGCGGCCGTGACCAGCGCCACCAGCACTGTCCAGGGCTGGATCAGCGACGGATGGCGAATCAGTTCACCCAGGGGCATCCGCGGGGTGCCGATCAGGATCCAGAACTGAGATTGTAGGATCAGCAGGCCCGTTCCGGTCAAGATGCCGGCGATGACCGGGTAGGGAATGAATTTGGCCGACTTGCCCAATTTGAAAAGGCCGAAAAGGATCTGAAGGATGCCGCCCAGGAAGGCCGCTCCGAACAGGAGGGTCAGGATGGTTTCGCCATCCCTTGCCGGGTGGAGCAGGCCGGAGGCGATCAACTGGCCGATGGTGGAGCCGAAAACCAGGGCGGTGGGCGCCTGGGGGCCGGTCACCATGGCCCGCGTGCCCCCGAAGACGGCGGCCAGCAGTCCGGCGAAAACCGAGCTGAACATGCCCGCCAGGATTCCCTTGCCCGCGAATTCCGGGCCCAGGGGGGCGAAGGCGATCGTCCCGTAGACGATATTGCCGGGCAGGGCGACCATGGCCGAGGCCACGCCGCCCGCCAGGTCCCCCCGGATTTGCCGGAAACGCCTCGGCTGCGATCCGGTGTTCCGGTGTTTCACCTTGTCCACGCCCTCCGTCAACGCCTCGATCCCGGGAGGCCCCGCCCCATCCTTTGTTTTTCGTCGAATGAATACCGGCGCTCCGGGCCGGCCGGCGGCGGGTCCTTTCCGGTGGGGTTAAAAAAAAAGGACCTGCGGCCGTCGCCGCAGGTCCTTGGGTTGTCGGTGGTAGGCACGGACAGGATTGAACTGTCGACCCCTACCGTGTCAGGGTAGTGCTCTCCCACTGAGCTACGTGCCTATGCAAGGGTGCGTCTTTAGCATCCGGCCGGCGGTGTGTCAAGACAATTGCGCCCGGCTCTGGCGGCCCTGGAGGCGGGCTTTACAGACCGGGGCAAATGGATCAGAATGCGCCGTCGTCTGATGCCCCTGCGGGGCGCCGTCGCGGCCGCCCCTTTGAACCGGAGAAACGGCATGCCGGGCCACCATCTGATTCTGGGCGAACTGACCGATTACCTCACCGGGCAGTCGATCCCCGATACCCACGACGAGCGCCTGCGCCAGCACATCGCGCGCCGTCTGGCGGAGCGGTGCGGTTTCGACCGCCGTCAGATCCAGGCCCGGCTCCAGCTTCACGTGCGGGCCGGCGCCAGGCAGGCCCGGGTGCCGCTGGATTTCGTCGTCCGCCTGGACCGGCGGGCCGCCATGCTGGTCAAGTACGGGCCGGGCTCCATCGTCACGCGTCACCGGCCGGCCCTGGCCATGGCCAGGCTCCTCGGGGACACGGTGGTGCCCGTGGCGGTGGTGACCAACGGACGCGACGCGGATGTGCTCGATGCCGTCAGCGGGCGGTTGATGGGCTCCGGGCTGGACGCCATCCCGACTCGCGAGCAGCTGCGCGCCCATCTGGCCGCCGCCCGCCAAAAGCCGGTGGCGCTCCGGCAGGCCGAGATGGCGGCGCGCATCGTCTACGCCTTCGAGGTGGACGGCAGCTGCCCGTGCGATGACAGCGTGTGCCGCCTCGAAGGAGAAGTCGACCCATAGACCGGAGATTGGCGAGCATGCCGCTGCCCCTCGATGACCACCATCTCATGGATCTGGCCCTCGAACAGGCCCGCCAGGCCCTTGCCGCCGGCGAGTTCCCCGTGGGCTGCGTGGTGGCCGACGACCGGCGGGTTCTGGCATCCGCCGGCCGCCGCGGCAGTCGGGGGCCTGCACCCAGCGAACTCGATCACGCCGAAATCATCGCCCTGCGGCGGCTGGACGCCCTGGCCGAACCCGCGGCGCGCGGCCGCCTGACCCTGGTCACCACCCTGGAGCCCTGCCTGATGTGCTATGGGGCCATCCTGCTGGCCGGGATCGGCCGCATCGTATACGCCTACGAGGACGTCATGGGCGGCGGAACCGGCTGCCCCCTGGATCGTCTGCCCCCGCTCTACGGTCAACGTGCCGCCGAGATTCGGGCCGGGGTGCGCCGCACCGAGGCCCTGGCGCTGTTTCATGCCTTCTTCGCCGATCCGGACAACGGATATTGGCGCCAGAGCCTGCTGGCAGGCTACACCCTGGCCCAGGCGCCGGGATAGGCCGCGGTCCGGGCCGCCAAAGCGGCCTGCATTTTCCGCTTGCATTTCGTGGTCCTGTTGTATATTGAACGTGGAATTTTAGCGGCTCAAGAGGTGCTGCCACCCAAGACGGAAAGGCGCCCGCGAGGCCCGGCATGAACCGTGAAGACCGAGGAGGTGAAGGTATAGCTCTGACCAGACGCGTGATTCCGACTCGTACCGATGTGACCCGGATCAACCGCAATATCCGGGCCAAGGAAGTCCGTTTGATCGACCCGGAAGGTTCCCAGGTGGGCATCGTTCCGCTGCTCAAGGCGCTTTCCATCGCCGCCGAGCACGGCCTCGACCTGGTGGAGATTTCGCCCAACGCCAGCCCTCCGGTGTGCAAGATCATGGACTACGGCCGCTTCAAGTACGAGCAGACCAAAAAGAAGCAGGAAGCCAAAAAGAAGCAGAGCACGGTTCAGATCAAGGAGATCAAGTGCCGGCCCAAGACCGGGGACCACGATCTGCAGACCAAGATCGGCCATATCCGAAAATTTCTGGCCAAGAAGGACAAGGTCAAGGTCACGGTCATGTTCCGCGGCCGGGAAATCACCATGGCCGATCAGGGACGCGGTCTGTTGGAGCGCATCTCCCAGGAACTGGTCGAAGACGGGGTGGTGGAGCAGGCCCCCAAGTTCGAAGGGCGCACCATGATGATGGTTCTGGCGCCCAAGCCGCACTGACCTGAATCCACTGGACGGCCGGCGGCGCGTGGCGTTGCGTACCGATCGACGCGACCGAAAAGCCGGCGCCATACCGTGGCGTGAACCGCCCATCGCGGGGTTCACGCCATCGATGTTTGAAAGGAGTCGTTTGCCATGCCCAAGATCAAGACCAACCGCGCGGCGGCCAAGCGCTTCAAGCGCACCGGTACGGGCAAGTACGCCTTCAACCGCAGTTATCACAGCCACATCCTGACCAGCAAGAGCCCCAAGCGCAAGCGCCAGCTGCGCCGCGCCAGGATCGTGGACGGCACTAACATGAAGGCCCTGCGCCGCCTGATGCCTTACGGCTAAAAAGGGGGGCAGGGCAGGTCGCCCCTGCGCTCGCGGCCCAGGGGATCATCCGCACGGCGAGCCCGGAAGGGTCGCCGTGCATCAATTGGTCGCCGTCGGCAACACGGTGCGCCGCCGGCGCCTGCTTCGAGGAGATCGATCATGAGGGTTAAACGAGGATTCAAGGCAAGACACCGTCACAAGAAAATTCTGGACCTGGCCAAGGGGTTTCGCGGCGGGCGCAGCAAGTTGTTCCGCACCGCCGCCGACAGCGTCGACAAGGCCCTCGACTATGCCTTTCGCGACCGGCGGGCGCGCAAGCGCGACTTTCGCCGGCTCTGGATCGCCCGCATCAACGCGGCGGCGCGCATCAACAATCTGAGTTACAGCCAGTTGATCCACGGATTGAAGCTCGCCAACGTGGATCTGGACCGCAAGGTCCTGGCCGAACTGGCCATCTCCGATCCTCCGGGCTTCGCCCGGCTGGCCCAGATGGCGGCCGAACGCCTCTAAGCCCTGATTTTTCCGGGGTCCGCCGCGGCGGGCCCCGGCGGCCCTCCCCTGTCACCTCCAACAGAGCAACGCCGTGGAACCTAACCTGGAACAGATCCGCACCGAAGCTTTCGCGTCGCTGGAGGCGGTTTCGGATGCCGAGGCCCTGCAGGCCCTCAACGTGCGCTATCTGGGGCGCAAGGGGGTCTTGACCCAGTTTCTGCGCCATATTTCCCGGCTTCCCGCCGACCAGCGGCCCGAGGCCGGCCAGGCGGCCAACCGCCTCAAGCGCGACCTGGAGGCGGCCCTGGCCGCGGCCGCCGAGCGCATCGAGGCCCTGCAAGCGCAACAGGACCCGGGAATCGATGTGTCCATGCCCGGCCGGCCGGCTCCTACCGGCGGACTGCACCCCATCACCCTGGTGACCGAAGAGATCTGCCAGATCCTCGGGCGCATGGGGTTCGACATCGCCGAGGGGCCCGAGGTGGAAACCGACTATTACAATTTCGAGGCCCTCAACATTCCCCGGGACCATCCGGCCCGCGACATGCAGGACACCTTCTACGTCTCGGACGACATCGTGCTGCGCACCCATACCTCGCCGTCCCAGCCGCGGGTCATGGAAAAACGTCGCCCGCCGGTCCGCATCATCGCTCCGGGCAAGGTCTACCGGTGCGATTCGGATCTGACCCACACCCCCATGTTTCACCAGGTGGAGGGGCTGCTGGTGGACGAAAGGGTCTCTTTCGGGGATCTGAAGGGGGTGCTGACCGGATTCGTGCACCAGATGTTCGGGCCGGACACCGGGCTGCGCTTTCGGCCCTCGTTTTTCCCCTTCACCGAACCGAGCGCCGAAGTGGATATCCGCTGCGTGATCTGCCGCGGCAAGGGCTGCCGCGTCTGTTCCCAGACCGGCTGGCTGGAGGTGCTCGGATCGGGGATGGTTCATCCGGCGGTGTTCGAAAATGTCGGCTACGACACCTCGCGCTATACGGGGTTCGCCTTCGGTATGGGCGTTGAACGCATCGCCATGCTCAAGTACGGCATCGATGACCTGCGCAAGTTCTTCGAGAACGATTTGCGCTTCTTGAGGCAATTCTAGATGAAGGTCAGTTGGAGCTGGCTCAGCCAGTACGTGGACCTGGACATGCCCCCCGCCGACCTGGCCGAGGCCCTGACCATGGCCGGTCTGGAGGTGGATCGCGTCGTGGACCGCTTCGCCTTTCTCGAATCGGTGCGCGTGGGCCGCATCCAGGCGCTGGAGGCCCATCCCCGGGCCGATACCCTCAAGCTGTGCCGGGTGGACATCGGGGAGCGGGTTCTGACCGTGGTATGCGGGGCGCCCAACGCCGTTCCGGGGATGCTGGCCCCCTGCGCCCTGCCGGGCACCGAAATGCCCGACGGCAAGATCCTCAAGGCAGGCCTCATCCGCGGCGTGGCCTCCGAGGCGATGCTCTGCAGCGCCCTGGAGCTCGGGCTGGGGCCGGACGGTTCCGGCCTCATGGCCCTGGATCCCGGTCTGACCCCGGGCGCGGCCCTGAACCGGGCGTTGAATCTTGGCGATCCGGTGTTGGAGATCGAACTGACCCCCAACCGGCCCGACTGCCTGAGCATCATCGGCGTGGCCCGGGAGGCGGCGGCCATCGCCGGACGGCCGTTGATCCTGCCCGGCACGGACCCGCCGGCCGCGGGACAGGCCATCGGGGATCACACCGCGGTGCAGATCCTGGCCCCGGACCACTGCCCGCGCTACGCCGCCAGCCTGATTTTCGACGTGGCCGTGGGACCCTCTCCGGCCTGGCTCCAGGAGCGGCTCCGGTCGGTGGGGCTCAAGCCCATCAACAACGTGGTGGATGTCACCAATTTTGTCATGCTGGAGATGGGCCAGCCGCTGCATGCTTTTGACTTCGACCGCCTGGAGCAGGGACGCATCGTGGTGCGCACCGCCGCCGAGGGCGAACCCTTCGTCACCCTGGACGGCAAGGAGCGCCGTCTGACGGCCGACACCCTGATGATCTGCGACGGCCGGCGTCCGGTGGCCGTGGGCGGGGTCATGGGCGGGCTCAACTCGGAAATCGAAGGCACCACCACCCGGGTGCTGCTGGAAAGCGCCTGCTTCGATCCGGTGTCGATCCGCAAAACCGCCAAGCGCCTGGGGCTGACCACCGAGGCCTCCCACCGTTTCGAGCGCGGGGTCGATCCCCACGGTACCGTCAGGGCCCTGCACCGCGCCGCTGCTCTGATGGCCGAGGTTTCGGGGGGGCGGGTGATCCCCGGCCATCTCGACGCGCATCCCCGGCCGGCCCCCCCGCGGCGCATCGAATTGGACCTGGGGGCCGTCAACCGGCGCCTGGGGACTGATCTGGGGCCGGATCGGATCCGTCATTTCCTCGAATCGCTGCAATTCGCAGTGACACCGGCCGGGGTGGAGCGCTTCAGTGTGGGGGTCCCCTCCTTCCGGGTCGACGTGTCGCGGCCCGAAGACCTGGGCGAGGAGATCGCCCGGCGCTACGGATACCAGCACATCGCCACCACCTATCCGCTGATCCCCGCCTCGGGCTACTGCCCGGCCGCCGCGGTGGTGCAGCGACGGCATCTGAAGCGGCTCATGGCCGGGCTGGGCTTCAACGAGGCGATCACCTACAGCTTCGTGCGCGCCGATTCGGCCACGCGGCTGCGCCTGGGCGCAGACGATGCGCGCCGCCGGCAGGTGGCGATCCTCAACCCCCTGAGCGAGGAGCAGGCCGTCATGCGCACCTCGCTGATACCCGGCCTGCTCGAGACCGCCGGCCGCAACATCGCCCTGAACAACCGCGATCTGAAGCTCTTCGAACTCGGCAGCATCTACATCGCCTCGACCGAGGCGGGCCGGCTGCCGGACGAGCCGGTGCAGCTGGCCGCCCTGTGGACCGGACTGCGGCGTCCGGATCACTGGGGCCAGTCCCGGGACGCGCGTCAGGCCGCCTGTGATTTCTATGATCTGAAGGGCGTGCTGGAGGCCCTGCTGCGGCGGCTGGGCATCGAGGAGCCTGCCTTCAGCGCCCTTGCGGCCCCGGCATGCCGCTACACCCGGCCCGGCTGCACGGCCGCGGTGTGCGCCGGCCAGCGCCGCCTGGGACTCATCGGCCAGGTCCACCCGGAGACCGCCGGGGCCTACGATCTCAAGCAGCCGGTGTTCATCTTCGAACTGGACCTCGATTCCCTGTCCGCGGCCATGCCCGCGGCCGTCACCAGCCGTCCGATTCCGCGATTTCCAGCCATCGAGCGCGATGCCACCCTCATTCTGGCACGCTCCCTGGAAAGCGCCCGGCTGGTGGAAGCGGTCAGGGGGCTGGACGACCCCCTGGTGGAGCAGATCCGCATCTTCGACCATTACGAGGGCCATCCGGTGCCGGCCGGGAAAAAGAGCGTTTCCCTGCGCATCACCTATCGCAGCGGCGAAACGACCCTGGCCGACGAACACATCAACCCGCTGCATCAGCGGATTACCGGGCATTTGCTGAAGACCTTCGACGCCGACCTGCCCGCCTGAACGGCGGCTGGGGCGCACGGCGGCATATCCGGGCGGTTATGGAACCTCGCATGGGCCAACGCCAGCTCGACCCCCACAAGCGCTACTACCGGATCCGGGAAGCCAGCGCCGTGGTGGGGGTGCCCGCCTACGTGCTGCGCTTCTGGGAGCGCCAATTTCCCGCCCTGCGCCCCCAGCGCGCGGCCTCGGGCCACCGCCTCTATCGTCCCCGGGACCTGGAACTGCTCCTTCAGATCAAGCACCTGCTGCACGAGCAGCACTTTACCATCGCCGGGGCGCGCAAAGTGCTCAAGACGGCCGAGCCGCCGGCGCCGGCCGATACCGCCGCCGGTCTGCTGGACGAGGTGCGCCGGGAGCTCAGGGCCCTGCGCCAGATGCTGGACCGCGAGCGTTGAAAAGCTGTTGACAATCCCCCGGATCTGGCTTAAGTACACGGCCTTGGCAAGCGGGCATAACTCAGCTGGTAGAGTACAAGCTTCCCAAGCTTGGAGTCGCGAGTTCGAATCTCGTTGCCCGCTCCAACCCATGATGTCCCGCCCTTGCCGGGAGGCCCACAGCGCCCGGCGGGGGTTTTCTGGTGCGGTAGAATGTCGAGCATGTCGTCAGGAGCGAAGTCCCCCATGCGCAGGTAACCCAACACGTTCAGCCGCGGCTGTAGGTGGGAATTCTACCACACGGAAAAACGGGCCTATGCCCGTTTTTTGTTTTCGTTGAACAAGGTTTTATCTAATTGAAACCAAAGGAAAAAAATAGTTTTCCGGCCGCGTCCGGGGCTCCGGTGCAACCCCTCCTGGAGCGCATACGCCAAATGGTGGATCCCCTGTGTGCGGCCGAGGGCCTGGAACTGGTGCACAGTGAGTTTCAGCGCGAGGCGGCCGGCCGCATCCTGAGGCTTTACATCGACAAACCCGGGGGCGTGACCCTGGACGATTGCGTGCGCGCCAGCCGCCAGGTGAGCGACCTGCTGGACGTCGCCCTGGAGGACGAGATGGGGCCCTACAATCTGGAGGTCTCCTCGCCGGGCAGTGAACGGCCCCTGAGCCGCGAGGTCGATTTCCAGCGTTTCGCCGGGCACCAGGTCCGGCTGCGGGTGCGCCAGTCCATCGGCGGACAGAAGAATTTCACCGGTCGTCTGGCGGGAATCACCGATGGAAAGGTGGCCCTGGAGCTTGACGACCGTACCGTCACCATTGGCCTCCAGGAAATTCTCAGGGCACGGTTGATGGCCGGTTGACAAGGGCCGGAGCGACGGCTCCGGCCAGCCCCCAAACATGGAGACAGCGGATGTTTATCTCGGATATCAAACGGGTTGTCGATCAGGTCAGTCGGGATCGCGGCATCGACCGGGACGTGCTGATCAAGGCCCTGGAAGAAGCCCTGCGCTCGGCCGCGCGCAAGCGCTTCGGCAACAAGGCCGACATTGAGGTCCAGTACAACGAGGAGATCGGTGAAATCGAGGTCTTCCAGTTCAAGGAGGTCGTCGACACCGTGGTCGAGCCCGAACTTGAGATCAGTCTCAAAGAGGGACGCCGACTCGATCCGGACTGTGAACTGGGCGACAGCCTCGGCACCAAAATGGATACCACCACCTTCGGGCGCATTGCGGCCCAGAGCGCCAAGCAGGTCATCATCCAGAAGATGAAGGACGCCGAACGGGACGCCATCTACGCCGCCTTTGCCGATCGCAAGGGCGAACTGATCAACGGCATCGTGCAGCGCCTCGACCGGGGCGACATCATCGTCAACCTGGGCACCACCGAGGGGATCCTGCCGGTGCGGGATCAGGTGCCCCGGGAAGGCTACCGGCGCGGCGATCGGGTGCGGGCCCTGATCATGGACGTTCTCTACGAGACGCGCGGTCCGCAGATCGTGCTGTCCCGGACCCACTCCAGCTTTCTGATCCAGCTGTTCAAAACCGAGGTGCCCGAGATCGCCGAGGGCATCGTGTCCATCATGGCCGTGGCGCGTGAACCGGGGGTGCGGTCCAAAATCGCCGTGTCGTCCAACGATTCGGACATCGATCCGGTGGGCGCCTGCGTGGGGATGAAGGGCAGCCGGGTGCAGACCGTGGTGCAGGAACTGCGCGGGGAAAAGATCGACATCATCCCCTGGCACGTGGATTCGGCCAAGTTCGTCTGCAATGCCCTGTCTCCGGCCGAGATCTCCCGGGTGATCATCGACGAGGAAAATCGGGCCATGGAAGTCATCGTGCCCGACGATCATCTGTCCATTGCCATCGGCAAGAAGGGGCAGAACGTGCGTCTGGCCTCCAAGCTGACCAAGTGGCATCTGGACGTGATCAGTGAAACCAAGTACAGCCAGGCCATGCGCGACGGCTACGATTCACTGGTGTCGCTGCCCGGAATGAGCATCAGCCTGGCCGACAGTCTTTACGAGATGGGATTCTTTTCAGCCGAAGAGCTCAGCAAGGCGTCGGCGGCCGACCTGGCCCAGATCCGCGAAATGGATCCGACCAAGGCCGAGGCCTTGATCGCAGCGGCGGCAGCAGCGGCCATGGCGCCACGCGCCGCCGAGGAGGCCCTTGCCCCGGAGACCGAAGCGGCCCCGGCGGCCGAGCAGGAGGCTGGCGCCTCGGCGTCGCCGGCCGGGCCCCCGGATCCCGAAGAAGGGGTGCGCCTGGCCGGCGCATCGGATGCGCCGGAAGCCGGCGGCTGAAAATGGGGCCGGGATGCCAAGGGGTGGGGCCGGACAACGATCAAGGGTACCTTCGAAGCGCAATTTAGGGGGCATGGATGGCAAAGATCAGGGTGTATGAGCTTGCCAGGGAACTGAATCTGAAAAACAAGCAGCTGCTGGACAAGATCCAGGAGCTGCAAATCGAAGTGGCCAGCCACATGAGTTCCTTGGACGATGATGCCGTTGCCCGGATCAAACAGAGCATGTTTGGTCAGCGGCAGGACGATAAGAAAGAGACCCGTGTCCGGCCGACCGTCATTCGCCGCCGCCGCAAGGCGGCGCCGGAGCCGGCGGAGGAAGCCGCCGAGGACGAGGCGGCTCCGGCCGAGAGCCTGGTCGAGGGAGCCGCGCCGCCGGCGCCGACGGACGACGAGGTGCCCGAAAGTCAAGGACCGGCGGCCGTTCCACCGCCCGAGGCACCGGCTCTCGAAGCTGCCATTTCCCCAGCCGCGTCGCAGGCGGAGCCAGAACCTCTGGCGCCGGCAGCCGACTCGCCGGCGCCATTGGCGGCGGCCGAAGCCGAAGCCCCCGAGGCCGCTCCGGAGTCCGACACGCCCGCCTCATCCGAACCCGAGCCGGTCGAGGCGGCCCCGGCGGCCGAGGCCTCGCCGGAGGCGTCCGTCGCCACACCGGTGCCCGAGGACGCCCCCATGGCGGTTTCGCAGGGAGAACCGGAGGCCGAGGCGCCGGCGGTCCCGGCGCCGCCCAGCGCCGAGGAGGCCGAAAAACCGCGCCGCCCGGCCAAGGCCCGCACCGGCCGCGACATGCCGGCCAAGATCATCCGGCTGCCCGACCGGCCGGTCAAGCCCGAGCCGCGCGGCAAGGAGGTCGAGGAGCCGAGCCGGCCGCGCCCGGCCCGCACCCCCCGTGCGGCCACTCCCGCGGAAACGCCGCCGGCCGCTGCCGAGGCCCGCGCCGAGGACGCACCGCGCAAGAAAAAGAAGAAGCGCGTGGAGGAGGACGCCGACAAGAACTTCTTCAAGAAGAAGATCTCTTTTCGCAAAAAGGCCGTGGTGGAAGGCGAGGATCTCTACACCGCCGAAGGCCGCGGCCGCAAGGGGCGCAAGGGGGCCAAGGCCAAGGTTCCCCCCGGGCAAAAGCCCCAGATTACGGTGGCCAAGGCCATCAAACGGCGCATCAAGGTCGACGAGACCATCGTTTTGAGTGAACTGGCCAAGCGCATGGGGCTAAAGGCCAACGAACTCATCGGCAAGCTCATGGGCATGGGCGTGATGACCACGGTCAACCAGACCATCGATTTCGAAACCGCAGTCCTGGTGGCCAATGAGTTCGGCTACGAGGTGGAAAAGGCGGCCTTCGAGGAGGAAGCCATTTTGAAGGTGGCCAGCGACGATCCGGAACAGCGCCTGCCGCGTCCGCCGGTGGTGACCATCATGGGACACGTGGACCACGGCAAGACTTCGCTGCTGGACGCAATCCGCGAAACCCATGTGACCGCGGGCGAGGCGGGGGGGATCACCCAGCATATCGGGGCCTATCACGTCGCCACCGAAAAGGGGCAGATCGTCTTTCTCGATACTCCGGGCCATGAGGCCTTCACCGCCATGCGGTCGCGCGGGGCCCAGTTGACCGACATCGTGGTGCTGGTGGTGGCCGCCGATGACGGGGTCATGCCCCAGACGGTGGAGGCCATCAACCATGCCAAGGCCGCCGAGGTGCCCATCATCGTGGCGGTCAACAAGATGGACAAGCCGGGCGCCGATCCGGAGCGGGTCATGCGTCAGGTGGCCGAAATCGGGCTGTCGCCGGAGGAATGGGGCGGCGACACCATTTTCGTGCGCGTGTCGGCCAAGAAGCACACCGGCATCTCGGATATCCTGGAAATGATCCTGCTCCAGGCGGAGATGATGGACCTGCGGGCCAACCCGGACAAGCTGGCCACCGGACATGTGGTGGAGGCCAAGCTGGACGCCGGCCGCGGCGCGGTGGCCACCGTCCTGGTCCAGGACGGGACCCTGCGTACCGGCGATCCGGTGGTCTGCGGGGTCCATTACGGCAAGGTGCGGGCCCTCATCGACGACCTGGGCAACCCGGTGGATGCCGCCGGACCGGCCATCCCGGTGGAAATTCTGGGGCTTTCGGGCGTGCCGGCGGCCGGCGACGAGATGATCGCCCTGGCCGATGAAAAGGATGCCCGCCAGGTCAGCGCCCACCGCCAGCAGAAGCAGCGGGCCAAGGACCTGGCCAAGTCGAGCCGCCTGAGCCTCGAAACCCTCTTCGAGCAGATGAAGGAGCGTGAGGTCAAGGAGCTGAACATCATCATCAAGGCCGATGTCCACGGCTCCATCGAGGCCCTGGGTGACGCGCTGGTCAAGCTCTCCAACGAGGAGGTCAAGATCAACGTGATTCACGCGGCCACCGGCACCATCACCGAATCGGACGTTTCCCTGGCCACTGTCTCGGAGGCCATCATCATCGGCTTCAACGTGCGGCCCAACGCCAAGGTGCAGGCCATGGCCAATGAAGAAAACGTCGATCTGCGTTTTTACAACGTGATCTACAACGTCATCAAGGATGTCCAGGACGCCATCGTCGGCATGATGGAGTCGCGCTTCGAGGAAAAACTGCTCGGGCGGGCCGAGGTGCGCCAGGTCTTTCACGTGCCCAAGGTGGGGGCCATCGCCGGCAGCTACGTCACCGAGGGCAAGATCGTGCGTGGCGAGCGCTCCCGGCTGGTGCGCGACGGGGTGGTGCTCTACGAGGGGAAGGTCGGTTCCCTGCGGCGCTTCAAGGACGATGCCAAGGAGGTTCAGGCCGGCTACGAATGCGGCATCGGCATCGAAAATTACAACGATATCAAGACGGGCGACACCATCGAGGTCTTCTTCATGGAAGAGATCCGTCCCACGGTGGCCGCCCCGGCCCAGCGCTAGACGCCGCGGCCCGGGCCGGAAGGGTAGAAACCGGTGGTCGTCGGATGCGGTCGCATCATCTTGCGGATTCACCAGAGCCGATCGCTCAAGGGCAAGCGGCAGGTGGTCAAGGCGGTGGTTGCCCGGGTGCGCAACCACTTCAACGCCGCCGTGGCCGAAGTCGAAGACCACGATATCTATCAGCGGGCGGTGATCGGGGTGGCCCTGGTGGGCAACGACACCGGCCTGATCAACGCCCAGCTCGACAAGCTGCTCGATTTTGTCGAGGATCTGGGCCTGGCGGAAATGACCGACTCGGAAATGGAGATCATTCACCTGTGAAACCGTTCTCACGGGCCGAACGCGTGGGGATTCAGCTCCAGCGGGTGCTGTCGGAATTGCTCAGCCGGCAGACCGGCGACCCGCGCATCACGGCGGCCACCATCACCCGGGTCGAGATGACGCGGGATCTGCGCCTGGCGCGGATCTACTTCGCCGTCTACGGCGACGAGGCGCAGCGGCAGGCGGCCGCGGCGGGATTCCGCCAGGCCGCACCCTACCTCAAGCGGCTGCTGGCCCCCGAGCTGGCGCTGCGCTACATGCCGGACCTGGTCTTTTTCTACGACGACACCTTCGACCACGCGGATCGGATCAACCGTCTTCTCAAGTCGCTGCAACAGGACCATGCAGACCATCGTCCACCATCTGAATCAGTCTAAGCGGGTCATGCTGACCACCCACGTCAATCCGGACGGCGATGCCATCGGCAGCCTGCTGGCCCTGGGACTGACCCTGGACAAGATGGGCAAGTGGACCTGCCTGGTCAGCGAAAGCGCCATCCCGGCAATCTATCGCTTTCTGCCCGGGGTGGAGCGGATCGTTTCTCACGCGCCGCCGGAGCCCTTCGATACGGCCGTGGTCCTCGATTGCGGTCATCCCGGCCGGACCGGGGGGAGCGCCGCCGTCCTGGAGCGGGTGCCCACGCTGATCAATGTCGACCACCACGTGACCAACACCGGGTTTGGCACCTGCCAGCTGGTGGACCCGGCGGCCTGTGCCACCGCCGAGATCCTCTACCGGCTGATCAAGCGCCTGGGCATCCCGATTGACAAGGCCGTGGCAACATCTATATATACGGGAATTTTTACCGATACCGGGTCGTTCCGGTTCTCCAACACCAATCTGGCGGCCTTTTCCATCTGCCAGGAAATGGTGCTGCTGGGCGTCGACCCCTATCAGGTGGCCAAGCATGTCTACGGGACCTACTCGCTGGGGCGCATCAAGCTGCTCAACCTGGCCCTGGACACCATCGAACTGACGGCCAACGGCAAGCTGTCGATCATGACCCTGTCCCAGGACATGCTGCGCGAAACCCGGACCCATCCCGAGGACGCCGATGGGCTGATCAACTACGCCCGGCGCATCGAGGACGTGAAGGTGGCGGCCCTGATCCACGAACAGCCCAACGGCGACGGAAGCCGGCACTACCATGTGAGCCTGCGCAGCGACGGGAGCGTGGATGTGGCCCACATCGCCGCGGCTTACGGCGGGGGCGGCCATGCCACCGCGGCCGGCTACAGCGTGTCCCTGCCCCTGGCGGCGGTCAAGGCCGCGCTGCTGCGCCTGGCTGAAGGACTTTGAGCCCGACGGTGGGTGGGGCCGTGCCATACGACGGGGTGGTGGTGATCGACAAGCCGGCGGGGATGACTTCGGCCGGGGTCGTGGCCGCCGTCAAGCGGGCCCTGGGGGGCGTCAAGGCAGGTCACAGCGGCACCTTGGACCCGGATGCCACCGGCATCTTGATCTGCTGCCTGGGCGCCGCCACCCGCCTGGCGCGGTTTTTGATGCAGGCCCCCAAGACCTACGAAACCGTTCTGGTGCTGGGGGTGGAAACCGAGACCCAGGACGCTGGCGGCCGGGTCACGGCGGTCCGGTCGACGACGGAATTGACGGCCGATGCCATCCGGCGGGCCGCCGCGGGCTTCGAAGGGGCGATTGCCCAGGTGCCGCCGGCTTTTTCGGCCCTCAAGCACCAGGGGGTGCCGCTGTACCGGCTGGCGCGCCAGGGGCGGGCGGTGACCAAGCCGGCCCGGCCGGTGACCATCCACCGTCTCTCGGTGCAGGGCGTGGACCTGCCGCGGGTGCACCTGGAGGTGGTCTGTTCCGCGGGCACCTACGTGCGCACCCTGTGCGCGGATCTGGGCCGGGCACTGGGGTGCGGCGGGCACATGGCCCGGCTGCGCCGCACCGCCAGCGCCGGATTCGTCATCGACGACGCCTTGCCCCTCGAGGCCTTCCAGGCCTTGGTCCGGCAGGGCCGGGCCGATGCCTGCATTGTTCCCATGGGCCGTGCCCTGCGGGACATGCCCGCCGTGGCCGTGGACGGCGCCACCGCCCGGCGCATCGCCGGCGGTCAGCGTCTGACCGCCGGCCAGATCGGGCCGCCGCCCGGCGACGGTCCGATTCAGGTGGTGGCCGGGGGCCGGGTTCTGGCGATTGTGGAATACAACCGGGCCGCCGGGCGCTATGATTACGCCTGTGTGTTGCCTTACCAACCGTAACGCTCCATGAGGAGGGAAAAGCCAGTGGTTTTGTCGACGGAAGATAAAAAGAAGCTGATCGATCAATACCGACTTCACGAATCAGATACCGGTTCGCCCGAAGTCCAGGTGGGCCTCTTGACCCAGCGCATCACCTACCTGACCGAGCACTTGAAGGTTCACAAGAAGGATCACCACAGCCGCCGCGGGCTGCTGATGCTCGTCGGGCGGCGCCGGCGCCTGCTCAACTACGTCAAGGGCAAGGACGTCAACCGCTACCGCACCATCATCGAAACCCTCGGGATCCGACGCTAGGCCGCTGCCACCGGGCAGAGGTCACGGATCCCGGTGCCGGGCGCTGCCGGCGCCGCGCCGTCCAGGGGGACGGCCGGAACCGCCTCTCAGCCACCGGCGCCATATCGCGTGCCGCGCTCCACAGGACCCGTCGCCCATGGCGTGCGATGAGGCCTGAGGGAGGCACCAGGAGACAACATGCAGAAAACCGTTCAATGTGAAATCGGAGGCCGGACCCTGAGCATCCAGACCGGCAAGGTTGCCAAGCAGGCCTCCGGGGCCGCCGTGGTCCAGTACGGCGACACCATCGTGCTGGTGACCGTGGTGGGGGCCAGCGAGGTCCGCGACGCGGGCTTCCTGCCGCTTACCGTGGAATACCAGGAAAAGATCTATGCCGCCGGAAGAATCCCGGGCAACTATTTCCGGCGTGAAATCGGCCGGCCCACCGAAAAGGAAACCCTCACCGCCCGGCTCATCGACCGGCCCATCCGGCCGCTTTTTCCCAAGGGCTGGCGCCATGAAACCCAGGTGATCGCCACGGTCCTGTCCATGGATCAGGAAAACGATGCGGACATGCTGGCCATGATCGGCGCCTCGGCGGCCCTGGAGCTGTCCGACATCCCCTTTGCCGGCCCCATCGCCGCGCTGCGCGTCGGGCGCATCGAAGGCACCCTGGTGGCCAATCCGGCCATCGGCGACCTGGAGCGATCGGACATCAACATCATCGTGGCCGGTTCGCGCACCGGAGTGGTGATGGTCGAGGGCGGGGCCCAGATCGTACCGGAAGCGGATCTGCTCGAAGCCATCTTCTTCGCCCACGCCCAGATGCAGCCGATCATCGCCGCGCAGGAAACCCTGCGGCAAGAAACGGGGAGGGTCAAACGCGCCTTCGAGGCCCCCACCGCCGATCCGGTCCTGGTGGACCGTGTCACCTCCCTCGGCCTCGAACCGCTGCGCCAGGCCCTGGCCCTGCCGGAGAAGATGCCCCGCCACGAGGCGGTGCGAAGCGTCAAGGCGGAGGTATTGGCCCAGCTCGAACCGGAATGGGCCGAGCGCCGGGCCGAGGTCAGCGACATCCTCGACGACCTGCAAAAGAAGATCTCCCGGGATCTGATCCTCAAGGAGGGCCGACGCCTCGATGGGCGGCGCTTCGACGAGGTGCGTCCCATCAGCTGCGAGGTGGGGCTGTTGCCCCGGCCCCATGGCAGCGCGCTGTTTACCCGGGGGGAAACCCAGGTGCTGGGGGTTCTGACCCTGGGCTCGGGACAGGACGAGCAGCGCGTGGAGACCCTGAGCGGGGACGAGTTCCGCCCCTTCATGCTCCACTATAACTTTCCCCCCTTCTCGGTGGGCGAGGTCAAGCGCATCGGCGGGCCGAGCCGGCGCGACATCGGCCACGGCGGGCTGTCGACCCGGGCCCTGGAAAAGGTTCTGCCCGACAAGGAGAACTTCGATTACACCATCCGGGTGGTCTCCGAGGTGCTCGAGTCCAACGGCTCCTCGTCCATGGGCACGGTCTGCGCCGGCACCCTGGCCCTGATGGACGGCGGGGTGCCCATCAAGGCCCCGGTGGCCGGAATCGCCATGGGGCTGGTCAAGGGGGAGGACCGGGTGGTGGTGCTCACCGACATCCTGGGCGACGAGGACCATACCGGGGATATGGACTTCAAGGTGGCCGGCACCGCCGAGGGGGTCACGGCCCTGCAGATGGACATCAAGATCCATGAACTGTCCCGCGACATTCTCGACCGGGCCCTGGAACAGGCCCGGGCCGGGCGGCTGCACATTCTGGAAAAGATGAATGCGGCCCTGGACGCACCCCGGGACAAGATCTCGCCCTATGCCCCGTGCATCACCACCATCGACATCAACCCGGACAAGATTCGCGACATCATCGGTCCGGGGGGCAAGGTGATCCGCGCCCTGCAGGCCGAGACCAACACCAAGATCGACATCGACGATTCGGGCACCGTCAAGATCGCCGCGGTGACCAAGGAGGACGGAGATGCCGCCATTGCGCGCATCCGCGGCCTGACCATGGAGCCGGAGGTCGGCCAGATCTACGAGGGCAAGGTGGTCCGGGTGATGGACTTCGGGGCCTTCGTGCAGATCCTGCCCGGCACCGACGGCCTGGTGCACATCAGCCAGCTTTCCACCCAGCGGGTCACCAAGGTGACCGATGTGGTGCGCGAAGGCGACACGTTGCGGGTCAAGGTGCTCGAGATCACCCGGGACGGCAAGATCCGCCTGAGCCACAAGGCGCTGCTGGAAGAAGAGGGCCATGACAAGAAGCGTTGAGCGAACCCGGATGCCCAACGGAGTTCGCGTCGTCACCGCGCAGATGCCCCATCTGAGCAGCGTTTCCATGGGGATTTGGGTCAATGTGGGGGCCCGCGACGAGGCCGCGGCCGAGAGCGGGCTTTCCCACCTGATCGAGCACATGATCTTCAAGGGTACCGCCCGGCGCAGCGCCTACCAGATCGCCAAGGCCTTTGACGCCATCGGCGGGCAGACCAACGCCTTCACCTCCCCGGAAAGCACCTGCTATCACGCCAAGGTCCTCGACAGCCATCTTGCACCCATGGTGGACATCCTGGTGGACATCTTCTTCAACTCCCTTTTCGACGAGGAAGAGTTCCAGCGGGAGCGCGAGGTGGTGCTCCAGGAAATCCGCATGATCGAGGACAGCCCCGAGGAGCTGGCGCACACCCTGGCGTGTGCCGCCTTCTGGGGGGATCATCCCCTGGGCCGTTCGATTCTCGGCACCCCGGAAACCCTGGGCCGCTTCGACGCCGGGTGCATCCGCGATTTTTTCCACCGCACCTATCAACCCGCCCGGGTGGTCATCGCCGCGGCCGGCAACCTGGTCCATGAACGCCTGGTGGAGATGCTCACGCCGGCCTTTGCCGGGATGACCGGCGGCACGGGGCCGGCACCGCGCCAGGCCCCGCCCACCTGCAGCGGCGTGGTGGTGCATCCGCGGGCCATCGAACAGGTGCATCTGTGCCTGACCGGGCCCGGGTTGTGCATCAGCGACGAACGCCGCTATGCCCTGAGTCTGCTCAACGCCATTTTGGGCGGCAACATGAGCTCTCGGCTCTTTCAGACCCTCCGGGAGCAGATGGGCCTGGCCTATACGGTCTACTCGTTCGTTTCCGCCTACCAGGACAGCGGAATGCTGGGGGTCTACGCCGCCGTGGCGCCCGAGGACAGCGCCGAAACGGTGCGGCGCATTTTGGAACAGATGCGGCGTCTGGCCGATACGCCGGTCAGCCCCCAGCGGCTGGAAGAGGCCAAGCAGTACACCCGCGGCAGCCTGATGCTGGCTGCCGAAAACAACGACCATCAGATGACCCGTCTGGCTCAGAACGAGATCTACCTGGGCCGCTACACGCCGATGGAGGAAGTGCTCCGGCGCATCGAGGCCGTCAGTGCCGCCGACGTCCAGGATCTGGCAAGGATGCTCTGGGCGCCCGGCGGGCTGGCCCTGACCCTTCTGGGGCCGGTGCCCGAGGGACTGGCCGACGCCGATCCGCTCGGCGCCTGAGAATGACGGGCCGCGCCGAACGAGGAGCAGGCTTCATGGAGGCGCTGCTGGAAATTCGTTTCATGCGCCTGAGGCCGGAGCAGGATGCCGACATCCCCCTGCCCTGCCGGATGACGGCCAGGGCCGCGGGTCTGGACATCGCCGCCGCCCTGGCCGCACCGATGGTGCTGCCCCCCGGCGCCATCGGCATGGTGCCCACCGGATTCGCCATGGCCCTGCCCGAGGGTTTCGAGGCTCAGATCCGGCCACGCAGCGGCCTGGCCGCGCGCCACGGGATCACCCTGGTGAACGCCCCGGGCACCATCGACGCCGACTACCGCGGCGAAGTGCAGATCGCCCTGATCAATCTGGGACCGGCCCCCTACACGGTGCGGCGCGGCGACCGGATCGCCCAGATGGTGGTCCAGCAGGTGGTGCGGGTGGCCCCGCGCTGGGTGGCCCGCCTGGATCCCACCGGGCGCGACCAGGGCGGTTTCGGCCATACCGGCCGGTGCTGAAGAGTCCTTTTGGCAGGAGGAATCCCGTCCAGAATCATGAGTCCGCCCTTTTCCGACGCGTGCGGCGCGGATCTTTGGTTTTGCGTGCTGGCCAGCGGCAGCCAGGGCAACGCCATCTACGTGTCCGACGCCCGCAGCGCCATCCTCATCGACGCCGGCCTTTCCGGCGCGGAGATCGAACGGCGCATGCGGCTGCGGGACCTGGACCCGGCCGGGTTGAGCGCCATCGTGGTCAGCCACGAGCACGGGGACCATGTGCGGGGGGTCGGGGTCCTGGCCCGCCGCTACGGTCTGGCGGTCTACACGACCCCCCCCACCGCTGCGGCGGCCGCCCGCCAGTTGGGGCGCCTGGATCGGATGGTCCCTTTTGCCGCCGGCGAAGCCTTCGCCATAGGCCGCCTGCGGATCCAGCCGTTCGCCACGCCCCATGATGCCGTCGATTCCACCGGTTTTACCGTGCAGGTCAACGGCGCCAAACTGGGCATCGCCACCGATCTGGGAGTGGCGCCGGCCCTGGTACGCCATCACCTGTGCGGATGCGGCGCGCTGATTCTCGAGGCCAATCACGACCCGCGCATGCTCATCGAGGGCCCTTATCCATGGCCGCTCAAGCAGCGGATCCAGGGCCGCACCGGCCATCTGAGCAACGAGGACTCGCGCGACCTGCTCGGGCAGGTGCGCCATGACCGCCTGGAGCATGTGGTGCTGGCGCATCTGAGCGAGACCAACAACACGGCCGAGCGCGCCCTGGCGGTGGTCTCCGAGGGGATCGGCCCCTGCCGGCCGCGGCTGACGGTGGCGCGCCAGGACCTGCCTTGTCCCCTGATTGCGGTCGGCCCCGGGCCGGCCCGGGAGTCGCTTGAATGATCCTTCGGATGCTTTCCGTTCTTTTGTTGACCGCCGGACTGCTCTGCGGTCCTCCGGCGTCCCGGGACGCGCGGGCCGGCGAGGTGTCCACCCTGGCCGCCTTTCCCGAGGGCCTGCGCAGGGGCCTCGACCATCTGCTCCAGGTCTCGTGCCCCCGGGGCGACCGGCAACTGCGCAGCGCCGAGATCGGCGCGCTGCTCGATGCCGTGGCTGCCGGTTCACCGGTGGCGCTGGCCCCCGAAGCCGGGTCGGACGCCGCCTGCGCTCATGGCCGTTTCGAGATCCGCCGATCCTTGGCGGACATCGTGCGTTTCGGGTACAGCCCGGACATTCCGTCCCACCTGCTCATGCCGTCTTCGGTGCGCGTCGCCCGCTGGACCGAAGTCGACGGCCAGCCCGGCCGGCCCCTGCCGCGCCTGTGGCCCCTGGTGCCAGGGCTTCGCGATCCGGTGGTGGTGCGCGGAATCGAGCGGGTCGAAAACACGCCGGATCCCAGCTCCGGGGCCTACTTTGCCTACGACCTGGAGCGCGCCCTGATCCTGTTGCGCCACCAGGGGCGCCTGTTCCTGATTTCCGTCTCGATTCAGAAGGATGTCTCCGAGGTGGGGCGCAGGGGGGCCGTGATCGGCGCCGACGGCGACTGGAACTACCTCTACTTCGAGGAAGAGGGGCTCGATCGGCCCGGGCTGGGCTGGGTGCGCAGCCACATGTACGCCGGCGGGTCGGTGAGCGTCTATGCCCAGATCGATGGGGCGCGCCCCCTGGTGCGCTTGGGCATCTTCCGCTGGCTGAAGGCCGGCTGGGCCTCCATCAACATGGTGCGCCGGAGCCACATCGAGGCGGGGCTCGAGCGCTACGCGGACACTTTGCGCCGGATCATCGAGCATCCCCACCTGCCCGATGGGGACACCCTGGCGGCCGGTCTGGCCCAAATCTACGGCCTGAGCGATGCGCTGCTGGCTGAACGGACCCGATCCTACTTCCAGAATCTGGCCGACACCGGGGATGCGCGGCTTGCGCCCGCCGTCCGGGAGCGGCTGGATCGGCTGGTGGCCGACGGTCCGGCCCTCCACCTGAATCGCGACAGCATGGCGGCGCTCCTGGCGGTCCAGTACCTCAAGGCCCTTCTCGGTAAACCCACCGGGCCGGAAATCAGCGGCTTGGATCGCGGACCGGACCACCGGGGCCGCGGCTGAATCATCGCCGCGAAGGCGCCGCTGAGGCGCGGCTGCCGCGAATCGGCAGCCGGCCCAGGGCCCGCCGGAAGCGCTGTGCCAGTCCGTCCGCGGCCGGAAGGGGCCACCAGCGGCCGGCGGCATCGGCGCCCCGCAGGATCCCGTCGTGGCGAAAGGCGGCCAACAGGCGGCGGCCCAGATCCCTGCGGTCCGCGGCCGCCGCGATGGCTCCGGCCGGCAGGGGTGCAGGGGGCGGCAGCGGCTCTTGCGCATCGATGAGGGCCTTGACGAAATTGAGCAGTCGCGAGAGCCGCAGCAGGGTCAAGGTTTCCAGACGATGGGCCACCGGCAGGGCCGAGGCCCGCATACCGGCGCTGGCCGCCGGCAGGAGCCCCAAATCCCGGCAGCGGTCATGGTCCAGGGTGCCGGGGACCGGGTAGAAGACCGAAACCGCCGCCAGCACCGGCCGGGTGGCCAGATAGAGCAGGTCGCCGAGGCTTTCAGACCCCGGCTGGGCCGGGGCCCCCACGATGATATAGCCCACCGCCGTCATCTCCAGACGCTGGGCAACGGCCAGGGACTGGTCGAAGGCCCGGCGCAGGTCGGGCCGGCGGAAATGGCGCGCCCGCCGGGGGACGGCGGTGCCCAGGGAGAGATTGAGGGTGGTGAATCCGGCGGCCTGCATGGCTTCGATGAGCCCGGGATCGAGGGTGGTGGGCATCAGCCCGTTCATGGCCCGCAGTTCCACCGCCCCCGGTGGAAAGCGCCGCCCCAGTTCCGCCAGCAGTTTCAGGCACCAGTTTCGATCCAGGGTCAGGTTCTCGTCTTCGAAGTCGATGAATCCCACCTCTCCGGCCCTGCGGGCGGCATCGATTTCCGCCATCACCGAAAAGACCGAACGGCGCCGGTAGGGCGGGGCCTGGGCGGCCCCGAAGGCGCAGTAGCTGCAGGCGAAGGGGCAGCCCCGGCTGGCCGTCACCTGGATGGCGTCGCGTCCGGCGCGCCGGTAGGCGCGGCGGTCGGTGAGGTCCAGCGCCGGCGGCGGCAGTCGATTCAGATCGGGAACCCGGGCCGGGGCCGGGAGGGCCGGCCCGTGCAGGCTTCGGCGGGTCAGAATCCCGGGTTCACCAGACGGATCCCGGCCTTCGAAGAGGGCCCTGGCCAGGGCCACCATGGCCTGTTCGCCATCTCCGCGGATGACGATGTCCACCGGCGGCCAGGCCAGCACTTCCAGGGGCAGCGCCGTGGCATGATGGCCGCCCACCACGATGGGCACCGCCGGAAGAAGGCGGCGGATGGCCTCGGCGGTGGCCCGGGCCTCGTCGGCGTAGGCCGTGAACAGGGCCGAGACCCCCACCAGCCGGGGAGCCGCCGCCGCGACCCGCCGGGCGACGGTGTCGAATCCGAGTCCGTGGTGGGCCCAGCCGGAAAAGAGGGCGAAGGGCGAGTGGTCCGGGGGGCCATACAGGGGCTCCAGATCCTGCAGCGCCGCCGGCAGCGGCTTGGGGCGGCGCCGATGGGCGGCCAGGGCGTCGACGATCCCCACCGTGAAGCCGGCCTGGCGCAGGCACGCGGCGATACTGGCCAGACCGGCGGGAAAGGTGCGTTTGGCGGTGAGGTAGAAATCCCGGATCGGCGGTTGCACCAGCAGGATGTCCAAGGTTCTCTTGGCCTCTTTGCGTTTGCCGCGGGGCGCTTGCTTTCGGCGGCCCGGCGGGAAAGGCCTGGGCGAACCCCGTGCAAACGGTCAGCGCCGCCGCCGGCTTTTCTTTGTCTTGCGCCGGGAGCTTCGGGCGGCCAGTTTCTCCCTGCCGGCGGCGATCTTCCGTTGAAGCGTGGAGCGGTAGTTGGTGATGGCCGCCAGGGCCAGATAATAGGCGGCCACGGCCAGGGGCAGCCCCAGGACCACCCCGCCGATGGTCATGGCCCAGAAAATGTGGGGCGCCTTGGCGATCATTTTCAGCCAGGTGGCCCCCTCTGGGGCCGCCAGAACCGGCGGCCGGCCCGCCAGCCCCAATATCTTGGCGCCCGTCAGATAGGTCGATCCGTAGATCAGGGGCGCCGTGATGGGATTGCTGATCCAGACCCCGGCGGCGGCGGCCAGCTTGTTCCATTTGAAGAGGGCCGCCAGGGGCACGGCGATGAGCATCTGGATTCCCATGGAGGGACTCATGCCGATGAAGATCCCCAGGGCAAATCCCTTGGCGATTTCCCGGGGGCAGCCTCGCAGTTTGACGAAGCGGGCGTAGACGCCCTTGAGGGTGTTCGCCAGCCCTCCGCCGCGAATCTTTTCCGATCCTTGGGGGCGGGTGGGTGGGGGGCAGGCGGATGGCCGGGGCGCGATGGGTTCAGGCATGGATAGAAGGTCGTCGCGGGGGGCGCAGGGCTTGGGGGCGGGGTTCGGAATTTCCCGGTACGGGCCAATCGGTGCGGAACCCTTCCGCGGCCAGCAGGGCTTGGGCCTTCTGAAAATGGCGGCCCACCATATCCGCGCCGTGGCTGTCGTCTCCCGGGACCAGGGCGATGTCCATTTCCCGGGCCAGGTGGCGGATGGGGGCGCTGACGTAGGGTTCCCGGGCCCCCTTGTCCAGGGCGGCGACGTTGAAATCCAGCAGCGCACCGATGCGGCGGACCGTTTCGAGGTTGCGTACGATGCGCCGCATGATGGTCGGCCGGGCCAGGCGCCGGGGATAGTCGGGATCGAAAAGGCGGATCAGATCGAAATGACCCACCACCTGGGGCCGCAGGAGGGCCAGCATCTCCCACTGCAGATCGAAGTAACGCTCGTAAAGCGGATCGAGGCCGCCGCAGCAGGCAGCGGCCTGGGCATAATGCCGGGGGGAGGAATCGAAGGGGATGTCGGCCACGTGGTGGACCGAACCGACGATGTAGTCGGGGGAAAAGCGCGCCCGCAGCTGCTGTGCCAGGGCCAGGGCCCCACGGCAGGCCTCGGCCTCGAAGCCCACCAGGATCGTCAGATGCTTGCGCCAGCGTTGCTGCAGGCGCCGGGCCTCGGCCATGTAGGCCGCAAAGCGCTGGGAAATGGCGGCGGCGTTCAGGCCGGCCCGCCGCTCCTCGGGATAGAGGAAACGGTCGTCGGGCGGCGGCATGTGTTCGGTGAGCCCGACCCATGCGAAGCGCTTGGCGGCGTAGGCCGCCACCACCCGGGCCAGACTGTCGCGGGCATGGCTGCAGAACTGGCCGCTGTGGCCGCCGTGGACCGATACCGGTCCGCCATGGGCCGCGGATCCGCAACCGGTGCTCATGGCGGCGGCTCCTGCTCGGGGACTGTCCCATGGGCGCCGCATGTCTTGTCGGGGCCCGGCGATCCGGCGGCGGCCATCCGGCGGTCGATGCGTTCCAGGAGGTCGGCGATCTGGTCCAGGCGCGAACCGATGATCAGCAGGCAGTAGACCAGCAGCAGAAAGGCCAGGCGCAGCTCGCCCCAATCCAGAAACAGGACGCCGGCCAGCGCGATGCCGAAAAAAAGCCCCCCCAAGAGGGTGGGGGAAAGCTGGGCGCGGCGATTTTTCATGGGTGCCGAAATTAGCATCAACCCCCGCCGATTACAAATGGAAAAGGCGCGTTGACACGGTCCGGCGTCCCGGACTATCCTGACCGGCGGGCAATTCCCGGCGGAAGCCCCCGCAGGACCAAGCCCTGCCCCCCGGTGGGCCCCGGAGCCGCAAGCCCCTGCGGAAGACCGCCATCCCCCATGCCCCGGGCAGCGCCGTTCGTGCCTCCGGCATGGGCAAAAGCGCGACCCTTCGAGGTGACCGATGACCGCCCCCACGCCCTGCCGTTACCGGCTGACCATCACGCCCGACCTGGAGGATTTCGAATTCGACGGCCAGGTGCAGATTCATTGGCAGGCCGAACAAGCGGTGGACACCCTCCGGCTGCATGCCCTGGATCTGGCCGTTTGGCGCTGCCTGCTGGTCGACGGCGAAACGCGCCAGGACTGCGCCTTCAGCCTGGATCCCGCCGCTGAGACCCTCAGCGTGCGGCTTCCCCGCCCGGCCAGCGGGTCCCTGACCCTCCAGATCACCTACCGGGGACGGATCACCGACCGGATGGTGGGGTTTTACCGCAGCCGCTACAGCGGCGCGGCCCGCAGCGGGTTCGCGGCGGTGACCCAGTTCCAGGAGAGCGATGCGCGCCGTGCCTTTCCCTGCCTGGACCGGCCCGACGCCAAGGCGGTGTTCGACCTGACCCTGGTGATTCCTCCTGAATTGACGGCCATCGCCAACGAAAGGCCCATCGAAGAGACCGTGATGGCCGACGGCCGCCGCCGGGTGGTGTTCGGCCCGACCCCGCGCATGTCCACCTATCTGGTCTTTTTCGGGCTGGGCCCCTTCCACCTGACCGGCGACGAGACCGATCCGCGGGTGCGCATCGCCACCTTGCCCGGCCATCGCGAGCGCGGGCGTTTCGGACTGACTCTCGGGCGCCAGGCCCTGGCCCACTGCGAGGCCTATTTCGGGATTTCTTATCCCCTGACCAAGCTCGATCTCATCGCGGTGCCCGATTTTGCCTTCGGGGCCATGGAAAACTGGGGCGCCATCACCTTCCGCGAAAATCTGCTTCTCCACGACCCGCGCACCACTTCGCGACAGGCCGAGGTGCGCATCGCCGAGGTCGTGGCCCACGAAATCGTCCACCAGTGGTTCGGCAACCTGGTCACTCCGGTGGACTGGCAATACCTGTGGCTCAACGAAAGTTTCGCCACCTATGGCGCCTATCGGATCCTCGCCGATTTGCGGCCCGACTGGGAGGCCTGGGGGCAGTTCGTCCATGGCCAGAGCGCCCCGGCCCTGGAGCGCGACGCCCTGCCCGGCACCCCGGCCATCGAGATCCCCGGCGGCGAGCACGTGGTGATCAACAGCGCCACGGCCCCCATCATCTACAGCAAGGGGGGCAGTCTCCTGCGCCAGATCGAGGACTACATCGGCCCGGAAAGCTTTCGCCGGGGCATGCGCCGTTATCTGAACCGGCACGCCTACGACTGCGCGGCCAGCCACCACCTCTGGGAAGCCTTCGAGGCCGCCAGCACCCGGCCGGTCCTGGACATGGTGCGCCAATGGGTTTCGCAGCCGGGACACCCCGTGATCACGGTGCAGCGCCAGGGCGACGAACTGGTCCTGGCCCAGCGCCGGTTCGCCTTTTTGCCCCTGGAGAGCGATCAGTGCTGGCCCATACCCCTGACGGTGCGCGCCTTTGACCGCGCCGGAGGCCAGGAACGCCTGGAACTGGTCTTCGAAACCCCCGAAGCCAGGCTGCGGCTGCCGGCGCAGACCTCGGCCTTCAAGCTCAACGACGGCCACCGCGGCTTTTACCGGGTGCGGTACCGCGACCCGGAGGATCTGGCGCGTCTGGGGCCCCTGGTCGCCTCGGGGCGTCTCGGCCCGGCCGATCGCTGGGGATTGCAGGAGGACCTGTTCGCCATGGTGCGGGCCGGCGCGGAGGATCTGCACGTCTACCTGCGGTGGCTGGATCATTACGAGGCGGAGACCGCCCTGCTGCCCCTGCTGGGCATCGCGGCCAACCTGCGGCACGCGCTGCTGGTGGTCGGCGAGTCCTGCCGTCAGGCCGTGGTGCGGGCGGCGGGGCGACTGGCCGGCGCCAGCCTCCAGCGGCTCACGCTGGCGCCTCGATCCGGTGAACCCCTGGCGGCCGCCATCCTGCGCGAACAGATGATCGGGCTGGGGCTGGTCTGTGGCGACTCCGACCTGGCACGCCGGATGGCGCCCCTGGTGGCGCGCGTGCTCTCCGGTGCCGCGCTGCACCCGGATCTGATCCAGGGCGGCCTGCAGGCGGCGGCCCGCCTGGCCGGGCCCGAGGCCCTGGCGCCCTTCTGGAACCGGTTGGAAAAGACCGACAGCGAGCACGAACGGGTGGCCGTTTTAAGCGCCATGGGCGCCTGGGGCGATTGGGCCACGGCCCGCGCGGCCCTCGGAGATGTGTTGACCCGGGTCCCCGAGCGCAATCGCTACATCCCCGTGGTGGCCGCGGCCCACAATCCGGCGGTGGCGGATCGCTTGTGGCCCTGGTTCCTGGCCAATCGCAGCGCGCTGGAGGCGATGCATCCGCTGCTTTACGAGCGCGTCCTGGTGGCGGTGATGGCCATTTCGGGCCTGGCAAGCCCCGCGGAGGTGCGGCGGTTCGCTCCGGACTACGCCCGACAGCGGCCGGTGCTGGCCTCGGTGATCCAGATGGGCCTGGAACGGCTGGCCGTCAATGAAAGGCTGTCGAAGCCCTAGCGGCGTGTTCACCAGGGCGGTGGGCTTGGCCGGGATGGATAAGTACGGAGGGGCGCGCCATGCATCTGCTGGGACTGGCCTGCGGCGGCCTGCTGGATTGGCGGCATCTGGTGCTGATCCGGCGGGAGCGAAGGGGGGTGGCCAAATTGTATCGCGTCGTGGAAGTCGAGGATATCGCGCCCGGAATCTCCGAGGTCCACCTGGCCGACGGCGTTGCCCGCTATTGCCGGCGGCGGGATCTGATCTTCACCGCCACCCGTTTCAGCCAGGTGGGCCGGCCGCGCCGGCGCTCGCGCAAGGGGCCCCTGGTGGTGCTGGATATCGCTGCCGGCCAGGCCCTGCCCGGGCTGCTCCAGGCGCGCAAGATCCTGTTTCAGGCCGTTCGCCGCACACCGGGGCCGGGAACCTGGTGCGTCTGCGCGCAGACCGGCCGCGCGGGGAGCGAATTTCGCGTCCCCGACCCTCTGTTGGCGGCGACCCTGGCCGATGTGCGAAAACAGGACCGCGTCATTGTCGGTCCGGACAATGACGCGGTCTTTGACCCGCGGCACCCGTGTGCCGCCGGGCGATAGATCGGAAGAGCGTCGTGTAGGGAAAGAGTGTAGACCTCGGGGGGCGCCGGATC
>CALJLV010000043.1 GCA_937982505.1 uncultured Desulfobacteraceae bacterium | reverse complement strand
GGCGTCCGGGTGCTGGTGACCCTCGATGCGCTCCTGGCGCCCAAGATCGCGCCCGCCGCCGCCCGGACACCCCGCCTGGACCACGTGGTGGCCACCAACATCGCCGACCTGCTTCCCTGGCCCAAACGCCTGCTGGGCAGGCTCCTGAAGAAAATCCCCAGCGGCCCGGTCATCGATCTGCCCGGCAAGAACGTTCTGCGCCTCATGCCCCTGCTGGCCGGCGGGGACGAGCGGCGGGCGCCGGTGGCGCTGGAGCTTTCCACCCCCTGCCTGATCCAGTACACCGGGGGCACCACCGGACCGCCCAAGGGCGCCGTGCTCACCCAGGGCAATATGGCCGCCCACCTAACCCAGCTCAAGCACTGGCTGCGCTTCGGCATGGGCGAAGAGGTCTTCTGCTCGGCCTTTCCCTTCTTCCACCAGGCCGGCCTGATCCTATGCCTGACGGCCCTGCGCACGGCCAACACCCAGTGTCTGATCCCCGACCCGCGTAACACGGGCAATATCTGCCGCGAGATCAGCGTCCACCGGCCCTCGATCCTGGCCAACGTGCCCACCCTCTACCAGATGCTCCTGGACACGCCGGAGTTCCGGCGGCTCGATTTCTCCAGCGTAAGGCTCTGCCTGAGCGGGGCAGCCCCCTTCGCCGTGGAGTCCATCCGCGCGCTGGAGGCCTTGACCGGCCGCGGCAGCGTGCTCGAGGTCTACGGCATGACCGAAGCCAGTCCCATGCTCACCATGAACCCGCTGGCGGGCGAAAAACGCATCGGCACCGTGGGCCTGCCCATCTGCAACACCCATCTGAAGCTGGTGGACGTGGAAAGCGGCACGCGCGAGGTCCCCCCGGGCGAAGAGGGCGAAATCATCGCCCGCGGCCCCCAGATCATGCAGGGCTACCACCGGCGCCCCGGCGAGACCGCCCACGCCCTGCGCGACTTCGACGGCCACACCTGGTTCTTCACCGGCGACGTGGGGCGCATGGATCCCGACGGGTACCTGACCATCGCCGACCGGGTCAAGGACATGCTCATCGTGGGCGGCTACAAGGTCTTTTCGCGCGAGGTCGAAGAGAAGCTCTACACCCATCCGGCCGTGGAGATGTGCGCCATCGTCGGCCTGCCCAACCCGCAGCGGCCCGGCAGCGACATCGTCAAGGCGGTGATCCAGCCGTCGGGCGCGTGGCGCGAGCGTCCGGCCGAGGACGTCCGGAACGAAATCCTGGCCTTCTGCCGGCAGTACATGGCCCCCTACAAGGTGCCTAAAATCGTGGAGATCCATCCGGCCATCCCGCTGACCAGCGTCGGCAAGGTCGACAAGAAGCGCTTGCGGGGGTGATTTCTCTGTGCCGGGGCGTGAACCCGATCCGACGAACCGGACGGGCCCGGCCGATCGGACTCACCGGTCACTCGCGAACGGGTTGTGGACGTCAGTCATCGGTTGCCTAGTTTTCTTATTTCAAAAAACCCAGGTTTTTTGAACGCCGGAGGTTTTTGACAATGTACCGCCATCTCTTTTCGCCCATCACGATCAACCGCCTGGAGATCAAAAACCGCATCGCCTACCCGGCCCTGGGGCTGCTCTACTCCTACGACAGCCGCCTCAACGCACGCTACTGCGAATACTTTCGCGCCCGGGCCCGGGGCGGTGCCGGGATCGTCACCGTCGGTCCGGTGGGCGTCGATTTCATCGGCTCGGGGGTCCTGGCCCTGAGCCTGCGCGACGATGCCTCCATCCCGGATTTTCAGAAGCTCACCGCCATCATCCGCGGCGAGGGCGCCCGGGCCTTCATCCAGCTCTTTCACGCCGGCGGCTATTCCCACCCGCTCCTCATCGACGGCCAGACCCCCATCGGCCCGTCACCGGTGTACAATCCTTACGCCAAGGTCACCCCCCGGGAGATGACCCTGGAGGACATCGATGCCGTCCAGGAAGCCTTTGCCGCCACCGCGGCCCGGGCGGTGGAAGCGGGCTTCGACGGGGTGGAGATCATCGCCTCGGCAGGCTACCTGCTCACCCAGTTTCTCTCCCCGCTGCGCAACCAGCGCACCGACGCCTACGGGGGCAGCTTCGAAAACCGGGCGCGCTTGCCCCGCGAAACCATCGAACGGGTGCGACGGCGCATCGGGCCCGATTTCCCGTTGTCGGTGCGCATGGCAGGCAACGATTTCGTGCCCGGTTCGAACACGGACAGCGAAACCCCGGCCATCGCCCGGGTCTACGAGGCCGCCGGGGTGGACGTGATCAACGTCACCGGCGGCTGGCACGAATCCAAGGTGCCCCAGCTGCCCATGGAGCTGCCCCGCTCGGCTTACGCCTATCTGGCACTGAACATCAAAAAGGCCGTTTCGGTGCCGGTGATGGCCTCCAACCGCATCGCCACCCCCGAGGCAGCCGAACAGATCCTGCGCGACGGCTGCGCCGACCTGGTCAATCTGGGCCGGGTACTCATCGCCGATCCCGAGTGGCCCCGCAAGGCCCTGGAGGGCCGGGCCGACGAGATCCGCCCCTGCGTGGCCTGTTCCCAGGGCTGCACCGACCAGGTCTTTTCCGGGCAGCCGGTCTTCTGCGTGGGAAACCCCCGGGCCGGCTTCGAGGCCGAGCGGCCCGTCGCAAAAGCCGCCGTTTCCAAGCAGGTCATGGTGGTGGGCGCCGGCCCGGCCGGTCTCGAGGCGGCAATCACCGCGGCCCTGCGCGGCCACCGGGTCGCCCTCTACGAAAAGTCCGGCGACATCGGCGGGCAGATCTGGATGGCCGGAGCGCCGCCCCACAAGCGCGAACTGCTTGAATTCGTCCGCTATTACCGGGCCATGCTGCGCCGCTGCCGGATCCCGGTCCACCTCAACTGCCCGGTGGACCTGGCGCTGATCCGCCGCCAGGCCCCGGACCACGTCATCGTGGCCGAGGGGGCCGAGGCCCTGATCCCCCCCATTCCGGGCATCGAGTCCCCCAACGTGTTCACCGCCTGGCAGGTGCTGCGCGACAACCCGCTGCTGGGCCGCCGCGTGGCCGTCATCGGCGGCGGGGCCGTAGGCCTGGAAACCGCCCTGTTCGTGGCCGCAAGGGGAACGTTGACCCCGGAAATCCTCCATTTCCTCTTCGCCTACGAGGCCGAGGCCCCCGAGCGGCTGCGCCAGTTGATGTACCGCGGCACCAGCCAGGTGACGGTCTTCGAGATGCTGCCCAAGGCCGGAGCCGACGTGGGCAAATCGACCAAGTGGATTCTGATGGCCAACCTGCAACGCCACCAGGTGGCCATCCACACAAACACCAAAGTGGTCGCCATCCAGGATGGCCGGACCTTGGCATTGGACGGGCCGGACGGATCACGCCGGGAAGCATTCGACACCATCATCGCCGCCTCCGGCTCGCGTCCGGTCCAGACCCTGAGCCGGGCCCTGGCCGGTTCCGGTGTGGCATACACCCCGGTGGGCGACACCCTCACGCCGGGCAAACTCAACGACGCGATCCACGGCGGCTTTTTAGCTGCGCTGCAAATTTGAAGGAGGTCCGGACATGGATTATAAAACCATTGAGTTCAGCCGCGCCGATCACATCGGCCACATCGTCCTCAACCGGCCCGAGGCGCTCAACGCCATGAACGGGGCCATGATCGACGAACTCGAGGATCTGCTCTCGCGGCTGATGAACGACACGGATACCCGGGTGCTGATCCTCGCCGGGGCTGGCCGGCGGGCCTTCTGCGCCGGGCTGGACATGAAGGAGACGGCCGTGGAGATGTTCGAGGCCTCCATCGACCGCATCTATGCCCTGCAAAGCCGCACCTCGCGCCTCTTCGCCACCCTGCGCGCCCTGCCCCAGCCCATCGTGGCCGCGGTGCACGGGGCGGCCTACGGGGCTGGATTTTCCTTCGCCCTGGCGGCCGACGTGCGCCTCATCACGCCCCAGACGCGTTTCAGCGCGGCCTACATCAACATCGGCCTGGGGGGCGCCGACCTGGCCAGCAGCTTCTTTCTGCCCCGGCTCATCGGCGCCGGCCGGGCCAGCGAATTTCTCCTCACCGGAGCCCCCATGGACGCCGCCACCGCCATGGCCCTGGGCCTGGCCAGCCGCCAGGTGCCCCTGGAGGAACTGGCCGGGGCGGCCCGGGAGCTGGCCGCCGAAATGGCCGCCAAGAACCCTCTGGGCCTGCGCCTGACCAAGGAGGCCATCCACCAGAACCTCGGTGCCGCATCCCTGGAACAGGCCCTGCACCTGGAAAACCGCAACCAGGCCTTCCTCATCGCCGGACTCAAGCTGGCCGCCCCCCGTCACTAAAGCCCCCCGGGCAACCGCCCGCTCCAGGCCCGCCGATCCGTTGAGCGCGCCGAAAGCCCCGTCTCCAGGCGGGGATCTTGCGGTTGACAAAAGGCGCATAAACCGTCACCAATAACTCAGGGACGGCCGTGTCGACCGGAACGAAGCACGCCATCGGGTCGACACGCGCCAATTCAAGCTCGTTTTTTTCGGCAAGGAGGGCCGCCATGACTGAAGCCAAGCCGTCTGCCACCCCCGCCCCGACGCCTGAAGCCCGCAGCGCGCAGGCGTCCGATCTGTACCGTCTTTTACACCAGCAGGTGGCACAGCGCTCGGACCAGGCGCCGGCCAACCTCGCCTGGCTCACCAATCACATGCCGCCTTATTTCTTCATCACCATGGGTCATGAAACCGAGGCCCTGGTCAAGCTGGCCCTGCACCTGAACACCGTCAAGGACCAGAACGCCCTGATGCTCGTCGATCAGGCCGAAAAGATGATCCTGGCACGCTGCGACCGGGCCGGATCCCTCTACGAAACCCTGGAGACCTTCTCCCAGCGCGAAATCGCCTATGCCGAAATCATCCATTCCACCGCCAACCTGCCCGGCACGGAGACCCCGCTGGAGGTGCTGCGCTTCGATTTCGAAGCCCAGCCCCCCGACGCGCTGCGACCCGAGGATGGCTCCCTTCCCCTGCCCGACACCATCCGCCTGGCCTGCAAGCAGGCCCTGACCCGCGATTATCCCGACTACCCCCTCCACGAGGTCCCCGGCCCCCTGGGCGACCTGTGGCGGCAGAACCCCGACTACGTACGCATCTCGCCCAGCGAGCGCATCGCGCGCATCCTGTGGGTCTATCGCCAGACCCACCACAAGAGCGGCTTTTTCTTCGAGGTGCAGCCGGCGGCCCACGGCGAGGCCCGGGTGGTCTTCGGCCTGGCCCAGCCGCCCCAGCGCCACTTTTTGCTGCAGCTCATGGAGGTCTTCCGCCGCCTGGCGGTCGGGGTGCGCCGGGCCTACAGCCTGAGCGTCAACTTGGCCGAAGGGCCCCATTTCATCGGCACCTTCTACATCCGCCCCCAGGACGTCAGCCCCGGAGAAGACCCGACCCCGGTCTACGACCGGCTGCGGGCCGAGCTGTACAACACCCAGATCCTCGAGATTGAAAGCTTCGCCTACCGCCGTTTCCTGGCCACCGGGCTGATGACCGGCGAAGACGCCTCGCTGGCCGAGGCCATCCTGGCCTTTTGCCACACCAACCTGAGCCACAGCCAGCCGGACCGTTTCGACCTGGACACCGTCAAATACGCCTTCGAGGCCCATCCGGACATCCTGCTGACCATCATCAGTCTTTTTCGGTCGCGCTTCGACCCGCTGCTGGCCGCCGACACGGCGGCCTACGAACAGGCCCTGGCCCGGGCCGAGGAGGCCGTCGCCAACTTCAATACCGGCCAGCGCTATCTGGACGAAATCCGGCGCGTGATCTTTCAAACGGCCCTGCTCATGGTAGGCCACTGCCTGAAAACCAACTTCTTCGTTGCCGAAAAGCGGGCCCTGGCCTTTCGCTTTGATCCGGCCTATCTCGATGCCCTGGGACCCGACCTGCGGGGCAGCCTGCCGGAAGCCAAACCCTTCCGGGTAACCTTCTTCTTTGGCCGCTACGGGGTCGGCTACCACATCGGTTTTTCGGACATCGCCCGGGGCGGATGGCGCACCGTGATCTGCCGCACGCCGGACGAGTACCTGAGTTCGCGCAACACCCTCTTTCGCGAGGTCTTCGTCCTGGCCCACACCCAGCACCTCAAAAACAAGGACATCTACGAGGGCGGCAGCAAGATGACGGTCACCTGCGACGTGCGCGACCTGACCGCCGCCGAGGCCGTCACGCGGCGTCTGCACAAGCTCCAGTTCGCCTTCATCAACGCCTTTCTGGACGTCTTCGTCACCGATGCCGGGGTAGCGCGCCATCCGGCGGTGGTGGACTACTACCGGGAAGAAGAGCCCATCGAGCTCGGCCCGGACGAGAACATGCATGACGAGATGATCGAGATCATCGCCGCCATCGCCGCCGAGCGCGGCTACGTGCTGGGCATCGGCATCATGTCCAGCAAGCGCGTCGGCATCAACCACAAAACTTACGGGGTTACCAGCCGGGGCGTGATCCAGGCGGCGGAAATCGCCCTGGCCCAACTGGGCATCGACATGCGCCGCGACCCGTTCAAGATTCGCATGACCGGGGGCCCCTTCGGCGACGTGGCCGGCAACTCCATCCGCCTCATGCTGGAGCAGTGCCCCCAGTTCCGCCTGGTGGCCCTCGTGGACGGCACCGCCGGCCTTTTCGACCCCCAGGGGGCCGACCACCAGGAGCTGGGGCGCATCACCCTCCAGGCGGATCTGGACCAGTTCGACCCGAACCGGCTGCATACCGGCGGGGCCATCGTCTATCGCAACCAGCAGCGGCGCGAAGCCATGCGCCAGCTCTACCGCAAGGTGGCCCGGACCGAGCAGGGGGTGGTGGAGTACTGGATCACGGCCGACGAGTTCCACCGCGAACTGACCCGTCTGACCTTCGACGTGAGCACCGATCTCTTCCTGCCCTGCGGCGGGCGGCCCGAAACCATCGACGCCACCAACTGGAGCCGCTTTTTCGATGCCGACGGCCGTCCCAGCGCCCGGGCCGTCGTGGAAGGCGCCAACTCGTTCATCTCTCCTGAGGCGCGCCAGGAAATTCAGGACCGCGGGGTCATCCTGCTGCGCGATGCCACCGCCAACAAATGCGGCGTGATCTGCTCCTCCTATGAGATCATCGCCAACCTGCTGCTGACCGAAGAGGAGTTCCTGACCCACAAGGAAGCTTACGTGGCCGACGTCATCGACATCCTGCGGCGCCGGGCCAGCGACGAGGCCCATCTGATTTTCGAGCGCCACCGCCAGGCGGCCGGAAAGATGCGCTACACCGAGATCAGCGTGGCCATCAGCCAGGAGATCAACGGCTGGTACGCGCACCTGTTCACCTTTTTCCAGGCCCGCCCCGAATTGGCCCTCGAACCGGCTTTTGACCGCATGATCCTGGCCCATCTGCCGGCCTTTATCGAACGGCACAGCCCGTTCCGGGCGCGGATCCATGCCATGCCGCCCAAAATTCAGGCGGCCATCCTGGCCTGCGAAATCGCCACCCGCATCGTCTACCGCGGGGGCTGGGAAGGCGATTTCGAAAGCCGCTTGAGGCGCTTCGTGGCCTTGTCCCTCGAGGGGCCGGCCGCCGCATCGTCATGAGCGGCGCCACGGCCCGTCAAGCGCCCCCCAATGCCCTGGCGGAGCGCATCAAGGAGCTCAACTGCCTCTATGGCATTTCCAACCTCCTGGAAAACCAGGGGGTCTCTCTGCCATGGATCATGGAACGGGCCGTGGCGCTGATTCCGGCGGCATGGCAATACCCGGAAAACGCCTGCGCCTGCATCCAGGTGGACGGAGAGTGCTTTATGAGCGCCGGTTTCCGACCCACCCCGTGGTGCCAGCGCGCCGACATCGTGCTCAACGGACGCAATGTCGGATTCGTTGCGGTGCACTATCTCACGGCCCCCAGCGGCGAAGAGCCTTTCCTGGAGGAGGAGGAACGGCTTCTGGCGGCCATCGCCGAGCGGCTCAGCAAGGTGTTGTGGCTCAAAAATTCCGAGACGGCCCTCAAGGAGAGCGAGGCCCGCTACCGGGTCCTGACCGAACAGGTGGCCGAGGGAGTGGCCCTGATTCAGGACGGCCGTTTCGGTTATGTCAATCCGGCCTTCCGGCGCCTCTTCGGCATCGCCCCCTCGGCCACCCTGGTCGGCAGCCCCGTGGGGCGGCGGGCGGATCCGATCACCGGGGAAATCGTCCAGGCCTACGCCTTCCTGGCACAGGGCCACCCGGGCGACCGCCTCGAGCGATTGGAACGCATCCCGAGCGACGGCCGCACCACCTGGCTCCAGGTCGCCCACACCCCCATCACCTTCCAGGGCCGGCCCGCCCTGCTGTCCACCTTCAAGGACATCACCGCCCTCAAGGAAGAGCAGATGGCGGCCGAGCGCCGGGCGGTATCGCTGGGCCGGGAGAACCAGGCGCTGCGTTCTTCGCTGAAGGATCGCTACCGCCTGGGCGATATCCTGGGGCGATCGGCCGCCATGCAGGAGATCTACGCCCTGATCCTCAGGGCCGCCGCCACCGATGCCAGCGTGGCCGTATACGGCGAATCGGGCACGGGAAAGGAGCTGGTGGCCCGGGCCATCCACGCCAACAGCCAGCGCCAGACCCAACGCTTCGTGGCGGTCAACTGCGGTGCGGTGCAGGAATCGTTGTTCGAGCGCGAGTTTTTCGGCCACCTCAAAGGCGCCTTTTCCGGGGCCCACGCCAATTCCCCCGGCTACCTGGACCTGGCCGCCGGCGGCACCCTGTTTCTCGACGAGGTCAGCCATCTGACATCGAACATGCAGGTCAAGCTGCTGCGGGCCATCGAAGGCGGCGGCTACCGTCCGGTGGGGGCCACCGAAACGCGCCGGACCGACCTGCGGATCGTTTCGGCTTCCAACGCGGACCTGGGCGCCATGGCCGCCGCGGGCGAGATGCGCGAAGATTTTTTCTACCGCATTCAGGTGATCCAGATCCGCCTGCCCCCCCTGCGCGCCCGCCGCGAGGACATCCCCCTGCTGGTGGAACACTTCCTGGAGCAGATGAGGGGGCGCTTCGGGGCGGTGCGGGTGCCCGGGCACGTCATGGACCTGCTGGCCGACTACGACTGGCCCGGCAACGTCCGTGAACTGCGAAACGTGCTCCAGCGCTACGCCACCCTGGGGCAACTGGAATTTCTGCGCCCCGGCCGGCAGGATCCGCAAGTTGCGGCGGCGCGCGAACTCAGGCTGCCCGAAGCCATCCGGCAGACCGAATCGGCGCTCATCGCACGCGCCCTGCAGATGGCGCAGGGCAATCGCACCCGGGCGGCCCGGCTTCTCGGGATTTCCCGCCGCGCCCTCTTCCGCAAGCTGCATGGCCTGCCAGTGCCTTTTTCGCCCATTTCGGGCCAAACCGCCCAACCATCACAATCCGAATAAAACCAGATGATTGATAATTCTTAGGATCCACCAAGCGGGCGCTTTCGCTCGTTTTTGGTTCCCTGGCCCCGCCCCCGCAAAAGCCAGTCCCTTCATCCTTTCCGTCCCCTGCAATGCCTTGTCGCCCGTGGCACGACCTTTGCTGAAGGGTCTGGGCGCGTGGGAAACCAATTTCGGTCACGCCAACCGTTGCAGGAGGATACCATCGTGATGCTGATCCGCAACAAAACCTCAGGCAAGTACTTCATCGCCCTGGAAGAGGAATCGGACCAGGAGGATCGGATGCTCATGATCACCCCCGACGGCGCCGTCAAGCGCCTCGAACAGCGCCTCTTCGATGCCCCGGATTGGGTCGCCCCCCAGCACACGGCGGCCGACGGTCGGCTGACGCAAGCCCAACGGGCCAAGTATGAAGCGTATCTGGACACCCTGATGCCGCGCGGGCAAGCCCGGCCGCCGGCGCCGCAGCGCTCCGGCCGGAATGACAGGCCAATCGCCGCCACAGAGGAGGTCGCACCGTGACTGAAGATCCCTTCGGAAACCTTCGTGACTGGGGGCCGGTATTGGAACGGCTGGAGGAACTGGCCGCCGCCGGCCGGCTGCACCAGTTCCAGGCGGGCCTGATTCGAATCCTGCGCTTCAGGGGCAACTGGCGCCTGCGGGAGGCGGTGCTGAAACACCTCGAAGGCGTCTCGCGCCCGTCAGAAGCCCTGATCGCCGAGGTGGTGCGGCTCGTGGCGGACGACAACACCTACTACGAGGCGCGCATCATGGCCGCCAAAGCCCTGGTGGCCATGATGCGCGACGAAAAGGGGAAAAAAACCGAAAGCCAACCGGTCCAGGCCAGGGCCGTCGCCGACAGGATCCGCCATCTGCGGCAGATCCCCCAGCCTCCCCTTTTTAGTCAGGTTCTGGATCGCTGCCTGGCTGAACTGGCCTGAACCCGGGTTCTTCAAACGCACCTTCGCGGAAAGGAAGCCAGCCCATGGTCATCGGTATCCCCAGAGAAATCATGCCGCAAGAACGGCGGGTGGCCGCCATCCCGGAAACCGTCGCCAAATTGAAAAAACTCGGTTTCGAGATCCAGGTCGAGGCCGCCGCCGGCGCCGGGGCGCTGCATCCGGACGAGGCCTACGCCGCAGCCGGAGCGCGCATCGAACCGGATGTCCAGCGCCTCTACGCCACCTCGGATCTGATTCTCAAGGTCAAGGAACCCATGGCCAACGACGCCTTGGGATGCCACGAAAGTGAAATGCTCCGGGAAGGCGGTTCCCTGATCACCTTTCTGCATCCGGCCACCCCGGGCAATCATGCCATGGTGGAAACCCTGCGCCGGCGTCGCATCACCGCCTTTACCATGGACAGCATCCCGCGCATCTCCCGGGCCCAGCGGATGGACGCCTTGACCTCCATGAGCACCCTGACCGGGTACAAGGCGGTACTCATGGCCGCTTCGCGCCTTCCGGTGGTGTTGCCCATGGTGGGCACGGCCATAGGCCCCCTCAAGCCGGCCCGGGTGCTGGTGGTGGGCGCCGGGGTGGTGGGGTTGCAGGCCGTGGCCACGGCCAAGCGCCTCGGCGCGGTGGTCAGCGCGGTGGACGTGCGACCGGCGGCCCGGGAAGCGGCCCAGAGTCTGGGCGCCAAGATCGAGGGGTTCGAGGTTCCCGAACCGATGGCCCAGTCCCCCGAGGGCTACGCCTGTCGCCTGCCCGTCGAATGGCTGGAAAAGGAGCGCCAGGTTCTGGCCCTCCTGGTGGCGGCCAGCGATGCGGTGATCCTCAGCGCCCTGATTCCCGGAGAAGTGGCCCCGGAGTTGATCACCGCGGAGATGGTGGCCGCCATGCGGCCCGGGGCGGTGATCGTGGATGTCTCCATCGACCAGGGCGGCAACTGCGCCGTGACCGAAGCGGGCGCCGAACGCCGGGTGGGCCAGGTACTCGTCTGCGGCACCAAGAACATCCCCGGTTCGGTGCCGGTCCACGCCACCTGGCTCTACGCCAACAACATCTACCACTTCGTGGAAAACCTCTTCAAAGGGTCAACGGATCGTTTCGATCTGGCCGACGAGATCGTGGCCGCATCCCTGGTGACCCACGAGGGACGCCTGGTCCATCAGGGCACCCTCAAAGCCCTGGGAAAGGCGTCGTGATCCGATGGTTGAACTGGTTTTCGCCCTGCTGGTCTTCGCCCTGGCCTTCGCCGTCGGTTACCGGCTCATCGTCCGCGTGCCCCAGATGCTCCATACCCCCCTGATGAGCATGACCAACGCCATCTCGGCCGTGGTGGTCCTCGGGGCCATGGCCCTGCTGGCCGCCGAGCGCCCTCCGATCCAGCTCGTCCTGGTGAGTGTGGCGGTCCTGGCCGCCGCCTTCAACATCATCGGCGGGTTTGCCATTACCGGCCGTATGCTGGGGATGTTCCGCTCCGACAGCGCCGCCCGCCGGGCCACTGCCCGTAAGGGGGGCGGGTCATGAATCAGAGCCTTCACCTGGTCCTTGATCTGCTCGTCATCGGTATTCTGATCGGCGGGATCCACCGCTTCCGGGCCCCGGCCACGGCCCGCCAGGGCAACCGCCTGGCCGCCGCGGCCCTGGCCCTGGGCGCCGCATTGACCCTCTGGCGCAACGGCCTGGTCCATCCAGGGGCCTTGGCGGCAGCCGTCATCATCGGCGGGGGGATCGGCCGGCGCCTGGCCGTGAGGGTCACCATGGTCCAGATTCCGGCCATGGTGGCCTTCCAGCACGGGGCCGGCGGGCTGGCCGCCTCCCTGGTGGCCTATGTGGAACTGGTGGCGGTCAGCCACGGCGCGGCCGCGGTCCACCAGGTCTCGGGACTGGCCGGTGTGCTCATCGGGGCCGCCACCTTCAGCGGGAGTCTGGTGGCCAGCGCCAAGCTCTCGGGCCGCATGCGCGCCACCCCGATCATTGTGCCCGGGCACGGATTGGCGGCCGTCGTTTTGACCATCGCCGCCGTCGGCATCGGGCTGCTGGCCCTGGGGCCGGCGGCGACCTCGAACACGGCGTCGCTGCTACTTGCGGCCATCCTGGCCGTGGGCCTGGGCCTCCTGTTGGCCGTGCGCATCGGCGGCGCCGACATGCCGGTGCTCATCTCGTTTCTCAACGCCACGGCCGGTCTTGCCGCCGCGGCCTGCGGGATCATCCTCCAGGACCACCTGCTCATCGCCTTTGGCGCCACGGTGGCCGCCTCGGGCTCGATTCTGACCCACGTGATGTGCCGCGCCATGAACCGGCGCCTGGCCACGGTCTTCGTGGGCCAGCAGGGGGAAGCGAACTTTCGCCCCTTTGAAATCTTTCACCGGTCCGAGGCGGCGACCCTCCACAAAGAGGCGCCCGTGTCGACCCCAGCCCGGGAAGCCAGGGCCGTCCAGGACCCCCTGGCCCAGGCGGCCGCGGCCCTGGCCCAAGCCCAACGGGTCGTGATCATCCCCGGTTACGGGATGGCCCTGGCCCAGGCCCAGTTCAACACGGCCCGTCTGGCCGCCCAGCTCACCGCCCGGGGAAAATCGGTGCGCTTTGCCATCCACCCGGTGGCCGGCCGCATGCCGGGTCACATGCACGTGCTGCTGGCCGAAGCGGACGTGGACTACGAGATGCTCTGGGAGATGGAGGCCATCAACGACGACTTCCGGCAAACCGACGTGGCCCTGGTGGTGGGCGCCTGCGACGTGGTCAACCCGGCGGCCATCTCGGTGGAAGGCACCCCGCTTTCCGGAATGCCGATCCTCATGGCCCACCAGGCCCGCACCGTGGTGGTCTGCAACCTGGACCGCAACCCGGGCTACTCCGGAGTCGAAAACCCCCTCTACGACGAGCCCGGAACCATCCTCCTGCTCGGCGACGCCCGACAATCCACCGCCGACCTGCTGGAAAAAACAGCGGAATCCTGATGGAAGGCGTCGTCGCAAACCACCTTGATCATCGTCTCCCCCCTTCGCCGCCCAGAGCGGCCCGGATTCGCGCCACCACCGGTTGGAGCCGCTGGCGATCCTCGGGTGGAATCATGAGCATCTTCACCGGACGGTTGGCCGGCAGCCCCAGGGCCCGGGGCTGGATCATCCGACTGCGATAGACCGAACGCACCTCGGCATCACGAAAATGGAGCAACACGTCGACGAGGTTCCCCGTGGCCCCAGGCACGTCGAGGTGCTCGATGACCTGCTGGAAAACGGTATTCACCGTGATGCGAAAACCGTCCATGGCGGCGGCTCCATCCGGCCGGCAAATCACGGCCGAAACCATGCCGCGGCAGGCAAAGGGGCGCAGATCGTAAACCGGGCACCGATGATCGGTCAGCACGGGACAGGGGGTCCAGGCCGGATCGCAATCGTCCTCGGGCGGATCGGCGTCGGCACGGCACAGCTCAGCCAGATGGTTGATGGTGATCCGGGGCCTGAAGCGGTCCAGGCCTCTTGCCGCTTCCAGACGCTGGTAGAGTCCTTCCAGGCGCTGGCGGTCCAGGGCCGCCACCATCCGCCAGGCTTCCAGGGTGGTCAGGGTCACGTTGCGTGAACAGCAGTGGGCACAGCCTTCCGCGCAGGCCGCCGGCAGCGAGGCCACGGTCTCGTCGTAGATCCGGTAGATTTCGACGAGGCGCTTGAGCTTCTCATCGACGTGCATGCGCCCTCCGACGATCCCTCGGGACGCACCCGCCCTTTACCGGCGGATGCCCACATCCTAGCGCCCAAGCAGGGCAGAATCCTTGCCAACCTGGCCTATGCCACCTGGCGCTAGACCAGCCCCCGTTGCTCGGGTTCGATGCACTCGAGCCGGTCCACCCGTTGAAAACCGCGGGGCAGCCTGCGGCCGCGCAACCCCCGCTGGCCCTGGAAATCGACCCAGTGAGCCGGTTTGAGGGTCAGGAAACGCTTGCCGGCATGGACCACCAGGTGGCTGTCGGGCGCCATCACGGCCAACACGGCAAGACGTTCCAGCCCTTCGCGGACCCGCTTGGGAGGGATCTGGAGGATCTTGTTCCCCTTGCCCCGGGCCAGTTCGGGCAGATCGGCCAGTTCGAAAATCAGCATCCGCCCCTCGCTGCTCACCGCCACCAGGAGGGTGTGCCGGGGGTTCTCTAGAGGCAGAGGGGCCATGGGCCGGGCCCCGGCGGGCAGGGTCAGGACCTGTTTGCCGCCGCGGTTTTTGCTGATGAGGTCTTCCAGGCGGCAGACGAACCCGTAACCGGCCTCCGAGGCCACCAGCAGCCGCATCTCCTCGGGCCCCATGAGCAGATGGCGCACCCGGGCCTCGGAGGGCAGCTGAAGTCGGCCGCTGATGGGTTCGCCCTGGCTGCGGGCCGAAGCCAGGCCGTGCACCGGCAGGCTGTAGCTGCGACCGGTGGAGTCCAGAAACACCGCCACCTGGCTGCTCTTTCCTCTGGCCGCCTCCAGGAACCGGTCTCCGGCCCGGTAGCTGAGCTTTTCCGGGTCCACCTCGTGGCCCTTGGCCGCCCGGATCCACCCCTTTTGGGAGAGGACCACGGTTACCGGTTCGGCCGGCTGGATCTCGGCCACCGTCAGGGCCTGGGCCTCGCGCCGGGCCACCACCGCGGTGCGCCGCGCATCGCCGAAGCGTTTGGCGTCGGCGGCCATCTCGGCGCTCACCAGCCCCCGCAATCGCGAATCGCAAGAAAGGATGCTTGCCAGCTCGGCCTTTTCGGCGGCCAGGGTCTCCTGCTCGGCAAGGATCTGCATCTCTTCGATGCGCGAAAGCTGGCGCAACCGCAGCTCCAGAATCGCCTCGGCCTGGCGTGGCGTCAGACCGAAACGTTCCATCAGGGCCGACTTGGGGTCCTCGGCTCGGCGAATCGTGGCGATGACCTCATCGATGTTCAGGTAGGCGACATGCAAGCCTTCCAGGACGTGGAGCCGATCACCCACCTTGTCCAGGCGGTGCTGCAAACGCCGGCGCACCGTCTCCAGGCGAAAGGACAGCCATTGGCCGAGGATCTCCACCAGTCCGCGCACCCGGGGCCGGCCGTCCAAGCCGATCAGGTTCAAATTGACCCGGTAGGAGCGCTCCAGATCAGTGGTGGCGAACAGATGCCCCATGAGCTGCTCGCCGTCGATGCGGTTCGACCGCGGCACGATCACCAGGCGCACCGGCTCTTCGTGGTCCGACTCGTCGCGCAGGTCGGCCACCAGGGGCAGTTTTTTGGCCTGCATCTGGGCCGCGATCTGTTCCATCACCCGGGCGCCGGACACCTGGTGCGGCAGGGCCCGGATCACGATGTCCCCGTTTTCCCGCTCCCAGACGGCCCGCATGCGAAACGACCCCATGCCGCTGCGGTAGATCTCGAGCAGCTCCTCGCGCGGGGTGATGATCTCGGCCCCGGTGGGCATGTCCGGCCCCTGGATGAAGGCGCACAGGGCCTCTGTGTCGGCCCCGGGGTTTTCCAGCAGATGCTGGCAGGCCGCCACCACCTCGCCCAGGTTGTGGGGGGGGATGTCGGTGGCCATCCCCACGGCAATCCCCGTGGCCCCGTTGAGCAGCAGGTTGGGCAGCCGGGCCGGCAAAAACCGCGGCTCCTGCAGGCAGCCGTCGAAGTTGGGCTGCCAGTCCACCGTCCCCTGGCCCAGCTCGGCCAAGAGCACCTCGGCGTAGGGCCCCAGGCGGGCTTCGGTGTAGCGCATGGCGGCAAAGGATTTGGGATCGTCCAGAGAGCCCCAGTTGCCCTGGCCGTCGACGAGCGGATAGCGGTAGGTAAAGGGCTGGGCCATGGTCACCATGGCCTCGTAGCAGGCCGCGTCCCCGTGGGGATGGAACTTGCCTAGGACGTCGCCCACGGTGCGGGCCGATTTCTTGTGCTTGGCCGTGGCCTTCAGGCCCAGCTCGCTCATGGCGTAGACGATGCGCCGCTGGACCGGCTTGAGCCCGTCGCTCACGTGGGGCAGGGCCCGATCCAGGATCACGTACATGGCGTAATCCAGATAGGCCTTCTCGCTGAAAAGCGCCAGGGGCTGGCGCTCGATGCCGTCCAAGGCGGGGGGAGACGCGCTTTCAGTCATGGAAACAACGCTCGTTGGCAATAGGTTTTATAGGTCTTATGGGTCTTATAGGCCTTATAGAACACATAAGGCCTATAAAAAAGCGTTAGAGCGCCGCCGCCTCCGCGGCCAGGTTCCCCTTGGTTTCGAGCCAGATCCGCCGGTCGGCGGCCCGCTTCTTGCTCAGGAGCATGTCCAGCAGGGCCTCCTCGTCCACCTGGTCGGTAAGGGTCAACTGGACCAGCCGGCGGGTATCCGGCGCCATGGTGGTCTCGCGCAACTGCGGCGGGTTCATCTCGCCCAGACCCTTGAAGCGCTGGACCTGGATCTGGCCGCGGGCCGTCTTCTTGGCCAGGAGCCGGTCGATGGTGCCTTGCTTTTCGGCTTCGTCCAGGGCGTAGAAAACCTGCTTGCCCGCGTCGATGCGGTACAGTGGCGGCATGGCCACGAAGATATGCCCCCGGCGCACCAGAGCCGTAAAATGCCGCCGGAACAGGGCGCAGAGCAAGGTGGCGATGTGCAGCCCGTCGCTGTCGGCGTCGGCCAGGATGCAGACTTTGCCATAGCGCAGGCCCTCCAGGTCCTCGCTGGCCGGATCGACCCCCATGGCCGTGGCGATGTCGTGGATCTCCTTGGAGGCCAGGATGGTCTCCGGCGCCGCCTCCCAGGTGTTGAGGATCTTTCCGCGCAGGGGCATCACGGCCTGAAAATTACGGTCCCGGGCCTGCTTGGCGCTGCCTCCGGCCGAGTCGCCCTCCACCAGAAACAGCTCGCAGCGCATGGGATCCTGGCTGACGCAGTCGGCCAGCTTCCCCGGCAGGGCCGGACCGCTGCTGATCTTTTTGCGAACCACCTGTTTGCTGGCTTTAAGTCGCCGCTGGGCATGGGCCAGAGCCAGATTGGCGATCTGCTCGCCGGCCTCGGTGTGCTGGTTGAGCCAGAGGCTGAAAGCGTCCTTGACCGCCCCGGTGACGAAGGTGGCCGCCTGGCGCGACCCGAGACGTTCCTTGGTCTGGCCGGAAAACTGCGGATCCTGCAGCTTGAGGGACAGCACGTAGCTGCACTGCTCCCAGACGTCCTCGGGGGCCAGGCGCACCGTGCGGGGAATCATCTTGCGGAACTCGCAAAATTCACGGATCGAGGCCAGCAGCCCGCTGCGGAACCCGTTGACGTGGGTCCCGCCCTGGGCCGTGGGAATCAGGTTGACGTAGCTTTCAGCCACCGTTTCCCCCCCTTCGGCAAGCCAGGCCACGGCCCAGGAGACCTCCTCGGCCTCGCCCTGGGCGCTGCCCACGAAAGGGATTTCGGGCACCCGGGCCGTCTGCCCCAGACTGTCCACCAGGTAGTCGCGCAGCCCGTCCTCATAGTACCATTCGGCGTTCTCGCCGCCGCTGCGGTCGAAGAAACGCACCCGCAGGCCCGGGCAGAGTACCGCCTTGGCCCGCAGCACGTGGCGCAGCCGGGGCACGGAAAACCGCGGGGTGTCGAAGTATTTCGGATCGGGCCAGAAGCGGATGGTGGTGCCGGTGTTGCGCAGCCCCACCGTGCCGGCCTCGACCAGGGGTTCGGCCACCTCCCCACCGGCGAAAATGATGCGCCAGCGCCGCCCCTCGCGCCGGATCTCCACCTCCAGACGGCTGGACAGGGCGTTGACCACCGAGACCCCCACCCCGTGCAGCCCTCCGGAAAACCGGTAGTTCTTGTCGGAAAACTTGGCGCCGGCGTGCAGCCGGGTCATGATCAGCGCCACCCCGCTGATCCCCTCCTCGGGATGGATGTCCACCGGCATGCCCCGGCCGTTGTCCGTCACTTCCAGTGAGTGGTCCTCGTAGAGGATCACGTCGATGTTCCGGGCGAAACCGGCGATGGCCTCGTCCACGCTGTTGTCCACCACCTCCTGGGCCAGGTGGTTGGGCCGCTGGGTGTCGGTGTACATCCCCGGACGGCGGCGGACCGGCTCCAGGCCGGTGAGCACTTCGATGGATTCGGCGTTGTAGGTGCTGGCCTCGTTGAGACGCATGATGCCTGGATCCCCCTTGTTGACCTTGGCCGCGGCGGCGGCAGGGGCACCATAGCGCATCCGGCGGAATTTGCAACCGCAAGGGCCCCCGGGTTTCCCTCCCGGCGGCCCTCCGGCGACTGGAGTTCAAGGGGCGGCGCGCTTCAGCGCAAAGGCCATTCCAGCGGATCGCGATCCACCACGGGAAGGGGCTTGGACTCGAAATCGACGCACACGATCTGACGGCACAGGTCACCCAGCCGGGCCGCCACCGCCAGGTGGTCCGGATGACGCTGGTAGCGCTGCAGGGTATCGAGGTTGGCGAACCCCGCCACCAGGGCGAAGTCCCAGGATCGCGCGGAGCGCAGGACATCCCGGCCGAATTCGTAGGTCTGGATCTCCACGATGCGGTTGGGCAGATCGTCCAAAAGCCGCTCCAGCGCGTCGATCTCTTCGGAACGGACCTCGGGCTTGAAAGTCATCAAGACGACATGTTGCAGCATATGATCCTCCCTTGGATGGACGGGGTAAAGTCAGGGCGGCGGCGCGGCGGTGAGCGCCGGACGTCGGATGCAAGGCGGGTGTTCGCTGCGGGCGCCAAACCGAGACCCGCCGGCGCTTCGCAAGGGGTTCAATCCGTCCGGCGCGCGGCGATGGCGGCCATGGCCTCATCGGCGGCGGCCAGGACCTCGGTGTCGGTCTCCCCGGCAACGACCGCGGCAATCTGGCTGGAGGTGGCGGCGCTTCCCACCGTCCCGAGAACCTGGAGCATGTCGCCACGCACATTGCTCGGCTGGCCCCCGTAGCGCGCCAGCAGGGGCGCCGCCACCTCCAGGGCCAGCCCGGGGGCCGACTCCGCCAGGGTTTCCATGGCCACCATGGCCCCCAGGCGCACCGACCAGCGCGGATCAACGAGAAGATCGAGCAGGGACGGAAAGATCTTGCCGGCGGCGGCCATCATTTCGGCCAGCTCCCCGGCGGCCCCGCTTTCCAGCATGCCTTCCAGCACCGCGGCCGGCAGGCGAACCGGGTCGCGCTCCACCAGGGCCGGGATCAGGGCGTCGATCTCCACCGCGCCGGTCCAGCGCAGACCGCCGTCAAGAATCAGGGTCGGCACGGACTGGATCCTCTGGTCCCGGGCTTCGTCGGCAAACAGCTGGGCGTTGGTGACAGCCAGGGTGATCTTCGGCGCCGCCACCGCCATGGCGGCCAGGCGGCCCACCATGGCCGGACAAAAGGGGCAGTGCGTGCCCACGTACAGATCGAGCCGGGCCGGCGCGCGAATCCTGGCCAGGGCGGCCACCTGCCCGCCGGAAAACGGAGAGGGAGTCAGGCCCGCCGTCAGGGCCAGGGCGTCTAGGAAAGGCGGGATCTCGTTCCCCGCGGGAGCGGCATGGAAGATCAGATGGGCCCCCAGCCGCAGCCCCGGTTTGAAGGCCCCGGCATCGGTCTGGCGCCGGATGCGCACCGACGGCAGCAGGTCGGCCAGCGCCCCGGCGACCGCTTCCAGCGCCGGCAGGGCCGGGTGTCCGGAAACGCGCACCAGCTCGATGCTCAGGTCCGGAGCGTGGTGGCGGCCCCAGCGGCCGATAACCTCCAGGTCCCGGGGCGAAAGGAAATGCTCGGAAGCCTTCATGGATCCTTCTCCACCAGCCGTCAGGGCTGGCCCGTGTCGCGCCTTTGATTGAACTTTACCCAGTCGTCCGTCACCGATCGGGGATCGAAGGCTTCCGGGCGGCCCGGCCGCCCGTCGGAACCGATGCGCAGCCGCTGAAGCTTGCCCAGGATGATCTCCTCCCACTGGGCTTCGCTGACTTGGCCAGGCCAGGCCATTTCTTCGCGGGCCCCGCCCTGGATCAGCATCGGGGGCCCCACCGCCACCATCCCCGCGTAAACGCGCACCTCGGCGCTGCCGTCCATGGCGGCCCTCAGATCGTAGACCGTGCCACGCACCCCGATCACGGCGGTGGGAATGCGGTTTTCGAAGCGTCCCAGTCCCCCCCTGCCCGGTTGGCGCACCCTGGCCCAGAGCTTGCCCACAAAGAGCTGGGCCGAAAAGCGCCGCGGCTTGCCGGTCTCGAACCAGGCCTCGTCGACCTGGTAGATCGAATCCGGCGCCAGGCGCACCACTGAACCATCCCCCAGACCCAATTCAAGGATCCCATCCTCGGCGGTACGCAGAAAACTGGCCGGAGATACCCCTTCCCCCCGTTGAACCGGTTCCCACGGCCCCTGTCGGGTGGCCCCCCTGAAGACGGTCCCCTGGGTGAAGGTGACCTGCACCTCGGCGGCCGAAACCAGCGGCGCCCCCATGAGCGCCACGACTCCCGCCAGGGCAAGAACGGCCAGCACGCGCCGCATCATCACGCTCCTGAAGGATAACCTGAGCCGCCCTGGGAGCCGGCTCAGGGGATTTCAATCCTGCCGACCCGCACGCCGGATCCCTGCCCGGAGGAAGCCGCCGGTGGTCCCAGGGTCGGGCGGGCCGCCGCCGCGGAGGATTCGCCGCCGCGGGGCGGCGCCGACGGGCTCGACACCGATTCACTGACGATGATGACGCGCCCCTGGACCAGGAAGGGCGCGGCAGCGGCCGCCTGGACCAGGACCCGGGCCTCGGCCGGGGCCAGGACCAGGCTCCCCGCGACCCCCGGCCCGGAGGCCTTGACCACCAGCGGCCGGGGGCCGACCCGGGGGTCGGCCAGCGCTTCGGCCAGGCTGGAATGATAACCGGCCACCCCCTGCTGCTGAAAGTAGGCCCGGGCGATCCGCGACGGCCCGTAGAGCTCGATTCCGTCGGTGGATCTCAGCGACGGGGCCAGAACCGGCTGAAACCCGAGTCCCAGGGCATCCACGATCAACCCGCTGGGGTCCGGGTCCCCACCCCTGGCCGCCTCGGGCGGCTCGATCCCCAGATCGAGGCTCAGGGCCGCCACCGCATCCAGCGGGGCCGCCAGAACCACCTCGGCCGAACCGTCCTGGAAGTAGCGCGCATCGCAGCGTACGGCGTTGGAGACTATCCCTTGCGCCTTCTCCACCACCTCGGGCAAACTCCTGAGGCGGCGCTCTCCGTCCACCCGCACGGCCAGGCAGGCCTCCAGCAGCTTTCGCTGGGCATCGATCTCGGCGGCCCGCTCCATCTGGCGCAGGCGCACGCTGACGTCCTGATCCTGGGAAAAATCGACCTTCCCGCGGCCCCGGGCCGCCACCAGCCTGCGGGTCCAATCCACCTGCCGGTCCGTTACCCGGTCGAACAGACCACGGCAGTCCAGTTCCACCTGGGGCCGGATGACCACCACCACCTGCCCGTCACCCAGAAAGCCCGGGGCACCGGAAAGGTCCCGGGCCGCCTCAAGGTCCACCAAAAGATCCGAGGGCGAGACATTGCCCAGCCCGACGGCACGCACCCGCAGGGGCCGGGATCCGCCCCAGCCGTCTGGAAGCGCTTTGCCGGAGGCCGCATAACGGACCGCCGCCCCCCCCAGCACCACCTCTTTGCGCACCATGGCGACATCGAAGACCGGGTGGCCGTCCGGATCCAGGATCCGCGGCGCGATGGCCGGGGCAAAGGCCAGATGGGCGGCATCCACCACCAGCCCGGTGTAGGCCGACGGTCCGGCGGCCACACGGGTGCCGGCCTCGGCCAGGGCCTCCACGGCGAACGCCCCGCGCAGGGGGACCATGACCACCATGTCGACGCCGCCGTCGGCGTAATACTTGGCCTGGCAGACCTTGGCGTTCTGGACAAACGCCTGGATGCGGCTCACCACCCGGGGATTGTCGGCGGCCAGAGCCTGGCTGGAAATCCGCACCCCGGTCAGAATTCCGGCCGCCTTGCGGTAGGCGTCCAGGACGGCGGCATTCTGGGCGGTGCGCTTGATCACCGACAGCGGCAGGTTGGGATCGCTCAGGTTGGGGGCGGCAGTGCCCTGGACCACCACGGCGTTTTCGGTCCACAAGACCCCGCCGTGCTGGATCTGGGCGGCGATGCCGCCGCAATCTTGCGCCTCCGCCCGGACCGCGGCGATGAGGGCCCAGAGGGTCGTGGCCAGCACCGCGGCCGCCAGCCGGGGCCGGTATTGCAGAGGGTTCATGGCTTCTCCTTGCTGCAGCGGGCGCGAACGCGGCCGGGATCAGGACGGCGAACACCCTCGGGTCGGCGCCATCATAGGGTCTTGCGGTGATTTTCGCAATCCGCGGATCCCGGGCGGGGAATCGGCGGCGAACCGCAGGACGTGCTTTTCCTCCACCAGGTCCTGCCCCCAGAGCCGGTGCGGCTTGGTTTCGGCCAGGCGGAAGCCCGAGGCCTGATAGAGGTGAATGGCGACGGCCAAATGGCCCAAGGTCCACAGGAACACCTCTGGGTAGCCGCAGCGGCGGGCAAAGGCCAGCGCTTCGCCCACCAGCCTTCGGCCCAGCCCCCGGCCGCGGATCGGGGGCGCCAGCAGGAGCCAGCGCAGCTGGGCCCGGGTCGGCGCCGCGGCGACGATGGCCACCGAGCCGGCCACCGCCTTTTGCCATTCGACGATCCAGATCCGCTCCCGGGGATCGCCGCGCAGCACGAAATCGGCCAGGGGACCGGCCACGTAGGGCTCGAAGGTGTGATCCAGGCCGTATTCAGCGGCATAGAGCAGGCCGTGCAGTTGAACGATGCGGCCCAGGTCGCCCGGCTTCACCGTGTGGCGAATGCTCAGGCCCTCCATGGTGGAACGATCCGTTTCCAAGGTTCACCTCCAGTCCACGGCGGCGCCCGGCCAAGGGCAGCACTGCCGGTAAAGCGCGGTCCAGGAAGGCGGCGGGGGCGCGTCCAGGCGCAGGGGACCGCCGCCGGGAAGGCGCAAGACGATCCCGACGGCGTGGAGCATCACCCGGGGGTAGCGCCGCTGGTGGTCCAGATCTCCGTAGCGCCGGTCCCCCACGATGGGATGGCCCAGGGCGTAGAGATGGACCCGGATCTGGTGGCGCCGGCCGGTGAGGGGCGCCACCCGAAGCAGGCTGAAGCGCACATCCCGCCGGAGGGTCTCGAAGCGGGTAATGGACGATTTGCCGCGGTTCTCGTCAACGCCCATGCGACCGGAACCGAACTGGCGCAGAGGCAGATCGACGGTTCCCCGGTCCGAGGCCATGGCGCCATGGACCAGCGCCAGGTAGGTCTTTTGCACCTGGCGCTGGCTGAACTGATCGTTGAGGCAGCGGTGGGCCGCGGCGTGCTTGGCCAGCAGCACCACCCCGCTGACCTCCTTGTCGAGCCGGTGGACAACGAAAAGCCGCCTCCCCAGCTGGGCGCAGAGCCGCTCCACCAGGCTGTCGCCGGTGGGGCGTCTTTCCGGAATGGTAGCCAGATCCTCGGGTTTGGACACCGCCAGGAGATCTTCGTCTTGATAGAGCAAGGGCAGCATGGACTTGCAATCTGATCGGCTTGCGGATAGGAAAACACGACGCCCAGTGCGCCATCTTGTAGAACAGCGATCCAAAATCAGCAATCGCAAAAACTGCGCCGCAGACACCGCGACAGGCGAGAAAACCGGATGCCGCCCTCTCTGGACAGCCTCCTCAACCGACCTTTGGCCATCGGCCGGCGCACCATTCCCGGCCGTCTGGTCCTGGCCCCCATGACCACCCTGGGCAACGTGGCCTTTCGCCAGCTGCTGTCCGAGTTCGGGGGCTACGGCCTGCTCTGGTCCGAGATGTGCAGCGCCCGGCGCCTGCCCACCGAAAATCCGGCCCTCTCGTGCTGCTTTCGCTGGCGCGAGGCCGAACGCGATCATCTGGTGGTGCAGATCGTGGGCGGAGAGATGTCCCGGCTGGTGGAGGCGGCCCGGCGTATCGAGGCCGAGGGGTTTTTCGGGGTCGATCTGAACTTCGGCTGCTCGGTCAAGGCCATCTGCCGCCAGGGCAGCGGCGCCGAACTGCTCAAGACCCCGGAGCGGGCCGCCCAGATCGTGGCGGCGGTGCGCCGGGCGGTGGCCTGCCCGCTGCTGGTCAAGTTTCGCACCGGTTGGCAGGACGATCCGGCCCCGGCGGCGGAGATGGCGCGCCGCTTCGAGGGCGCCGGGGCCGACGCGCTCACCTTTCACCCCCGGGTGGCCCCGGATCGGCGCACCCGGCCGCCGCGCTGGGCCCATATCGGGGCGGTCAAGGCGGCGGTGGGGATCCCGGTCCTGGGCAACGGCAACGTCTTTTCGGCCGCCGACTGCCAGCGCATGCTCGACACCACCGGCTGCGACGGTGTGGCCGTGGGGCGCATGGCCGTGGCCCGGCCCTGGCTCTTTGCCGAGTGGACCGCGGGCCGGGTGCCGCATGCGCAGATCCACCGCCACGCGGCCCGGCGCCTCATCGATCTTCTGGCCGCGCACTTCGCGCCGGTCCAGGCCCTGCGGCGCTTCAAGCGGTTTGGCGGCTATTTCGCGGCCAATTTCACCTTCGGCCATACCCTGCGCCGCGGCCTGGCGCGCGCAGCGACCCTGGCCGAAGCCGCCGCGGTGGTGGACACTTTTCTCGACGCGGCGCCGGCACTGGCCTCGGCCCCCAACCCCAACTTTTTCCACTGACACGGGCCTTGCCCCGAGGCCGCTTTTATCCGATGACCATCAGCACGTCCCCGGTGGCCACCGCCCCGCCCTTCTGAACCCGAATCTCGCGCACCTTGCCGGCCGACTCGGCCGTGAGGTTGTTTTCCATCTTCATGGCCTCCATCACGGCCACCACCTGGCCGGCGGCCACCGGATCCCCCACCTGGACGCGGATCTCCAGGATAACCCCCGGCATGGGGGCCAGCAGGGCCCCGCCCGGCGCCGCCCCTCCCCCTGGCGTCGCACCGGCGGCGGCCGCGGTGGAAGGTTGCACCGGGTCCGGAACCTTAGGCCCGGGACCCGGTGCGGCGGAGCCGCCGGAGCGGGCAAAGCGCACCTCGAGGGGGGTGCCGCCGTCCACCGTCACCCGGGCCCGGTCAGCCCCCAGGTTGAGGATTTCCACGTCAAACTGCCGATCACCGATACCGATGGCGTATTTCATCTGCACGGGCCTCCTTTACCGTCCGGCCCCAAGGCCCGATGGAAAATCCGCTGCCGATGGGTCATCAGGTGCATCCGGCCGGCCGCAGCCCAGGAGCTGGACCCGTCGCCGGAGGCGGCCGGCCGGTGGCGACCGCCTCCGGCGGCCAGGTGCAGGGCCACGGCCACGGCGGCGGCCGTCTCCGGCGAGGGTCCCGGCGCTGCGGCCGGCGGTTCACTAGCGGGATCCGGGGCTTGCCGCCGCTGAAGCCGGTTGAAGATCCACCCGCTGGCAAACATCCCCACCATCAGCAGGCTCAGGACGATGAAGATGCCGAAAAAGCGGATGAACAGGGTGCCCAGGGCATAGCCCCAAAAGGAGTCGCGCGGCCCGCCGATCACCGTCAGGCGCCCGTCGCGGCGCCCGTCGCTGTCCAGGGGCCCGCCGTCGCTCACCGCCAGCGCCAGCTCCCAGGCCCGCTGGTCCGCCGCCCGTTTTTCCACTTCGGCATTGACCCAGAGAGGGGCCCCGGCGGGGTTGAACACATACCAACGCGTACCGCTGGTAAAAAAATCCGATCGCATGGTCAGGCGTGCCGCGGCTCCCGGGGCCAGGTCGACCACTTCCAGAGTGAAGAGGCCCGAACGAAAATTCTTCGGATCCACCCCCTGGCGGGAGGTCTGGTCAAAATCGGTGGTGCCCAGGCCGGCCAGGGTCCCGCCCTGAACGCCGAAGACGATCTGGATGCTGGTGCTCTTGCCCCGGGGCACCAGTTTGGCCGCCAGGCCCTGGCCCGCGGCGCTGATCTGGGGCGCCGGCTGTTCCGTGTCCTGTCCGCCGATCCCCATGGCCCGGGCGCTGCCGGCCAGGCCTGCCGGGATGGCGGCCGCCAGGATCAACAGATACCCGCAGAAACCGATTCGCAACCCGCGCAAAGCCATCACGCCGCCTCCTACTGGAACATGGCGATGAACATGCCGGCCGCCGCCGCCGAGCCGATCACCCCGGCCAGGTTGGGCCCCATGGCGTGCATCAGCAGCCAGTTGTTGGGGTCGGCCTTGAGCCCCTCGCTGTGGGAGACCCGGGCCGACATGGGCACGGCCGAAACCCCCGCGGAACCGATCAGGGGATTGATTTTTTCGGTAAGAAAGCGGTTCATGATGTGCACGGTGAGGATCCCGCCGAAGGTGCAGACCACGAAGTCGAAGAGGCCGAAAGTGAAGATCAGCAGCGGCTTGAGACTCAAAAAGACCTCGGCCTGCATCGTGGCGCCCACCGAAAGGCCCAGAAAGATGGTCACGATGTTCATCAGGGCGTTCTGGGCCGTATCCGAAAGGCGGCGCACCACCCCGCACTCGCGCATGAAGTTGCCGAACATGAACATTCCCATCAGCGGAGCCACCGCCGGAATCAGCAGGATGATGAGCACCGTGGCGATCAGCGGGAACAGAAGCTTTTCCCGGGCCGAGACCGGCCGCAACTGGCGCATCCGGATGCGCCGCTGGGCGGGGGTGGTCATCAGGCGCATGATGGGCGGCTGGATCAGCGGCACCATGGCCATGTACGAATAGGCCGCCAGGGCGTTGGCCCCCAGCAGGTGGGGGGCCAGCTTGGCCGTCAGGTAGATGGTGGTCGGCCCGTCAGCCCCGCCGATGATCCCCACCGAGGCGGCTTCCTTGAGGGTGAAGCCGGCCAGCAGGGTGCCCACGTAGGTGACGAAGACGCCCAGCTGGGCCCCGGCCCCGATGATCAGGGTTTTGGGGTTGGCGATGAGGGGGCCGAAGTCGGTCATCGCCCCCAGCCCCAGAAAGATCACGCAGGGGATGATCTCCCACTCGATGCCGTACTTGTAGAAGGCCCGGATCAGCTCTGGGGTGCCGTGTTCGCTGTAGCCCATCAGCGGGGCCAGGGGGAAGTTGACCAGGAAGATTCCGAACCCGATGGGCACCAGCAGCAGCGGTTCATAGTTCTTGGCCACGGCCAGATAGAGAAAGAAAAAGGCCACGGCCATCATCACCACCTGTTTGAACATCAGGTTGGGCACCCCGGTTTGGGTGGTGAGGATGCTCACGATCAGCTCGATCACTTGCTCCCAGGACATGGGGCCTCTCCTCGTGATGTCACAGGGGGATGTTGCCGTGCTTCTTGGCCGGGTTGACGTCGCGCTTGGTCTCCAGCAGGGCCAGGGCCTGGATCAGGCGCCGCCGGGTGAGGGCCGGATCGATGACCTCGTCGACGTATCCCAGTTCAGCGGCCCGGTAGGGGTTGGCGAAACGCCGGCGGTAGTCGTCCACCAGGCGGCGGCGTTCGGCCTCCGGGTCGGCGCTGGCCTGGATGGCCTCGCGGTGGATGATGCCCGCGGCCCCTTCGGCCCCCATGACGGCGATTTCCGCCGTGGGATAGGCCACCACCAGGTCCCCGCGGATGTGGCGCGAGTTCATCACGCAGTAGGCCCCGCCGTAGGCCTTGCGGGTGATGACGGTCACCCGCGGTACGGTGGCCTCGCAAAACGCGTAGATCAGCTTGGCCCCGTGGCGGATGATCCCGCCGTGCTCCTGGTGGATGCCGGGCAGAAATCCGGGCACGTCCTCGTAGACCACCAGGGGAATATTGAAGGCGTCGCAAAAGCGCACGAAGCGGGCCCCCTTGACCGAGGCGTCCATGTCCAGGCATCCGGCGGCCACCGCCGGCTGGTTGGCGACGATGCCCACCGGCCGACCGTCCAGTCGGGCCAGGCCCACCACCAGGTTGCGGGCATAGTGGGCGTGAACCTCGAAAAAGACCCCCTCGTCGGCGTTGGAACGGATGATCTGGCGGATGTCGTAGGGCTTGTTGGGATCGGTGGGCACCACCGCGCGCAGATTGGGTTCGACCCGCTCCGGGTCGTCCACCGCCTTGCACCGGGGCGGCTCCTGGAGGTTGTTCTGGGGCAGATAGGCCATCAGCTCGCGGATCTGGGCCAGGCAGGCCGCATCGTCCGGGGCGGCGAAATGGGCCACCCCGCTGCGGCGGTTGTGGGCCATGGCCCCGCCCAGATCCTCCTTGGTGACCGTTTCGTGGGTCACGGCCTTGATCACCTCCGGGCCGGTGATGAACATGTGACTGGTGCCCTCCACCATGAAGATCCAGTCCGTCAGGGCCGGCGAATAGACGGCCCCGCCGGCCGAGGGCCCCATGATGGCCGTGATCTGGGGGATGACCCCGGAAGCCATCACGTTGCGCAGGAAGATCTGGCTGTATCCGGCCAGGCTCATGACCCCTTCCTGGATCCGGGCGCCGCCCGAATCGCAAAGACCGATGAGCGGCGCGCCCATCTTCATGGCCGCGTCCATCACCTTGCAGATCTTCTCGGCATGGGCCAGGGAGAGCGACCCGCCGAAAACGGTGAAATCCTGGGCGAAGACGAAGACCGGTCGGCCGTGGATCAGACCGCTGCCCGTCACCACCCCGTCGCCGGGGATCTTCTGGGACGCCATGCCGAAATCGGTGCAGCGGTGGGTCTTGAAACGATCGGTTTCCACGAAGGAATCCGGATCGAGCAGCCCGGCGATGCGTTCGCGGGCCGTGAGCTTGCCGCCTTGATGCTGTTTGGCGATGCGCTCCGCACCGCCTCCCATCATGGCATTGCGCTGGCGCGCTTCCAGTTCTTCAAGCATCTGCTGGTGGTCCATCTCGGGTTTCCCCCTCTGCAATGATCCGTTCGAAGCCCCCGGCCAGGATCCGGCTCGACTGCGGATCCCGATCCGGGCCACCGGTCAGCGATCAGCAAAGGGCATGCCATGCCCATCGGCAGGGCGATTTCTCCGCAGGGACGGTCCCCAATCGTAGCGGCCGACCGCACCGGGGCGAAATGAGGGTTCCGGCAGAGGAAAGGGACAGGAATCGGCAGTGCCGACCGGGGGGAGGGCGGACTTGATCCTTGGGCGCCAAGGCTTATTTTTAAATTTTTGGGCGTCGACCCGAGGTGCGCTGGCAGGACCCCAGGAGACCAGAATGATCCGTTTCGGCTTATGCTGCCTTTTCCGCCAGGCGCCCATCGCTTTCCGGCGTACCACGGCCCGCTATCTGAGCAGGCTGGATCCCGCCGCCGCCCGGCGCCACCTGGCCGGGCTGTGCCGCCGCAACGCCGAAGGCCTCCACCAGGCCCTGGCCTTCTGTCGTCGGAACGGAATCGGGGCCTTTCGCATCAACAGCCAGATCCTGCCGCTGAAGACCCATCCCGAATTCGCCTATGACCTGAGAGATCTGCCGGGAGGGCGGGAGATCGAAGGCCTGTTCCGGGATGCGGGCCGCTATGCGCGCGACCACGGCATCCGTACGAGCTTTCACCCGGACCAGTTCATCCTCCTGTCGAGCCCGGACCAGAGTGTGGTGGATCGCAGCCTGGCCGACCTGGTCTACCAGACCGAGGTGGCCGAGTGGGTCGGGGCCGACGTCATCACCATCCATGCCGGCGGCGTCTACGGGGACAAGTCGGCCGCCCTCGGGCGCCTGGCGGCCCGGGTGGAACACCTGCCCCGGGCCGTGCGCACCCGCCTGACCCTGGAAAACGACGACCGCAGCTACACCCCGGCCGACCTGCTCCCGGTCTGCCGGGGCCTTGGCCTGCCCCTGGTCTACGATGTCCACCACCACCGCTGCCTGCCTGACGGCCTGGACGAGGCGGCCGCCACCGGCCAGGCCTTGTCCACCTGGAACCGCGAGCCCCTCTTTCACCTTTCCAGCCCGGCCAACGGCTGGGGTAAGGGCGATCCTCGCCCCCATCACGACTACATCGACCCGAGGGATGTTCCGGCCTGCTGGCAGGATCTGCAAGTCACGGTGGAAGTGGAAGCCAAGGCCAAGGAACTGGCCGTGGCCAAGCTGATGGGGGAATTGGGGATCGGAAATGACGTCAGAAGGCCGGCGTTGGGTCCGGAAACATGCGCACCCCCCCCGGATCCCGGCCCGGAGGCCTTGGGCAAGCGCTGAAACGGGTGCCGACCTGCCCGGCGGCAATCCTTGGCCGGGGTGGATCCTGGCGAGGTCCTGGCCGGTGCGGCGATTGGGCTTTGGACCGCCGATGGGTTGTGCTATGAAACAGGCCGACTGCGCATGGAAAAACGTGTTTGGCCGTTCAACCCCCACTGGAAGAGGATTTTCAACGATGCTCTACATCGGCCATTTCATCCACGCCACCAACCAAGAACAGGTCGAGGAGGCCGACCGGCGCCACGGAGAATTCAACATGGCCGCCCAGGCCCCCGACGCGGCCAGCGCCCTGGAGCTGTTCCGCCTTCAGATCCTCTACTATCGGAAGCGCCACGACTTCTTCGAAGGCGTCTGCCGGATCTACCTGGTGGAGTTGTTCGAATTCGACCGTTTTCCCGACCACCAGGCGGTGATGCTCAACTACAAGTCCGTGGCCGGCGATCCGGTCATGCCCTTCATCCGCTGCGCCGTGCCCACCAGCGACACCGATGCCTGCCGCATCTTCGACTGGGACAACCATCAGCCCAGGGTGGACGGGCAAAACGAGAAGCTCTTTCTGGCCTTCAACGGCGCGGCGCCGGATCCGGATGTCTAGCAACGGCCTGCGCCAGGGCTGGCAGGATCTCCGCTGCCGGACCCCGGATGAAAAACCCCCCGGTGGAAAGCGCCAGACGGGAAAAGCGATCGGCCTCGATATTCACATCGACGATCAGCCCGCCGCGGGATTTGACCACCCAGACCACCTGGTTGGGCAGGTGGGTGGCCCCCGAAGTGCCCACCACGATGAGCACCCCGGTAGCCGCGGCCACCGACAGACTGCTGTGGAAGCGGAAATGGACCTCGTTGTAGGCCTCATCGAACCACAGGACATGGGGCCGGGCCCAGGCGCCGCAGCGGGGGCAGCGCAATCGGGCCGCCTCAGGGGGGGTGAGGGGTTCCCCGGGCTGTTTCTCGCCCACCTCGGCCGGCAGCCCGTGGACCTGCGGCGAACAGTCGGCGGCACAGCGCATGTAAAAGACGTTCCCGTGGATCTGGTAGGTGCGCTCGGGGCTGGATCCGGCCCGCAGGTGAAGCCCGTCCACGTTCTGGGTGATGAGGGTGAACCGGTCGGCCAGCAGCGCTTCGAGCCGGACCAGGGCCAGATGCCCCGGGTTGGGCGCCGCCCGCCGGCAGACCCCCATGCGATACAGATACCACTGCCAGACCGCCTCCGGAGCCGCGTCGAACATGGCCCGGGTGGCCATCTGCTGAGGCTGGTAGATCCGCGATCCGACGGTCCAGTACCCTTCCGGGCCGCGGAAGGTGGGGATTCCGCTTTCGGCCGAAATCCCCGCCCCGGTCATCACGGTGATGCGTTCACCGGCGGGGAAACGGCCCTGGACGGCTTCGATCAGCTCAGGGGCGAGCATGGCTGGCCTCCCTTCATGAAATGGGTTGCCGGCGGTCCAGCGAATCTGGAAAGGAAGATCCCGGGATCATGACCGATATCGATCTGCAGCGCAACCTGATTCCCCAGCGGGTGCGGCGCGTGCATCTGGTGGCGGCCTGCGGCACGGCCATGGGGGCCCTGGCCTGCGTCCTGCAGGATTTGGGCTATGCCGTCACGGGCAGCGATGCCAGGGTCTATCCGCCCATGAGCGATTTTCTGCGCCGCCGGGGAGTGGTGCTGGAAGAAGGCTTCACCGGGCGCCACCTGGCCGACGACCCGGACCTGGTGGTCATCGGCAATGCCGTGCGCCGGGACAACCCGGAGGTGCGCATCACCGCTCGAAAGGGCCTGGCCTACTGCTCGATGCCCCAGGCCATCAACCGCTTCGCGGCGGCGGGCAAGCGCCAGGTGGTGGTGACCGGCACCCACGGCAAGACCACCACCAGCAGCCTCATCGCCTGGATACTGGAAAGCGCCGGCCTGGCCCCCGCCTTTATCATCGGCGGGATCCTGAAAAACTTCGACAGCAACTACCGCAGCGGGACCGGCGACATTCTGGTACTCGAGGGCGACGAATACGACACGGCCTTTTTCGACAAAGGGGCCAAGTTCCTCCACTACCGCCCTCATGTGGCGGTGCTTACCGGGGTGGAATTCGACCATGCCGACATCTTCGGCGACCTGGATCAGGTGCGCCGGACCTTCCGCCGATTCGTTGACGGGTTGTGCCCTTCGAGCCATCTGCTGGCCTGGGACCAGGACCCCGGCCTGGATTCGCTCCTCTCGACCTGCCCGGCCCGGGTGGCCCGCTACGGCCAGGGGCCGGACAGTGCCTGGCGTATCGATGAAGTCGCCGTTGATCCGCCCTGGACCCGTTTCGCCCTTTACCGGCAGGGCCGGCTCTGGGGCCGCTTCCGCTCCCCCCTCATGGGCCGCCACAACCTGGCCAACACCGCCGCAGCCCTGGCGGCGGCGGCGGCGCTGGGTCTGGAACCCGAAACGGCCGGCGCCGGTCTGGCGTCATTCGCCGGGGTGCGCCGACGCCAGGAGGTGCGCGGCTCGGCCCGGGGCGTAACGGTGATGGACGACTTCGCCCACCACCCCACGGCGGTGCGCGAAACCATCGCCGCCGTGCGGCCCTTCCACCCCCGGGGCCGGCTCATCGCCGTCTTCGAACCGCGCACCAACACGAGCATGCGCCGGGTCTTCCAGGACGTCTACCCGGCCGCCTTCGACCAGGCCGACCTGGTGGTGGTCCGAAGGCCCTCGGCCATCGCCAAAGTGCCCGAAGCCGAACGTTTCTGCACGACGCGCCTGGCGGCCGAGATCGCCGCCCGGGGCCGACCGGCCTGGCATTTCGACACCACCGAGGAGATCATCGCCTTCATCCACGCCGAGGCCCGCCCCGGCGACCTGGTCCTGATCATGAGCAACGGCGGTTTCGACGATATCCACCGCCGGCTGCTGGAGGCTCTGGAAAAGGGTTGAGGGCCGCCCCGGCCCTTTCGTCCTTTCCTAACCGATTGGTCATCTGGCGGTCATCTTGCGGTAACATCGAGCGGTTAAGGTGGATTTCACGATGAAGGCGCCGCCTCCCCCCGGGGCCTTCGCGTCTGCATCCTCCTTCCCCCAGGCCGGGCCGCCTCGCGGCGGTCCGGCCCCTTTCTCGCCCGCGCTCTCTTGTGGTATGGGACCTTGCCCTGCCCGGGGCCGTCGCTCCGCACCCCGAAAAGAGGATGGCTGTATGAATCGCCTCCCCGCGTCCCTCTGGCGCCGCTTTGCCACCATCGCCCAGCCCTACTTTTTTCCCCCGGTGCCCGGCGGCGGCTGGGCCACCGTCCTGCTGCTGGTCATGCTCCTGGTTCTGGTCTTTACCCTGCTGTGCCTTTCGGCCGCCGGTCTGGTCCTGGCCGCCGGCCACTGGGCGCCCCAGATGCTCCAGCGCATCGCCCCGGGCCTTCAAGAGGGCGTCTTGCGCCTCCATCAGGCCGGTGGCGTATGGCTGGTGCTGGTCGGTCTGGCCCTGCCCATGGGGATCTTTGCCGCCTTCGGCCGCCACCTGCACCCGCGCCGCCAGGCCTGGACCCTGCTGGCCGTGGTGCTGCTGCTGTCCCTGGCCGTCACCGGCATCAACGTGGCCTTTTCCTATGTCGGCAACTACTTCACCAACGCCCTGGTCAAAAAAGACCAGGACCTGGCCTACCTCCTGGTGGCGGTCTACTTCGGCGGATTCCTGGCCGGAATCCCCATCGTGGCCATGTACCAGTACGTCCAGGGCTACCTGGGGATGCGCTGGCGCCAATGGCTCACCGATCAGCTGCTGGAACGCTACTTCGCCCACCGGCGCTATTACGAAATCGAGGCGGCCGGCCGGATCGACAACCCGGACCAGCGCATCATGGAGGATATCCGCTCCTTTACGCGCACCTCCCTGGGGTTTCTGCTCATCGTGCTGGGGGCCCTGATGGACCTGATCTCCTTTACCGGGATTCTCTGGTCCAAATCGGTGCTTCTGGTGGCCGTGGTCATCGGTTACTCCCTGGCGGGCACGGCCCTGACCGTCTGGTTCGGCCGTCGCCTGGTACGCCTCAACTTCACCCAGCTGCGCTACGAGGCCGATTTCCGCTACGCGCTGGTCCACCTGCGCGACCATGCCGAGTCCATCGCCTTTTACCAGGGCGAACGGCCCGAGGCGGAGCAGATCGCCCAGCGTTTCGGCCGGGTGCTGAAAAACTTCGGCCTGCTCATCGGCTGGCAGCGCAACCTCTCCTTTTTCACCACCGCCTACAGCTACCTGCCCCTGGTGCTGCCCTTCATCGTGCTGTTTCCACCGTATTTCGGCGGAAGCATCGAGTACGGCGACATGGTCCAGGCCAACTTCGCCTTCCTGCAGGTCTACGGGGCCTTGTCCCTCATCGTGTCGCAGATCGAAGAGATCACCGGCTTTGCCGCCGGGGTGGAACGGCTTTCGGACTTTGCCGCCGCCCTGGATCCGGATCCGGCCCAGGAGGCGGGAATCCGCAGCGCCAAGGCCGAATACTTCGCCCTGCACGACCTGACCGTCCAGACCCCGGACCGATCGCGCACCTTGATCCGGAAGCTGCGCTTCGATCCCCAAAAGGCCGTGAACCTGGCGGTGGTGGGGCCCAGCGGCGCGGGTAAAAGTTCGCTCCTGCGCGCCATCGCCGGCCTGTGGACCCGGGGCGCCGGAACCGTGCACCGACCGCCCCTGGAACAGATCTTCTTTCTGCCCCAGAAGCCCTACATGCTCCTGGGCTCCTTGCGCCATCAACTGCTTTATCCACGGGTGGGGCGGGAGGCGGCCGAATCGCAACTGCAAGAGGCGCTGGCGGCGGTGGGTTTAGGGGATCTTCCCGAACGGGTGGGCGGTCTGGAGGCTGAACTGGACTGGGCCGACCTGCTCTCTCTGGGCGAGCAGCAGCGGTTGGCTTTTGCACGGCTTTTTCTCAACCGGCCGCGCTTTGCCGTCCTGGACGAGGCCACCAGCGCCCTGGACCTGGAAAACGAAGCCCATCTCTACCGGCAGCTGGCCCGGCGGGGAATCCACTACATCAGCGTGGGTCACCGCCCCAGCATCCTCGCCTTCCACGACCAGGTCCTGCGGCTGCGGGGCCCGAGCGGCTGGCAGGTCATCTCCTCGGATCGGTATCCGCTGCAGGAGGAAGGTTGAGGCGGGGGCTGCCGGGCGGGAAAATGGACTACCCGGCCGAATCCAGGATCCGGCGCAGCAGGTCGTTGACCACCTGGGGATTGGCCTGGCCCCGGGTGGCCTTCATCACCTGGCCCACGAAAAAGCCGAAGACCTTGGTCTTGCCGGCCCGGTAGTCGGCCACCTGGGCGGGATTGGCCGCCAGGATCTTCTCGATCACCGGTTCGAGGGCGCCGGCGTCCGAGACCTGCACCAGCCCTTTTTCCGCGATGATGACCGGGGCCGGCCGGCCGCTGGCGGCCATCGCGTCGAAGACCGTCTTGGCGATCTTGCCTGAAATGCTTCCTGCCTCCACCAGACGCAGCAGCTCGGCCAGGGCCCCGGCGCTCACCGGGGTCTGGTCGATGCTGCGGCCCTGGGCGTTGAGCAGTCCCAGCAGGTTGACCATGATCCAGTTGGCCGCCGGCTTGGGGGGGGCCCCGGCGGCCACGCAGGCCTCGAAGTAGTCGGCCAGTTCCCGGGTTCCGGTGAGCACTTCGGCATCGTAGGCCGAAAGTCCAAAATCGGCACCGTAGCGCCGGCAGCGGGCGTCGGGCAGCTCGGGCAGCGTTTCGCGCACCGCCGCGATCCACGCCGCGTCGATGACCAGGGGCGGCAGGTCCGGGTCGGGGAAATAGCGGTAGTCGTGGGCCTCTTCCTTGCCGCGCATGGGGTCGGTGCGGTTCTTGGCCTCGTCCCAGAGCCGGGTCTCCTGAACCACCTTTCCGCCCTCGGCAAGAATCTCGCGGTGGCGGTCGATCTCGTAATGCAACGCCTTTTCCACGAAGCGAAACGAGTTGATATTCTTCAATTCCGTGCGCGTGCCGAAGGCCGTCTGGCCCACCGGGCGCAGCGAGATGTTGGCGTCGCAGCGGAAGCTGCCCTCTTCCATGTTGCCGTCCGAGATGTCCAGATAGCGCAGGAGGGTGCGCAGCTTGCGCAGGTAGGCCCCGGCCTCCTCGGGGCTGCGCAGATCCGGCTCACTGACGATCTCGATCAGGGGCACCCCGGTGCGGTTGAAATCGACTCGGCTCACGGGCCGGCGGGGATCGTGGATCAGCTTGCCCGCATCCTCCTCCATGTGGATGCGGGTGATGCCGATGCGCCGGGCGCCGCCGTCCACCAGGATTTCCACGGCCCCGTGTTCGGCGATGGGCAGCTCGTACTGGCTGATCTGATAGCCCTTGGGCAGATCCGGGTAGAAATAGTTCTTGCGGGCGAAACGGCTCACCGGCGCCACCCGGCACCCGGTGGCCAGGGCCATGCGCAGGGCGAAGTCCACCACCCGTCGGTTGAGCACCGGCAGGGTCCCGGGCATCCCCAGGCAGACCGGACAGACGTGGGTGTTGGGCGGGGCTCCGAAGGCGGTGGCGCAGCCGCAAAAAATCTTGGTGGCGGTCTTGAGCTGGGCGTGGACCTCCAGCCCGATCACGGCTTCATATGGCATAAGGGTTCCTTTTCGTCCTCGACGCGTCCGGTTGCGCGCCGTTGCCGGAGGATGAATCTTCACCGGTGCCTTTACCGATCTTTGCCAACCCCTGTCAAGACGCCGCTCAAGGCCCCGGCGGCGCCTTCCGGGGGCGGTAGGGGCGCCTTGGGACCGCTGGGCGCGTCGGGCCCAGAGGCGTTGCGCGCGGCAACCCGTTTTCCCGCGTCCTGGCGAACGCTGATGCGCCATCCGCAGTGGAGAAGATCCAGGCACAGCACGGTGACCTTCGACCAGACAAGCGACAGAGGCCCTGACGTTGACGGGGCCTTGCGCTCCGGGGGTATTTGTTTTGACAATGCCGGCCGCCCCATCTATACAGAATTTTTCGCAATGGCGCCTGGCGCGCAAGCCCGTCCTGGATCGGTGTCCAGATCGGAAGAGCACACGTCTGAACTCCAGTCACGTCAGTCAATCT
>CALJLV010000042.1 GCA_937982505.1 uncultured Desulfobacteraceae bacterium | reverse complement strand
GCGCGCACCTTCCAGAACATCCGCCTCTTCCAGCAGATGACCGTGCTGGAGAACGTGATGATCGGCCGCCACTGCCGCCTGCGCTCCGGGATCCCCGGGGCCGTGTTCCGGCCGCCGCACACCGTCGACGAAGAACGGCGGGCGGTGATGGACAGCTACCGCGTCCTGGAACAGATCGGGCTGGAGGGGCATGTCAACGACCTGGCCAAGAACCTGCCCTACGGGGCCCAGCGGCGCCTGGAAATCGCCCGCGCCCTGGCCACCGAGCCGTTTCTGCTCCTGCTGGACGAACCGGCCGCGGGCATGAATCCCCAGGAGACCAAAGAGCTGGACCACTTGATTCTGCGCCTTCGCGCGACCGCAGGCGTGGCGATCCTGCTCATCGAACACGACATGAAGCTGGTGATGAGCCTGTCGGACCGCATCTATGTGATGGACTACGGCAAGAAGATCGCCGAGGGCGCGCCGCAGCAGATCAAGAACGATCCGGTGGTCATCAAGGCCTATCTCGGCGAGGAATACGCGGCCTGAAAAGAGGTGGCGAAAACCGCATGCTCCAGATCGACGACATCAAAACCTACTACGGCAATATCCAGGCCTTGAAGGGCGTCAGCCTCGAAATCGCCGCCGGCGAGATCATCTGCCTCATCGGCGCCAACGGCGCCGGCAAATCCACCACCCTGATGAGCATCTGCGGGGTGGTGCCACCGCGCAGCGGCCGCATCCGCTTCGAGGATCGCGAGATCCAGGACCTGCCCACCAACCGCATCGTGGAGATGGGCATCGTGCAAGTACCGGAAGGCCGCCGCATCTTCCCCTACCTCACCGTGGCCGAAAACCTCGACATGGGGGCCTTTTTGCGCAAGGACAAGGCCGCCATCGCCCGGGATCTGGACTATATCTACGAGTTGTTTCCCATCCTGGCCAGGCGCCGCCACCAGGCCGGCGGCACGCTTTCCGGGGGCGAGCAGCAGATGCTGGCCATCAGCCGCGCACTGATGGCCCGTCCGCGGCTGCTGCTCCTCGACGAACCGTCCCTGGGGCTGGCGCCCCTGGTGGTCAAGCAGATCTTCGAGATCATCGCCAAGATCAACCGCGAGAACACCACCACCATCTTTCTGGTGGAGCAGAACGCCAATCTGGCCCTCCAGGTCGCCCACCGCGGCTACGTGATGGAAACCGGCCGCATCACCCTCACCGATACGGCCGACCGGCTGCTGGCCAACGAAGATGTCAAACGCGCCTACCTGGGCATCTGACCCTGCGGACCTGTCGTGGAGGCCCGTTCTCCGCGTCGCTCCAGCCTCCGAAACGGCTTTACAAACCCGCCGGCCTCTGCCATAAGAAACCCCTTCGTCCAAGCCATGCCAACCACTTCCTCCATACGAGAGGCCTTCGAGGCGCGCGAGCGCGGCTTCATGTCGCCCTTCGGATGCCTGAGCAGCGAATCGCGGGGGCGCCGCCATCCGGAAAAGAATTCTCTGATCCGCACTGCCTTTCAGCGCGACCGGGACCGTATCCTTTACGCCAACGCCTTTCGGCGCCTCAAACACAAAACCCAGGTCTTTCTGTCCCCTCTGGGCGAGCAGTACCGGACCCGCCTGACCCACACCCTCGAGGTGGCCCAGATCGCCCGCCACATCGCCCGGGCCATGCGCCTCAACGAAGACCTGGCCGAGGCCATCTCCCTGGGACACGACCTTGGCCATACCCCTTTCGGCCACAGCGGCGAGACCGCCCTGAAGGAGGTCTTTTCACCGGATTTTTCCCACAACGAGCAGAGCCTGCGCATCGTGGAGGTGCTGGAGAAGAACGGCCGGGGACTGAATCTCACCGAGGAGGTGCGCGACGGGATCCTGCGCCACTCCAAGGGCTACGGGCCCATCATCGCCGACCACGCCCAGGAGACGGCCATGACGGTGGAAGGGCAGGTGGTGCGGGTGGCCGACATCATGGCCTATCTCAACCACGACCTGGACGACGCTGTGCGCAGCGGGGTGATCCGGCAGCGGCAGGTCCCCGCGGTGTGCCAGAAGGTGCTGGGACGCGACCACGGGGCCCGGGCCACCACCATGGTGCGGGACCTGGTCTTCAACAGCCGGGTTGAAGACGGCCGGCTGCAACTGCGCATCAGCGCGCCGGTGGCCGAGGCCATGCACGCCCTGCGCACCTTTCTTTACGACAACGTCTATCGCAGCGAACGGGTGCACGGCGAATTCGTCAAGGCCAAGAAGATCATCCGTGATCTGTACGCCTATTTTCTCGATCATCCCGATCATCTCCACCGGGAGCTGGCCAACCTGGAAATGGCCGGCTGCTACGACAACGGCGCGCCCCGCGAGCGGGTGGTCTGCGATCTGATCGCCAGCATGACGGATCACAGCGCCCTGACCCTCTATCAGAAGATTTTCTTCCCGTCGCCCATGGTCTGATCGATGGATCCATTGCTCCTGGCGTCCCGGGCGCGGCCCTATCTGGACCGGCTGCACCGCCTGTATGCGGTCATGGATCGGGTCTATGCCGCCACGGCCGCCGCCTACGGCTTTGTCTGCCGAGGCTGCGCGGACAGCTGCTGCCGCACCCGCTTCCACCACCACACCCTCATCGAACGCCTGGATCTGGAGGTCGGATTGCAGCGGCTGGACCCTGCGCCGGCTCTGGAGGCCCGGATGGTGGTCCCTGCGCCCGATGCCCCTTGCCCCCTGTGGCAGGATGAGCGCTGCCGGCTGTACGCGCATCGCCCGATGATCTGCCGCCTTCACGGTCTGCCCCATCGCCTGTGGCGGCCCGACGGGGTCGAACAAACGGGGCCAGGCTGCGATGAATTCCACCGGTGCTGCGGTGCGGCGGTGCAGCGCCTGGATCGAACTCCGCTATACCGGCAGCTGGCCCTGCTGGAGGGGGAACTGCGCCAGGCCTGCGGGGTTCGGGAGCGGATTCGCATGACGGTGGCCGAAATGATCGCCGCCAGCCGCAGGGGCCGGATCGGCCCGGAGGTCCCATGAAAGTCATCCCGGCGGACGGACTCGAAACCCTGGGCGGACGCCGCCTGGGGCCGGATGAATCCTTCGACTTCGCCTGTCATAACGGTCTGGCGTGTTTCAACCACTGCTGCCGCAACCTGAACCTTTACCTCTACCCCTACGATGTGCTGCGCCTGGCGCGGCGCCTGGGGATCGGATCGGCGCGCTTCATCGATGCCCATGTGGACGTGGTGCTGCGCCCCGGCCACCATTTTCCCGATGTGCTGCTGCGCATGGCGGAAAACGCCGGCCACCCCTGCCCCTACGTCAGTGAGGCGGGTTGCGGCGTGTACGCGGACCGGCCCTTCACCTGCCGCAGCTTCCCCCTGGAGAAGGGGCTGCTCGCCGGTCCGGGGGGAAGATCCCGAGAAGCCGTTTACTGGCTGCGCCCCCCCGCCTTTTGTCTCGGGCCGGGGCAGGTGCGGTCCACCACCGCCAGGCGCTGGTTCGAGGCGGACCCCGATACGCGCGCCTACGATCGCTGGACCGGACGCTGGGCCCGGATTCAGCAGCGCTTCGCGCAGGATCCCTGGGCAGGGGAGGGCTCCGAGGGCCGCCGGGCCAAGATGGCCTTTATGGCGGCCTACAACCTCGAAGGGTTGCGGGATTTCGTTTTCGAGAGCAGTTTTCTCAAGCGCTTCAAGGTCGATCCGGTGCGCCTGGCCCGGATCCGCCGCGACGACGAAGCCCTTCTCGATCTGGGGCTGGATTGGATCGGGCTGTTTCTCTGGGGAATCAGCGGCCCCGGCCTGCGGCCGCGCCGCTGAAGTTCAAATTTGAGATCCGGCGTCCGCCGCCGGTTCTACCCCTTGCGGCATGGGCGCCACGGCTTCGCCCCCCAGCACATAGCCGCCGTCCAGGCGTAGCACGCTGCCGGTCATGTAGGGGGCGCGGCAGAGCAGAAACCGAACGGCCTCCACCACGTCCTGGAAGGTGCCGATCCGCCGCAGCAGCACATGGTCCACCAGCGCCTGGCGCTGGGCGGCGTCCAGCAGCCCCCAGCCGCGGGTGTCCGGGCCGTGGCGCGTCTCGACCAGCCCGAGCATCAGTTCGTTGACCCGCACCTGGGGGGCGCCGAGCCGCGCCCAGGTTTCGGTGAGCAGGGAAACGGCCCGGTTGGCGGCCGCATACCCGTCGTTGAAGAGCAGGCTTGCCGGTCCGCTGCGTCCCACCAGGGCCGCGATGGAGGAAATGTTGACCACCGCTGCCTCGCCGGCGGCCTTGAGGCGCGGCAGGGCGGCCTGAAAGACCCACTGCTTGGCCCTCAGGGTGGTCTCCTGCTCCAGATCCCACTGAGCGGTGGTATAGGCCCCGTGGACCACCGGCCAGCCGCCGCGCTCGATGTTGTTGATCAGGATGTGGAGGGCGCCGAAGTGCCCGTGGACCCGTTCCACCAGGTCCACCGCGGCCCGCGTGTCGCGCAGGTTCGCAGGGACCAGCAGATGGGGCGCCCCGCTGGCGGCCAGGTCGTGGCGCAGGGCCGGCAGGGCCTCGGGCCAGTCGTAATGGGGGATGGCCACCGCCGCTCCGGCCCGGGCCAGATCCAGGGCGACGGCCTTGCCGATCCCCTTGACCGCACCGAGCACCAGGGCCGTCTTGCCGTTGAGGTTCATCCGGGCGCTCCTGGGGTCAAGACCTCGATCAAGGCCGCCACCCAGCGGTAGGCGAAGCGGATCAGGGCCTCGTCGTCTTCGGCCAGGGCCTGGCGCTCGAGGCCCGACGGGGCCAGGGGGTCATCCTGGGGATGGCTTAAGAGATGACGCCGAAAGCGGTCCGCATCATAGAGAGCCGTGTGCACCCGGGCCTGAATCGACGGGGGCAGGGGGGCCGGATGGCGGCGGCGTTTGAGGCCGATCAGGCTCACCATCGGATCGTTCAGGCGATGGTAGTCGGCCAGCCCCTGGGTTTCGATCCAGTCGCGCACCCCCTGCTTCAGCGCAGCTTCATGGCCCTGGCAATGGGGTTCGCGCAACAGGGCGAAATGTTCCGTGAGCGGCGCATGGGGACAGGTTCGGCGGATCGCCCGCGCCAGCGGGTAAAGCCGGCAGGCGGCCGGCCGGTCCGGGTAAACCCGGCACCCCGAGGCCGTCACGAAGGGGCAGGTTCCGTCCCGGGCCGGATCGAAGCGCAGACTGACCACCGGCAGCCCGGTCATCGGGCCGTCATGGGTCCGGGTATAGTGGGCCAGGAAACGTTCCGAAGGCCACTCCAGGCAGCGACAGAGCCGCAGGATATCGTAGGGGTAGAGGAACTGGTTCAAATCGCGGCAGCACTCGTTGAAGCAGCCCACCTGGGGGCCACAGGCAAAGGCGAAGGTCTGGCCGGCGTCGATGGGGGTGAACTCGGCTGTCATGGCCCCATCTGGTATCATGTCTGGCCGGCGAGTCAAGATCTGCATGAAAAGCGCTACCCCTGGCCGGCGGCCGCGGGCCCCCTGTGGCGCGTAAGGCGGCCCGACCGCCGGGGTTGAAAGCGCTTCTGGTACCACATGTAGTACCATCTCTGCCGGCGGCAACCACATATGGGAAAAGGGGCAAAAAGGCTGAAAACGGTTTGATCTCGGGAGGTTTCCGCACCTGAAAGTGCTTGACAAGTCGGGGTTGGAATGGTAAAAAAGCACCTTGATTGCGAGAAATATATGCTTGAATTTATAGGCGATTTCGATGTCGCCAGCGGTTTGGGGGCTATCGTTGCGGCCGCCCGGGCCGACGCCCCCCGCCCCTGTCTGAGTGAGGAGATCGGATTTTCGGAAGAGTTGGCAAGGACTGCCATTTTTCAAATGACGGCGAGAGAGGAGGTGTGAGCCAAGCGAGAGAAATCCCCAAGTGTGACGATCGTATCCATCCAACACGTCAACCGTAATCAGGAGGTATGCTAAATGCCAAGCTTTGTCATTCAGGAAAAGTGTGATGGCTGCAAGGGCGGCGACAAGACGGCCTGCATGTACATCTGCCCGAACGATCTCATGGTCCTGGACCCCAACGCGATGAAGGCTTACAACCAGGAGCCGGATCAGTGCTGGGAATGCTTCTCATGCGTCAAGATCTGCCCGACCCAGGCCATCGAGGTGCGCGGCTACGCCGACTTCGTGCCCCTGGGAAGCTCGATTATGCCGATGATGGGCACCGAGGACGTCATGTGGACCTGCAAGTTCCGCAACGGGCTCATCAAACGTTTCAAGTTCCCCATCCGGACCACTCCTGAGGGCGCGGCCAACGCTTATGACAGTCTCCAGGGCAAGGATCTGGACAGCGAACTGCTCAGCACCGAAGAGGCCGACGGCTATACCCTCCCCAAGCCCCAGGCCACGGTTTAACCCGCATCGGTGTTTGGACGTTTCTGTCATTGCACAATTAAAAGACCTGTACCGTAAGGAGGAAACGATATGGCATTACCGAACAAGCCCCTTGGAGAACTCAAGGCCGTTAAAGACCCGGCTGTCGAGGAGCGTGAAGTTGACATCCTGATCGTGGGCGGTGGCATGGCGGCCTGCGGCTCGGCCTTCGAAATCAAGAAGTGGGCCGCTGACAAGAAGATCCTGCTGGTGGACAAGGCCGCCATGGAGCGCTCCGGCGCCGTGGCCCAGGGCCTGTCGGCCATCAACACCTACGTCGGTGAGAACAGCCCGGACGACTACGTGCGCATGGTGCGCAACGACCTGATGGGGATCGTGCGCGAAGACCTGATCTTCGACCTGGGCTGCCATGTCGACGACTCGGTCCATCTTTTCGAGGAATGGGGCCTGCCGATCTGGAAGAAGAGCGCCGAGGGCAAGAACCTCGACGGCAAGAAGGGCCAGACCATGGGCACCCTCAAGTCGGGCGCCAAACCGGTGCGCACCGGCAAGTGGCAGATCATGATCAACGGCGAGTCCTACAAGCGCGTGGTGGCCGAAGCGGCCAAGAAGGCCCTGGGGGACGACAACATCCTCGAGCGCGTCTTCATCGTCAAGCTGCTCCTGGACGCCAACGTGGAAAACCAGATCGCCGGTGCGGTCGGCTTCTCGGTGCGGGAGAACAAAGTCTACATCATCAAGTGTAAGACCATGATGGTGGCCTGCGGCGGCGCGGTGAACATCTACCAGCCGCGGTCGGTGGGCGAGGGCAAGGGCCGGGCCTGGTACCCGGTGTGGAACTCGGGCTCCACCTACACCCTGTGCATGCAGGTGGGCGCCGAGCTGTCGATGATGGAAAACCGGTTCACCCCGGCGCGCTTCAAGGACGGCTACGGCCCGGTGGGGGCCTGGTTCCTGCTTTTCAAGGCCAAGACCCTCAACGGTCTGGGCGAGAACTTCGCCGCCTCCGAAGCCGCCAAGAAGGAGCTGCAGCGCTACGCCCCCTACGGCACGGCCGCCATCACCCCCACCTGCCTGCGCAACCACCTGATGCTCTTCGAGATGAAGGAAGGCCGCGGGCCCATCATCATGGACACCGTCACCGCCCTGGCCGAGCTGGGCAAGACCATGGACAAGAAGGAGCTCAAGCACCTCGAGTCCGAGGCCTGGGAAGACTTTCTGGACATGACCTGCGGCCAGGCCAACCTCTGGTGCGCCCAGAACTGCGAGCCGGAAAAGAAGAACTCCGAAGTCATGCCCACCGAGCCCTACCTGCTGGGCAGCCACTCGGGGTGCTGCGGTCTGTGGACCTCCGGACCGGATTTCGACTGGGTCCCGGACGCCTATAAGATCAAGGCCCGCAACGGCAAGGTGTACAACCGCATGACCACGGTCCAGGGCCTGTTCACCTCGGGCGACGGCGTGGGCTGCTCGGGCCACAAGTTCTCCTCCGGCTCCCATGCCGAGGGCCGCATGGCCGCCAAGCAGATGGCCAGGTACGCCCGCGACTTCGCCGACTTCAAGCCGGCTCTCAAGCAGTCGGCCCAGGAGCTGGTGGACATCGCCTACAAGCCGGTGCGCACCTTCCTGGAGTTCTGCAACTACACCACCGCCGTGGACATCAACCCCAACTACCTCAAGCCCAACGGGATGATGTACCGGCTGATGAAGGCCACCCACGAGTACGGTGCCGGTACGGCGACCTTCTACATGACGAGCTCCAAGTGTCTCGAAGTCGTCATGGATCTGCTGGCCACCATGCGCGAAGACTGCCAGAAGCTGGCCGCCGGCGATCTGCACGAACTGATGCGGGCCTGGGAGATTCAGCACCGCATCTGGACCGTGGAAGCCCACCTGCGCCACATCCAGTTCCGCAAGGAAACCCGCTATCCGGGCTTCTACTATCAGGCGGACTACCCGGGCCAGGACGACACCAACTGGTTCTGCTTCACCAACAGCAAGTACGACTTCGTCAACGACAAATGGGAATGCTTCAAGCGCGACTACATCAAGATCATCCCCTGATGTCGGCCATGATGACGACTTCGTACCCCGCATGACCCACACCTCCAGGTGCCGCCAGGCACCTGGAGGTTTTTATTCATCATCCGGACTGCCCTTCGCTTCACGGCCGGCACGGTGTCCAGCTGCCTGAGTGGTCCACCCCGCGCGAGGACTCCTGAGGCATTGGGACACGGTGGGATACCGGCGTGCGGTTGCGCGCCATGGCGGATTTTTCGCAGGCAACGATTACTTTGCACGGAGGAGAGCATGACAACAGACAAAGCAGCCCCGGCGAGCGGCAGTATCCTGGTGGTCGGCGGCGGCATCAGCGGGCTGACCACCGCCCTGGAAGCCGCCGAAGTCGGATACGAAGTCTTTCTGGTGGAAAAGAACCCCTACCTGGGCGGTCGCGTGGCCCAACTCAACCAGTACTTTCCCAAGCTGTGCCCCCCCACCTGCGGTCTGGAGATCAACTTCCGGCGCATCAAGGACAACCCGCGCATCAAGGTCCTGACCCTGGCGGAAGTCGAAAAGGTTTCCGGCGGCCCGGGCAACTACGAGGCCACCGTGCGCATCAATCCGCGCTACGTCAACGAAAAATGTACCTGCTGCGGGGCCTGCGCCGAGGCCTGCCAGACCGAGGTGGTCAACGATTTCAACTTCGGCATGGACCGCGTCAAGGGTGCCTTCCTGCCCCATCCCATGGCCTTTCCGGCCCGCTATGTCATTTCACCCCAGATCGTGGGCGGAGAGGACGGCCAGCGCTGTGCCGAGGCCTGCGCCTACGGGGCGGTGGAGCTGGACATGGCGCCCAGGACCGTCAGCCTCAGGGTGGGGGCCGTGGTCTGGGCCACGGGCTGGGAGCCCTATGATGCCACCAAGATCGACAACCTCGGGTTCGGCCGCTATCCCAACATCATCACCAACATGATGATGGAGCGCCTGGCTTCGCCCTGCGGCCCCACCGGCGGTAAAATTCAGCGGCCCTCCGACGGCCAGGCTCCGGCCTCCATCGGTTTCGTGCAGTGCGCCGGCAGCCGCGACGAGAACCACCTGCCCTACTGCTCCTACATCTGCTGCATGGCTTCGCTCAAGCAGGCCACCTACATCCGGGCCCAGTACCCGGATGCCAAGATCTACATCTTCTACATCGATCTGCGCGCTCCGGGATACCGCTACGAGCGTTTCTACAAGAAGATCCAGGAAGACCCGAACGTTTTCTTCATCAAGGGCAAGGTGGCCGAGGTGGCCGAGAATCCGGCCGACCAGAGCGTGACCGTGACGGCCGAAAACGCCCTCACCGGTGAAAAGATCCACCAGGCGGTGGACATGGTGGTGCTGGCCACCGGGATGCAGCCCACGGCGGCCAACGTTCCGCTGCCGGCCGAGCTGAAGACGACCGAGGACGGATTCGTGGTCAACGATTTTGCCCGTGGCGGCATGTTTGCCGCCGGTTGCGCCGCCAAACCGGCGGATGTGGTGTCCAGCAACCAGCACGCCACCGGCATGGCCCTCAAAGCGATTCAAACCCTGGTGAAGCGGTAGGAGGTTCGATTCATGGATAAAAAATACGGAGTGTACGTTTGCACAGGCTGTGGCATCGGGGAATCGCTGGACGTCGCGGCCCTGAGTGCGGTGGCCGGCGAAGAGGGTTTCCCGGTTCAGCAGCACGCCTTTCTCTGCGGTCCGGAAGGGGCCGAGCTGATCAAGACGGAGATCGCCGAAAAGGGGATCAATTCCCTGGTGATCTGCGCCTGTTCACGGCGGGTCAACTTCGATGTCTTCCGCTACGACGGCTGCATCGTCGAACGCGTCAACCTGCGCGAACAGGTGGTCTGGGCCCATCCGCGGGACCAGTTCCCCAAGCTGACCGAGGAGGAAAAGGCCGGCGGGGACGCCTTCGACCGGGTCCAGATGATGGCCGAGGACTACCTCAAGATGAGCATGGCGCGGGTCAAGAAGGTCATTCTGCCCGAACCGTACAAGGTGGAAAGCCTCTCGCGAAGGATTCTGGTGATCGGCGGCGGCATGACCGGCATGGCCGCGGCCCTGGATGCGGCCCGGGCCGGTTACGAAGTCACCATCGTGGAGAAGGGAGAGGCCCTGGGCGGCCACGCCACCCACTGGCGCCGCCAGCTGCCCGCCGGGATGCCTTACGCCGAACCCATCGCGCCCCAGGCGGCCGCCACCATCGCGGCGATTCAGGCCGAATCCAGGATCACGGTCAAGACCGAAACCGTGGTGGCCCGCATCGCCGGCGAGCCGGGCAATTTCACCGTGACGCTCAAGAAGCCGGGCGAAAAGATCGAATTCGACGTTCCCTACCCCCTGCCGCCCGAGATGAAGGTGGATGAAAACGGCAAGGAGCTGGACGCTGAAAAACTCCAGGAGGTTTACAAGGAGTACAACAAGGGCAGAAACGACATTCTGACCCTGGATCCCAACGGCGAAAAGTTCGGGGCCGTGGTCCTGGCTGCCGGATGGCGGGCCTGGCAGCCCGAGGCGGGTCAGCTGGCCCACTACGGGTTCGGTGAACTGACAGATGTGATCTCCAATGAACAGTTCGAAAAGATCGCCAAGGCGGGAAAGATCAAGCGCCCCTCGGACGGCCGGGAGGCCAAGCGCGTGGTCTTCGTCCAGAGCCCGGGGCAGGGTGATGACGGGGACTTCGCCTACACCGGGGCCGTGACCTCCATGGTGGCCCTCAAGCAGGCCAAGTACGTGCGCGAGGACTACGAGGACGGCCAGGCCTACGTCATCTACCAGCACATGCGCACCCCGGGCCAGATGGAGTATTTCTACAAGAACATCCAGCAGGATCCGGGCATTTTTCTCACCAAGGGCGAGGTGGTTAAGGTCGGTCAAAACGGCGACGGCCTGGTGGTGGAGGCGGACAACACCCTGCTGGGCGAAAAGATCCAGCTCAAGGCCGACCTGGTGGTCCTGGCCACCGGGATGGTGCCGGTGACGGTGGACGATCCGGTGATCAACCTGGCCTACCGCCAGGGGCCGGGGTTCCGGGACAATGCCATCTACGACGGGTACTGCGATTCGAACTTCATCTGTTTTCCTTACGAGACCCAGCGCACCGGGATCTACGCCGCCGGGGCCATCCGCCGGGCCATGACGGTGGAAGAGGCCGTGGACGACGCGGCCGGCGCGGCCCTCAAGGCGATCCAGTGCGTCGAATCGGTCAACCGGGGCGTGGCCGTCCATCCGCGTTCGGGAGACATGACCTTTCCGGATTTCTTCTTCCAGCGCTGCACCCAGTGCAAGCGCTGCACCGAGGAATGCCCGTTCGGGGCCCTGGACGACGACGCCAAGGGAACCCCCAAGCCCAACCCGGCCCGCTGCCGGCGCTGCGGGACCTGCATGGGGGCCTGCCCGGAACGGATCATCGGCTTTGCCGACTACAACATCGATTCCATCGGCTCCCAGGTCAAGGCGGTGGGGGTTCCCAGTGAGGACGACTACAGCGAACCGCCCCTGCGCATTCTCGGGCTGGTCTGTGAAAACGACGCCTATCCGGCCATCGACATGGCCGGTCTCAAGGGGCTGAGCTTTTCGGCCGACGTGCGCCTGATCCCGGTGCGCTGCCTGGGGTCGGTGAACGTGATCTGGATCAAGGACGCGCTCTCCCAGGGAATGGACGGGGTCTTTTTACTCGGCTGCAAGCACGGGGACGACTACCAGTGCCACTTCGTCAAGGGCAGCGAGCTGGCCTCGATCCGCATGAAGAAGATCGGCGAAGCCCTGGCCAGCCTCTCGCTGGAAAACGAGCGGGTGGCCCAGTTCGAAATCGCCATCGACGAGTACGACAAGGTGCCGCAGATCATCAACGAGTTCGTGGAGTCCATCGAGGCGTTGGGCCCCAACCCGTTCAAGGGTTTCTAATCAAGACCGAACGGCAGGCGCTGACCGCAGCGCCTGCCGCGCGAGGAGGAAAGACGCTATGGCGCAAAGATACCTGGTTGAACCCGATGTGGGGTTTGTCAAGGAGGTGATCAGCCTCGGGGGGGTGGATGTCAAGAAGTGTTTTCAGTGCGCCACCTGTTCGGTGGTCTGCCCCATCTCTCCGGATACCCGTCCCTTTCCGCGCAAGGAGATGATCGCCGCGGGCTGGGGCCTCAAGGACAAGCTCATCGGCAACGGCGACATCTGGCTGTGCCACAACTGCGGGGACTGCTCGACCCTGTGCCCGCGCGGCGCCAAGCCCGGCGATGTGCTGGCCGCCCTGCGCATGGCCACCATCCGGGCCTACGCCAAGCCCAGGATCCTGGCCGAATGGGTCAACGACAAGCGCAAGCTGCCCATCCTGCTGGCCATCCCGGCGGTCCTGTTCATTGTTCTGGGGCTGATCACCGGCCTGCTCGATTTCACTCCGGGCGGCGACGAGATCGTGCATGCCAAATTCTTTTCCACCTGGCTGGTGGACCTGATCATGATCCCGACCTTTTTCTTCGCCATCGGGGTCTTCGGTCTGGGGCTGAAGAACTTTATCGCCGACATGCATGCCAACGCCCTGGCTGAAGGGAAAACCACCAAGACCGAACTCAACCCCAAGGAAGTGATCCAGGCCCTGGGGCGGGTGGTCCTGACCGTTCTGAAACACGAAAAATTCAACGAGTGCGGAGAGAACCGCGACCGGGCCACCGCTCACATGATGGTGCTGTTCGGGTTCATCGGTCTGTTTATCGTCACCAGCATCTTTTTCGTGGTCCTGTACATCTTCCAGATCCACGGGCCCTACTCCCAGCTCAATCCGGTCAAATGGCTGGCCAACATCGCGGGGATTTCCCTGGTGATCGGCTCGCTGCTGATGATCCGCACCCGGCTGAGCAAGAAGGACCAGGTGTCCACCTACAGCGACTGGTTCCTCATCGGGCTGGCCTTCGCCCTGGGCCTGACCGGCATGCTCACCGAGATGACCCGCCTGGGCGGGATGGCGGGGACCTCCTATTTTCTCTACTTCATCCACCTGATGTTCGTCTGGTCCCTGTTTTGCTACGTGCCTTTTTCCAAGCTGGCCCATCTGGTCTACCGCACCGCGGCCATGACCTACAACGAGTGGGCCGGCAGAAAATAGCCCCGGCCACTGCCTGAACAGGGGGCGCGCCTGGTTGTGCAGAGGCGCGCCCCCTGTTTTTTTTCCGGGGGACCAAACAGAACGGCGCCCGCCTAATGGAAGCGGACGCCGTTGGGTTGCGGGACGGGGTGCTTCATCGCCTGGGAGGCACCCTTGAGGATCGAGAAAGACGTGTCAGCCGGCTATTTTACATCTCCGGTAGCCGCCGCGTGGGTCTTGATCTCGACCTTTTCGGTCAGGCCTTCATAGTATTCGCGCAGGATCGCGACGACTTCGTCGCGGCCGAAGTGGTCGGGCAGTTCCAGGCCTTCGGAGAGCATCTTGCGCAGCATGGTCCCCGAGAGCAGGACCCGGTCCTTCTTGTCGTGGGGGCAGGTGCGCAAAGAGGCCATCCCGTCGCACTTGTGGCAGTAGAAGGTCCAGTCGATCTTCAGCGGGGTGCACAGCAGGGCCTTGCCCGGTTCGGCGGGCTTGGGGATCTTGTCGAAGATCGTCTGGGCTTCGAACATCCCGTAAAAATCGCCAACCCCGGCATGGTCGCGGCCGATGATCATGCGCGTGCAGCCGTAGTTCTGGCGGAAGGTGGCGTGCAGCAGCGCTTCCCGCGGCCCGGCGTAGCGCATATCCAGCGGGTAGCCGCCCTGAACCACGTTCTTGGGCACAAAGTAGTTCTGCACCAGGGAGTCGATGCAACGCACGCGCACCTCGGCGGGGATGTCGCCCGGCTTGAGGTTGCCCACCAGCGAGTGGATGTAGACCCCGTCGCAGACTTCCACGGCGATCTTGCACAGGTACTCGTGGCTGCGGTGCATGGGGTTGCGCAGCTGCAGGGCGGCGATCTCCTTCCAGCCGCGTTCCTCGAAGATCTTGCGCGATTCGGCCGGGCGCTGATAGACACCGGGATACTTGGAGGGGTATCCGCCCTCGCTGAGGACCTTGACCGGGCCGGCCAGGTTGACGTCCTTCTGGGCCATGACCATCTGGACCCCGGGGTGGTCGTCCTTGGCGATCTTCCAGAAGTCCGCGGGGGTCGGGGTGCCTTCACCCATGAAGACTTTCTCGCATTCCCACTTCTTGTCGGCCTCGGTCATCTCGTACTTCTCGGTGACCTTCATGGTGGCCATGATTTTGCCGCCATCCTTGGAAACCAGGGCGATCTCTTCACCGACCGCAATGGCCGCCGCATCCGCCTTGCTGGCCGAGAGGGTCACCGGTACGGGCCAGAAGGTGCCGTCGGCCAGCAGGTAGTTTTCACACACGCCCTTCCAGTCGGCCTTGGTCATGAAGCTGGTCAGCGGGCTGAACCCGCCGATGCCCATCATGATCAGGTCGCCTTCCTCGCGGCTGGAGATTTCGATCTTCTTCAATCCTGCGGCTTTCTTCAGCTCGGCCTCGCGCTCGGCGCCTTCCAGCAAGCAGGTGGTCAGGCCTTTGCCGCCATGGGGGGGAATAAGTTGTGACATGTCCCGTCCTCTCCTTTCGATGTTGAATTGAGTGGGTGAGTTCGTCTTTCCGGACGATTGTTTACGGTAAGTCCAAGGTACGCCTTTTATAAAGGTAGGACCGGATTGTCAAGGGAAATGACGGGAAGGCCAGGCTGCCGGGCAGCAGGGGCCGCAAAAGGAAAGCCCGACCCGTTTGTCATCCGGGTCGGGCGCAAAAGGCGAAATGGCGGAGAGAGAGGGATTCGAACCCTCGGTGCAGTTTTAGCCGCACACTCGCTTAGCAGGCGAGCGCCTTCAGCCGACTCGGCCATCTCTCCGTTGGTTCCCTGGCGGAGGGAGTAGGATTCGAACCCACGGAGCTTTCGCTCAACGGTTTTCAAGACCGCCGCCTTAAACCACTCGGCCATCCCTCCACGCCTTGAGGCAACCTCCTTACCATCATTGCCCGGTGGGGTCAACAAGGATCCATGGCAAATCGACAATCGATATTGACATACCCTGTCTTTTATGGTCTTTGTGATCCTCTTAGAAATGCCATCGGACGCAGATTCGCAAAGGTCAAGGAGCTCCCCTCATGAAACACAAGTACAGCGTTTCGCTGGACGCGGCCCAAAAGCAGCTCGTCATCAGCGAATATGCCGAACTGGACAAGGAAATTTTTTCCCTTCTGTGCGAAGAACGGTACAGCCAAGAGGGCTTGAGGACCGCCCTGGCCGGCGGCACCGACGCCCTGATCGCCGCTTTTCGGACCCGCAACTTCTATCCCACCTACACCTTTGCCGTGCGCATCGCGGCGGCCATCACGACCCTTCTGACCCAGGATTCGGCCGATCCGGTGGAAATCGTCCTGGACGATGCCGACTTTCTCAGCCGTCAGGTGGCCGAACCCCCCGAGCGGGTGGACAGCGAAGAGGAATCCGATGACATCGACGATCTGCTGGATGACAATGTCGACGAAGAATTCGACGACATCGATATCGACAAGATCAATTCAGGGATCAAAATCGCCGACGACGATGCGGCGGATATCGAGGAAGAGGTCTGAGCGCTCCCGGCAACGGTTGTTTTCCCGGCCTCTGTGATCTTCCAGAGGCTTTCCCGGCAAGTGAAAGCGCCGTTCACGCCACTCGCAATCGCACTAAGGAGGTGCCAATGGAAAAGGAGAAGAGCTTTTATGAACGGCTGGAAGCCCGCGGTATTTCACGACGCAGTTTCATGAAATACTGCACCGCCCTGACGGCGACGATGGGGCTTTCGGCAGCTTACGTGCCCAAGGTCGCCGAGGTGTTCGCCGCACCCGCGCAGCGTCCCCCGGTGGTCTGGCTGCACTTCGGCGAGTGTACGGGATGCTCCGAGTCGTTGCTGCGGTCCCAGTACCCGTACGTCGACGATCTGGTTCTGGAAGTTCTTTCCATCGAGTACCACGAGACCATCATGGCCGCCGCCGGTCACCAGGCCGAGGAAAACCTGCATGCCGCCGTCAAGAAACACGCCGGCAAGTTCATCTGCGTGGTGGAGGGGTCCATCGCCACCGCCTATGACGGGGGATACGGCAAGGTGGCCGGACGGACCTTCCTGGAGATCGCCAAGGAGGTGATTCCCCAGGCGGCGGCTACCATCGCCTATGGCACCTGCGCCTGCTTCGGCGGCGTGCCGGCGGCCAAACCCAACCCGGGCGGCTACAAGGGGGTCAAGGATGCCATCGGCGTGAGCACCCTCAACATTCCCGGCTGCCCGCCCAATCCCATCAATCTGGTGGGTACGGTGGTCAACTATCTCCTGCTGGGGAAACTGCCGGCGCTGGATGACATGGGTCGCCCTCTGTTCGCCTTCGGCAAGACGATCCATGATCAGTGCCCCCGTCGCTCCCACTTCGAAAACGGCGAGTTCGTGGAAAAGTTCGGCTCGGAAGAGGCCGCCCTGGGCTACTGCCTCTACAAGGTGGGTTGCCGCGGGCCGGAAACCTACAACAACTGCCCCGTGGCCAAGTTCAACGACGGGACCAGTTGGCCGGTGGAGGCCGGGCATCCGTGCATCGGGTGCAGCGAGCCCGATTTCTGGGACACCATGACCCCGTTCTACGAAGAGATGTAGGTTTTTCCCCGGAGACAACATCTTCATCCTGAAGAGAGGAGATACCCCTATGGGACAGAGAGTCATCGTCGATCCGATTACCAGAATTGAAGGCCACCTTCGCATCGAGGTCGAAGTGGAGGGCGGCAAGGTCAAGAACGCCTGGAGTTCCGGACAGATGTTTCGCGGCATCGAAATGATCCTCCAGGGCCGCGATCCGCGTGACGCCTACCATTTCGTGCAGCGCTCGTGCGGGGTTTGAACGTACATCCATGGTCTGTCCTCGGTGAGGGCAGTGGAAAACGCTCTGGACATTCAGATTCCCAAGAACGCCCGCATCCTGCGCAACATGCTGCACGGGGCCCAGTTCCAGCACGATCATATCGTTCATTTCTACCACCTGCACGCCCTGGATTGGGTGGACATCGTCAGCGCGCTCAAGGCCGACCCCAAGAAGACGGCCGAACTGGCCGACAACGTGAGCAACGCCCAGGTGGGTGGCACCAGCTACTTCAAACAGGTGCAGCAGCGCTTGCAGACCTTCGTGGACAGCGGCCAGCTCGGCCCCTTCGCCAATGCCTACTGGGGCCACCCGGCCTATCTGCTCACCCCCGAAGCCAACCTGATGGCCAGCGCCCACTATATCGAGGCCCTGCGCCTGCAGGCCCGCACCGCCCGCATGCACGCCATCTTCGGCGGCAAGAACCCCCACCCCCAGTCCCTGGTGGTGGGTGGAATCACCTGCGTGGCGGACCTGACCCCGGACCGCATCGCCGAATTTCTCTACATCTGCAAGGAGACCCAGGAGTTCGTCGAGAACGTCTATATTCCGGACCTGCTGGCGGTCGCCTCCTTCTACAAGGAATGGGGCGGGGTCGGCGGCTGCGCCAACTATCTGGCCTACGGCGATTTCCCCGAAAGTGAAAAAGAACCCGAAAGCCTCTACATGCCCCAGGGCGCGATCTACAACCGGGATCTCAGCAAGGTGGTGCCCCTGGACCAGATGAAGGTCACCGAGGACGTGACCCGGGGCTGGTACGAGGCGGGCAGTCCCAAGCATCCCTGGTCGGGCGAGACCAAGCCGCTCAAGGAAAATCCCAAGTACGACACCCAGAACGCCGGCGGCAAGTATTCCTGGTGCAAGGCGCCGCGCTACGACGGCAAGTCCTGCGAGGTCGGCCCCCTGGCCCGGGTCCTGGCGGCCTACGGCAAAGGGCACAGCGATATCAAGCCGCTGGTGGACGACACCCTCAAGAAGCTGGGAATCCCGGCCACGGCTCTCTTTTCGACCCTGGGCCGCACCGCGGCCCGGGGGCTGGAGACCGTGGCGGTGGGTCGTCGCACCCAACAGTGGGTCACTGAACTGATCGAAAATCTGAAAAATGGCGATACGGCCACCTGCGCCGAATACGAGATGAAGGACGGCCAGGGCTACGGCTGGAACGACGTGCCGCGCGGGTCCCTGGGGCACTGGATCCAGATCAAGGACGGCAAGATCGACCGTTACCAGTACGTGGTGCCGTCCACCTGGAACCTGGGCCCGCGGGATGCTGCCGGACAGATGAGCCCGGTGGAAGAGGCCCTCATCGGCACGCCCATCGCCGATCCCAAGCGACCGGTGGAAATCCTGCGCACCGTTCACAGCTTCGACCCGTGCATCGCCTGTGCCGTGCACGTGATCGACCCGCACAGCAACGAAGTCTACAAGATCAAGGTCTGCTGAAAAAAAGCCGGCCTCCCATCCGGGGAGGCCGGCTTTTTTTATGGGAAGCGTTTTGGTGATTTGCCCCAAGCCGTCGCTTTGCAGATCGACAGCTTCAGAAACACCGCCGCCCTTCAGACGTCAATCCCCACCATCCGCTCGTGCCGTTACAACTTCATCCCCCGGGACCATGGTGATGGCGGCCACCGGGCATTCTTGGGCGCAAAAGCCGCAGGCGATACACCGCTCGGGCCCGTCGAGCACGGCGATGCGTACCGCGCTGCGGTCACCGCCCGGCAGGGCCAGCCCGAGGCATCCGGTGGGGCAGCTTTCAATACAGACGATGCAGCCGATGCACTTTTCGGCCTCGATGCGCGGCTTTTCCCAGCGCTTGCGCAGCCGGATGCGCGGGCAGATCCGCCCCGTGGGATCGCGCACCGCCTCCTGGGGGCAGATCCGGCCGCAGGCCCCGCAGTCGATGCAGCGGTCTGTGAGCACGTGGTGGCGCTTGCGCGGCTGCCCCTCGATGGCCGCCACCGGGCAGATCATCTTGCACAGGCTGCAGCCGATGCACAGATCGGTGATCGTATAGCTCATTGGACCTTTTCTGGCCTGTTGCAAAACGGCCCTATCCCGGTTTTACAGATCAAGCTGCTGCAGGGTGGCGGGATCTGGGCGGCCGGTTTCCGGATCCCAGCCGAAGGCCTGCCAGTAGTGCTGCATCAACCCCTCGATGGGGACTTGGCGGCCCGCGTTGGCGCCCCTGGTCTGGGGCGGACGGCCCAAAGCGCGGTCGGCCGCCCGGTTGCGGCGCGGATCGATGCCGTGGCGCAGGTTAAAGGCCTGGCGGGCGGTCTGGATGCGTGATCCGCACTCCAGGTAGTCTTGGGCCGACCGGTTCCAGCCGGTGGCGGCGTTGAGCCATTCGAAGACCGGCAGGCGATGAACCCCGAGAAAGGCGCCGAAAAGGCAGGCCCCGGCGGCGTTGAGCACATTGACGAAGCGGCTGCAGGCCGCGGCCATGTGCGCCTTTTGCCGATCGTCCTCGTACTTGCGCGATTTGAGATAGAGAAACGACGGATCCGGCAGGCGGTCGTCTTTGCGCCAGAGTTGAAACATCTCGTAGTAGAGCAGGGAGCCGATGGTGTGTCGTCCCGGGGTCGGTTCCACCGAGTAGTGCAGGGCAAATCCCGGATCGAAGCGGCCGTCGTGCATGGGCAGCTCCTGGCCGCCGGCGTGCATGGCGAAGCGCGCGCTGTCGCGCCCGATGCGCTCGGCGGCCATGCGGGTGCCGTCCGCCAGCAGATCGCCGATTCCCTCGCGCCGGATCATCCGTTCGAGCAAGACTTCCATGGCGGTGCTGTTGCCCCAGGTCAGCTCCAGTCCGTCGGTGTCGCTCCGGGTCAACAGCCCGTTTTCATAGCACTCCATGGCGAAAGCCAGGGTGGCGCCGGCCGAAATGCTGTCCATGCCGGCCCGGTTGAGCCGTTCGTTCATGCGCAAGATGCTGGCGGCGTCGCTGTTGAGGCAGAGGGCCCCCAGGGCCAGAACGGTTTCGTATTCCGGCCGATGATGCAAAAGGCCGTCGCTTTCGCCGGCCACCAGGGCGCCGCAGCCCAGGGGGCAGGAATAGCAGAAATATTTGGACACCACCGGGCGGGTAAAGACGTCCGGATCGATGGCGGCGCTTTTGGAGGGACCGAAATCTTCATGGGTTCCCTTCCAGTTCTGGATCGGAGAATCGCCCATTTCGATGGACATCTGGTTCATGCCCACCGTGCCCCATTTTTGCAGGATCATCTGGTAGAGGCGTCCGTCGGTTTCCATCTGGGCCGGCAGGGCGCGGATCAGGCGGCCCATGGAGGCGGCCACGTTGCCCGGCACGAAGGGCGGCAGGCCCCGCACGACGGCATTGACCCCCTGGCTCAGGGCGCGCATCGTTTCCCTGTCTTGAACCGCGATCCGCCGGCTTCCGGTCAGCACCACCGCCTTGAGCCGCTTGGCGCCCATCACGGCTCCCAGACCGGATCGGGCGGCCAGGCGCCCCCCGTCGTTGACCACTCCGGCCATCAGCGAGCGGCGCTCGCCGGCCGGGCCGATGCAGGCGATGCGGGGCGCTCTTCTGCCGCCGTGTTCGCGAGCCAGCCAGGATTCGGTGGCGATGCTGTCCCGGCCCCAGATTGCGCCGGCGTCCCGCAGTTCGGCGCTTTGGCCGTCGGCCAGCAGATAGACCGGTCTTGGACTGGTGCCGCTGAAGAAGATCGCGTCCAGACCGCATTGCTTGATGGCCGGCGCGAAATTGCCGCCGCAGTTGGCATCCCCCCAGCCTCCGGTCAGCGGGCTCTTGCCCACCACCATCCAGCGGCCGGTAAAGAGGCTGCCCGTGCCGGTGAGGATTCCGCAAACAAAGCCGAGGATGTTTTCCGGTCCCAGGGGGTCGGCGCCCGCGGGGATGCGGCCGTAAAGATACCCCGCCGCCAGGCCCATGCCCGAGAGCCATCGGCGGTAGATCGTATCGGGCAGGGTGTGGCGCTGGATTTCGCCTCGGGTCAGGTCGACGGTGAGGATCTTGCCGGTATAACCGGATCCCATGGAATGGCTCCTTGACCGCAACGGGCTTCCCGCGGATCTTTGTGATCGGCCTGCGGCGGGCGGTCCGGATGGGCATCGACGCGGGATGCTACTGTAGCGGCCGAGGTGGTCATTTGTCAATAATGGTTCCCAGATTTTGGGCGGCTTCGGTTTTGACAGGCCGGACGGGGCGGTCTATAGTGCGCGGAAGGCTGCGGCCGTGCGTCCAGCGGTTCATCCGGCAGCCGGATTGGAGGCGGCGGAGTGAAATCAAGATATGTGCGGATCTTCGGGCTGCTGTGTCTTTTCGCCCTGGCCACGGCCCTCAGCCCGCCGCCGGCCGGCGCCGCCACGGTGGAAGGACGGATCGGGCTGACCCTCCAGGACGGCACCGTCGCCCATGGAGACTGGATCCGGGTCCTGCTCGTGACCGAGGCCGTGGATGCGGCACTTGTCCAGGCGGAGGTGGAAGCCCAGATCGCCCAGGGCGGCGAAGGGCGCCAGGGGGTCCGCAGCAACCGCCTGCATCTTGAACTGTACAAGGCGGTGACGGCGCGCATCGGCGGCAGCCCTGGCTATGTGGCCGCCAGCACCCTGACCACCGAGGATGGGCGCTTCAAATTCACCGCGGTGCCTCCCGGGGCCTACTGGGTGCTGATCACTTTCCCGTCGATCATTGAGGGTTACAAGGTGGCCTGGCAGGTTCCGGTCACGGTGGCCGACGGTGGCGCCGCGATGGTGGCCCTGACCGAGGCCAATCTCCTTTTTCCCCTGGCGCCGCCCAAATAAAGGCGCAAGGGAAGACTTGCCCCTTTCAGGCCATCTCTGCTACCCTGCTGCATTCATCCCGTCGCCGAGGGCGTCCCGGCGGCGGGGTTTGCGCGCATTTCGCATACCAGAGGTTACGGCATGACCCTTTCAGCGCCTGGCATCCTGATCCTGGGCATCGGCAATATTCTGTATACCGACGAGGGGTTCGGCATCCGGGTCATCGAGCGGATCCAGAAATGGTACGACCTGCCCGACAACGTGACCGCCGTGGACGGCGGCGTCCTGGGGGTTCACCTCATGGGGGTCATCTCCCGGGCCGATCACCTGATCGTGGTGGACATCATCCGCAACAACGGTCGGCCCGGGGATCTTCACCGGCTGGCCGGAGACCAGATCCCGGGCCGCATCCGCGCCAAGAACTCCCTGCACCAGATCGATTTTCTCGAAGCCCTGACCCTCTGCAAGGCGCTGGACAGGGTGCCTGAAACCGTGATCCTGGGACCCGAGCCCGCCGATATGGAGACTCTGGCCATCGGCTTGACCGCCACCCTCGAAGCCCGGGTGGACGAGACCATCGCCATGGTTCTGGCCGAGCTGGATCGGCTCGGCGTTCACCTGCAAAAAAGGATCCATGCCCATGTGCCTGGCGATACCTTCCCGCATTACGAAAATTGACAACCAGATGGCCGTCATCGACGCGGACGGGGTCCGGCGCGAGGCGAGCCTGCTGCTGGTTGAAGACGCCCGGGTGGGCGATTACGTCATCGTGCACGCCGGCTTTGCCATCCGCAAAATCGACGAGGCCGAGGCCGAAGAATCGCTGCGGCTGCTGCGCGAGGCCGCCGCGGCCTTCGATGCCGCCCGGCCGCAGACACCCTGAACGGCTCGGTGTCCATCGCCGCCATGAAGGCCTCTGCCTTTTCCACCATCGCCCGCCGGGTAACGGTGGGCGGCATCGTGCAGGGGGTCGGATACCGTCCCTTCGTCTTTCAGCAGGCCCTGCGGCTGGGCCTGACCGGCGAGGTGGCCAACACCTCCGGCGGGGTGACGATCCACGTTGAGGGGGAGCCGCGGGCGGTGGCGGTCTTTATCGAGGCCCTGTCCGCTCAGGCCCCGCCCCTGGCGCGGGTCACCCGCGTGGAGACGGCCGACGCCGATCTGCGCCGCCCCGATGCCTTTCGCATCGTCCACAGCCGGCGGGGGGCCCAGCGCGCCACCCTCATCAGCCCGGACATGGCGGTCTGCGACGATTGCCTGGCCGAGCTCTTCGATCCGGCCGACCGCCGCTTCGGCTACCCCTTCATCAACTGCACCAACTGCGGTCCGCGCTACACGATCATCGACGATGTGCCCTACGACCGGCCCCACACCAGCATGCGACGCTTTGTCATGTGCCCGGCATGCCAGGCCGAATACGACGACCCGGCCGATCGCCGCTTTCACGCCCAGCCCAACGCCTGCCAGCGCTGCGGCCCCCGGCTGACCCTGTGCGCCTCGGACGGCCGGGATTTGAAGGTCGCGGACCCCATCTCCGAAACCGCCCGGCGCCTCAGGGCCGGGCGCATCGCGGCCGTCAAGGGCCTGGGCGGGTTTCACCTGGCCGCAGACGCCCTGGATGAAGAGGCGGTCCAGCGCCTGCGCCGGCGCAAACACCGCGAGGAAAAGCCCTTCGCCGTGATGGTTCCGGATCTGGAGACCGCCCGGCGACTGACGGTCGTCGATGCGCCGGCTGCGGCGCTTCTCCTCTGCCCCCAGCGGCCCATCGTTCTGCTGCCCCGGCGCGCGGACGCTCCCGTGGCCGAAGCAGTCGCCCCGGGCAGTCCCAATCTGGGGATCATGTTGCCCTATACCCCCTTGCACCATCTGCTCCTGCGCCAGGGGTTCACGGCCCTGGTGATGACCAGCGCCAACCTGAGCGATGAACCGATCTGCATCGACAACCCGGAGGCTTTTGACCGGCTGGGCGCCATCGCCGACGATTTTCTGGTCCACGACCGGGGCATTTACCTGCGCGCGGACGATTCCATCGTGCGCCGGATGGCCGGTAAAACCCGCTTTATCCGCCGTTCGCGCGGGTACGTGCCGGTGCCGATCTTCCTGCGGAGGCCCCTGCCGCCCATCCTGGCCTGCGGGGCGGGGCTCAAGAACACCGTCTGTCTGGTCCGGGGCGGCGAGGCCTTCATCAGCCAGCACATCGGCGACCTGGAAAACCGGGCCGCGGCCGATTTCCTCGAACTGACGGTGGGCCACCTGGAGCGCATCCTGGACGTAAGACCCGCCATCCTGGCGCATGACGCCCACCCCGATTATCTGAGCACCCGCTACGCCCTGGGCCGAAAGGGCGTGCGGTGCGCGGCCGTGCAGCACCACCATGCCCACATCCTCAGCGTCATGGCCGAGCACGGCCTGGAGGGGCGCCTGATCGGCCTGGCCCTGGACGGCACCGGCTACGGCACGGACGGCGCCGTCTGGGGCGGCGAGGTGCTGATCGCCGAGGCGGCAGGCTTCCAGCGGGCCGCGCATCTGGCCTATGTGCCCATGCCCGGAGGCGAAAGCGCCATTCGAGAGCCTTGGCGCATGGCGGCCAGCTACCTGTGGGATGCCTTTGGTCAGGACTGGGCCGGTATCGATTTGCCGATTTTCAGCCAGGTCGATCCCGAGAAGCTCTCCCTGGCCGTGCGTATGGCCTGCAGCGGTTTCAACGCCCCGCCCACCTCCAGCCTGGGGCGGCTCTTCGACGGGGTGGCGGCGCTTTGCGGCCTGCACGCCCGGGTCAGCTTCGAGGGCCAGGCGGCCATGGCCCTGGAAGCCATCGCGGATTGCCGGGCCGACGGTCATTATCCTCTGGCCCCGCCGCCCACCGGCAGAGGTCCCGTCGCCACGGCCCCGCTGATCCGCGCCGTGGCGGCCGACCTGGGCCGTGGAACCTCGGTTTCCACCGTGGCGGGCCGCTTCCATCGAACCCTGGTCCGCCTTTTCAGTGAAGTCTGCATCCGCCTGCGCGCCGGAAGCGGGCTCGAGCGGGTGGCCCTTTCCGGGGGGGTGTTCCAGAACGCCCTGATGCTGGAAGGGATGGTGCAATCCCTGGAAAAGGCGGATTTTAGGGTGTATACCCCCGAACAGGTGCCGGCCAACGACGGTGGCATCTGTCTTGGCCAGGCGCTGGCCGCGGCGGCCATGACGGCCCAAGGATAGGCGGCCTTTCACCGCTGGTGCGCGGTGTGTCCACCGTTGCGGCACACTTTCGACAAGGATGTTCCCCATGCCCCTGAAACATGCCGAGGAGTACCGGGATCCGGCGCTGGCCCGCCGTCTGGCCGAGCGCATCCGGCAGCGCAGCCGCCGCCCGGTGCGCCTCATGGAGGTCTGCGGCACTCATACGGTGAGCATCTTTCGCAGCGGCCTGCGCTCTTTGCTGCCCGATACCATCACCCTGCTGTCAGGCCCCGGATGCCCGGTCTGCGTCACGGCCCAGGCCGATATCGACGCCTTTGTGGCCCTGGCCCAGACGGAGGGGGTCATCGTGACGACCTTCGGCGACCTGATGCGGGTTCCCGGCACGCGATCCAACCTGCTGCGCGAACGGGGCCGCGGTCGCGATGTGCGCATCGTGTATTCGGCCTTCGACAGCCTCCGGATCGCCCGGGAAAACCCGGACCGCCAGGTGGTCTTTCTCGGGGTGGGATTCGAAACCACCGCTCCCACCGTGGCGGCCACCGTCCAGGCCGCAGCCCAGGCAGGGATAGCGAATTTCAGCGTCTACCCGGCGCACAAGACTGTACCGCCGGCGCTGCAAGCCCTGCTGGCCATGGCGGAGGTGGCCGTGGACGGCTTCCTGCTGCCGGGTCACGTATCGGTGATCATCGGCACCGAGGCCTACCGGTCCGTCTTTGACACCCATGGGGTGCCCGGCGTCGTGGCCGGGTTCGAGCCGGCCGACCTGCTCGGCGCCATCGCCATGCTGGTGGAGCAGATCGAGGAGAACCGCCCGCAACTGGCCAATGCCTATCCGCGGGCCGTTTGCGACCAGGGCAACCCCAAAGCCCTGGCGTTGATGAAGACCCTCATGCGGCCGGTGGACGCCGCCTGGCGGGGCCTGGGCGTCATCGCGGGCAGCGGCCTGGAATTGGTCGAGGCGTTCGCCACCTTCGATGCCCGGCGGCGCTTCGTTCTCGAACTTCCCGAGCCGCAGGAACCCAAGGGCTGCGCCTGCGGCCAGATCCTCACCGGGGCGCGGACCCCTCCGCAATGCCCCCTGTTTCGCACCCGCTGCACCCCCATGGATCCGGTGGGGCCGTGCATGGTCTCCAGCGAGGGAACCTGCGCGGCCTACTATCGCTACCATGCGGACTGATGCGTCCCTGAGGTCGATCATGGAAACCCACACCGTTCTGCTGGACCACGGGGCCGGGGGCAAGCTCGCCCACCGGCTGACCACCGAACTGATGCTGCCGATTTTGGACAACCCGATTCTGGCGGCCCTCCACGACGGGGCGGTCTTCGATCTGCCCCCAGGACGGCTGGCCTTTTCCACCGACAGCTACACCGTCACCCCGCTCTTCTTTCCCGGCGGGAGCATCGGCGACCTGGCGGTCCACGGAACGGTCAACGACGTGGCCATGTGCGGCGCGCGGCCCATATTCCTCAGCCTGGCCCTGATCATCGAGGAGGGGCTGCCCCTGGCGGACCTGGAACGCATCCTGCGCGACGCCGCCGCTGCGGCCCAGCGCGCCGAGGTGGCCATCGTCACCGGCGACACCAAGGTGGTCCCCCGGGGTGCGGTGGACCGCATCTTTATCAATACCGCCGGCCTGGGGGTCATTGCCGAGGGGGTGCATATCGGCGGGCACCGGGCCCGGGTGGGGGACCGGGTCCTGCTCAGCGGCACCATCGGCGATCACGGCATGACCATCATGACCCAGCGCCGGGAGCTGGGGCTGGACCTTCCCTTGCAAAGCGATTCGGCGCCCCTGAACCACATGGTGCGCCGCATGCTGGCCGCCTCGCCGCGCATCGGCGTGCTGCGCGATCCCACCCGCGGCGGACTGGGCACGGCCCTGTGCGAGATCGCCGAACAGAGCGGGGTGGGCATCCGCATCCACGAGGCGGCCGTCCCGGTGCGCCCGGCGGTGGCCGGGGCCTGCGAACTGCTCGGCTTCGATCCGCTGTATGTGGCCAACGAGGGCAAGCTCATCGCCGCCGTGCCTCCCCAAGATGCTCCGGCGGTGCTGGCGGCCATGCGGAGCGACCCTCTGGGCCGCGATGCCTGCGAGATCGGCACGGTGGTCGCCGATCGGCCCGGCCGGGTGACCCTGACCACCCGCATCGGCGGGGAACGCATCGTGGACATGCTGGCCGGCGAGCAATTGCCGAGAATCTGCTAAACAATCTGCCGGCGCAGATTGTTGTGGGGCGACGGTGCCATTTTGATTTCACGGCGTTTCAGGTTTCAGGTTTCAGGTTTCAGGTTGCGGACACCCTCCATGCGGCTTTTGGGTCTCATGGGCGTCGGGGTGTCGCTGGCGGCAGCCCTGGTCCTTCTCGACGGCTGTTCCACCCGTCGCGAAAGCCGCCTGGCCGGGCGGACCATGGGCACCACCTATCACGTCACGGTGGTCCACGGTGTTTTCGACCGCCCCAAAGGACTGGACCGGCGCCTGGCCCACCGGCTCGAAGAGATCGAACAGTGTTTTTCCACCTATCGTCCCGGCAGCGAGATCAACCGCTTCAACCGCTGGCCGGCTCAGGGGCCGCCGTTCAAGGCTTCGGCCGAGTTTTTTCACCTCGTCTCCGGCGCCGCCCGCATCCATGCCCTGAGCCGGGGGGCCTGGGATCCCACCGTGCGCCCCCTGGTGGATCTGTGGGGGTTCGGCCCGGCCCCGGCCGCCGATCGGGTTCCGGATCCGGAGGCCATCCAGGCGGCCCGGCGCGCCGTGGGGTTCCAGCAGATCCGCACGGGACCGAACCAGACGCTGTTCAAGGCCGACCAGCGGGTCAGCCTGGATTTGGCCTCCATCGCCAAGGGCTACGGGGTGGACGCCCTGGCGGCGCTGATCCGCGCCGAAGGCTACCCCGACTTTCTGGTGGAGATCGGCGGCGAGGTGGTGGCGGCCGGTCATCGATCCGACGGGGGACCCTGGCGGGTGGGGATCAATCAGCCGCGCAGCGACGCCCGCCTGGATGCGGTCTATCGGGTCGTTTCCCTGTCCGGGCAGGCCATGGCCACCAGCGGGGATTACCGCAACTTCTTCGAGTCGGACGGGCGGCGCTACGGGCACATCCTTGATCCGCGCACCGGGTTTCCGGCCTCCAGCGGTGTGGTCAGCGCCACGGTGATCGCTCCCGATTGCACGCTGGCCGATGGGCTGGCCACGGCCCTGTGCGTCATGACCCCGGCCGCCGGCCTGGCCATGATCGACGCCCTGGAGGGGGTCGAGGCCCTGATTCTGATCGAGGGCGATGCGGGCAGCTGGGTGGAACATCGCTCCAGCGGCTTTCCCCGTGATCCAGGTCCTTGAGGGCGATCTGGCGGTCTGGCGTTGACAAACCCGCCAATTTTTATAGAATACTTTGGAAACCGGGGCGGCCGCTCCGGTTCCTTCCCGAAAAGATTCCACGGCGTTCACGCCACGGTACGGATGCACCGTGTTTCGCATCCCTTCAGACTGATCACCCCGACGCATGCCCTCGGGGCCTGCCGCTCCTCTGCGGCGGCCTCCGCTGGGGCTGGGGGCGAGGATGGGGCAGTCGTCTTTCATCCAACGGTTCGCGGTGCGCTACTTCCGCCTGGTCCTGGATCGGCCGCGCTGGGTTCTGGCCCTGGCGGCCGCGATCACCCTCCTGTTCGCCTCCCAGATCCCCCGGTTGACCTTTTCCACTTCGGTCTACGATCTGATCATCCAGGATCTGCCCGAAAACCAGACCTACGGTGAATTCAAGAAGCGCTTCGGATCCGATGAAATCATCCGCGTGGTGGTCAAGGGCGCCGACATCTTCGATCCGGAAACCTTCGCCGCCTTGACGGCCCTTTCCGACGCCCTGGGCCGCATCCAGGGCGTTCGCCAGGTGGTCGGCCTGCCCGAGGTGCGCCGGGCGGTGGATCTGGGCGGCACCTGGTCCATGGAAAAGTTCGCCGCGGTGATGAAGCCGGTGGCCCTCTTCGAGCGCAATCTTTTTTCGGCCGACCGGCGCACCGCGGCCCTGACCCTGATGCTGGTGGAGGGGGCCGACCAGAACGCCACCATCGCCGCCGTTGCGCAGGCCCTCGCGGCCAGCGATCTTGGCGCCGGAACCTATCAGATCGGCATGCCTCTGGTCTCCCAGGCGCTCGAGCGCCTGACGCGCCGGGATTTTTTTCGCCTTCCGCCCGTTACCCTGTTGCTCATCGTCTTGATCCTCTGGGGCATTTTTCGTCGCGGCGCGGATCTGCTCCTGCCCCTGGTCTGCGTTGGGACCACCCTGGTGTGGACCTTCGGTTTCATCGCCCTGACCGGTACCGCCCTTTCGATGCTGACCATGATCGTGCCGGTCTTTCTCATCGCCGTGGGCACGGCCTACTGTCTTCACATCGTTGCCGAATACCACGTCTGGATCCCGTCCAGCCCCAGCGCCCCGGCGGCTGTCCAGGGGACTTTCCGCCACACCGCCTTTCCCACCGCCCTGGCGGTGGCCACCACCGCCCTGGGACTGGCCTCCCTCTTTCTCAGCCGCATTCCGATGATCCGCGAGTTCGCTCTTTTCGCCTGTTTCGGGATCTGCGCTCTGCTGGCGGTCCTGCTGAGCGTCTTTCCCGCCCTGCTGGCGCTCATGCCCTTGCCCGAAGCGGGCCTTCCGTCTGCGCCGAAAGGCGACGCGGGCAGGCTGGAGCGGCTGATTCAGGCCATCGTGGGCTGGACGTTGCAGCGTCAGCGAAAGACCTTGACTGTTTTTGCCCTGGCCGCCGTCTTGCTGTGCATGGGGGCCTTTCAGCTGAAGGTCGAAACCAACCCCATGCGCTACTTCAAGGCGGATGTGCCCGTCAGCCGCCATTTCCACGATGTCTACCAGGATCTTTGCGGAGCCTTCCCCATTAACCTGGTCATCGACGGAGGCCAGGCCGACTTTTTCGAAGATCCGGCCCAGATCCGGCGCATCGCCGAGGTCCAGGCCCATCTGGAAACCCTGGCCGGGGTGGACAAGACCATCTCCGTGGCCGACTACCTCAAGCTGGTCAACTATGCCACCAACGGCTTCGACGCGGCCTATTACACCCTGCCAGAGGCGGCCTGGGAGCTGCGCATGCTGTTTAACAGCTTCAAGACCCTGCTGGGCGAGGAGATGCTCCGGCGCTTCGTTTCGGCGGATCTGGGCGCCACCAATGTCCTTCTCATGACCCACCTTTCCAATTCGCGGGACATCATCGCCCTGCGCCGTGAGATCACGCGCTATCTGGACGGCCTGCTTCCCCCGACGGTCAAGCGGGACCTGACCGGCTTCAGCGTGGTGGTTTCCGCCAGCAGCGACCTGATCACCCGCGGTCAGGTCAAGAGCCTGGGGCTGACCATGGCGGTGGTTTTCGCCATCATGTTCGCCCTCTTTCTTTCCGTCCGGGTCGGCCTCATCGCCATCATGCCCAACCTTTTCCCCATTCTGGTCAACCTGGGGGTGATGGGCTGGTTCGGCATCGAGCTGTCCATGTTCACCAGTTTGATCGCCAGCATTGCCATCGGCCTGGCGGTGGACGACACGATCCACTACCTGGTGCGCTACAACCGCGAGTTCAAGTCGGATCTGGACGATGAGCGGGCCCTGGCCGCCACGCTGCACCATATCGGACGGCCCATCGTTTACACCACCGCGACCATCAGCACGGGCTTTGCGATTTTGACTTTTTCCAGCTTTCAGCCCACGGCGGTTTTCGGCCTGCTGATGGTGGTGACCCTTGTGTCGGCCCTGGCGGGGGATCTGCTCCTGCTGCCCATTCTCATGCGCCATGCCGAGCTGGTGACCCTGTGGGACCTGGTGCGCATCAAGCTGGGCGTCGACCCCCGGGAAGGGCTTCCCCTGTTTCACGGCCTTTCGCGCACCGAAGTCCATTACATCATCGTGGCCGGCGCCCTGCGCCAGGCGGGACCCGGGGAGGTGGTATTCAGAAAAGGGGATCCCAGCGACTCGATGTACGCCGTGATCGATGGCGAGCTGGAAGTCCTGGATCACCCCACGAGCCTGGATCCGATCCTCAACGGATGGGATGTCAAGCGGCTCGACATGCTGCATAGCGGTGATGTTGTGGGCGAGATGGGTCTGCTGCGCAACGCGCCCCGCTCGGCCACCGTCGTGGCCCGCAAGCCAACGGAATTGCTGCAGATCAACATGAACATGATCCGGCGCCTGCAGTGGCTTTATCCGCCGGCGGCCCAGCGGTTTTTCATCAATCTGATGAACCTGCTCTGCCATCGGATCGCCCGCGTCTCCGAGTGCCTTTTCGAATCGAGTCGGGTGGACGACCTGAGCGGCCTCTACAACCGGCGCGTCTTTCTGCAGCGGCTGGAGCAGGAGCTGCAGCGCTGCCGGCGCTACGGCATTGATCTGAGCCTCTGCCTACTCTCCCTGGGCAATGATGCCCGGGGCCTGTCGACCCCGTCGGACAAGCCGCCCTTGTCCAGCGAAGAGATCGATTTTCTGCATCGCCTGCCCGGCATGGTGCGCCAGAACGACACCATCGGCCGCATCGACCACCGGCTCCTGGGGATTCTGATGCCTCACACCCCCCCGGCGGTGGCGCGCCAGCTGTGTGCGCGGCTGTGCCAGGCCCTCGAAGGCCGCCGGCTTGCCGTGGCCGCTCACCTGGTGCGCCTCGACGACATGGACCTGGTCGCCGGAGAGACCCTGCTGCGCCAGGTCCTGGCGCGCGCGGAGACCTTGTCCGTCGATTCCCTTTCCGGACCAGCGGCTTGACATCCCGCCCCGGGTTGCCTACCTTGCATTCCTGCATGCAACCCCTAAAGGAATCCGGATTTGACGGCCATTGCTTCTCCCACCGTTTACCTGCACAGCCTGGGCTGCGCCCGCAACCAGGTGGACAGCGAAACCATGCTTGGCCGCCTGGCGGCCGAGGGGTGGCGGGTGGTTCAGGATCCAGCCGCCGCGGACGCCATCGTGGTCAACACCTGCAGCTTCATCGAAGCGGCGGCCAACCAGTCCATCGATGCGATTCTCGAAATGGCGGCGTTCAAAGGGGCCGGCCGCTGCCGCCGACTGGTCGTCGCCGGCTGTCTGCCGGAACGCTACCGTGAAGACATCGTCGCGGCCCTGCCCGAGGTGGACGCCTTTGTGGGCACCGGGGCCTTCGATCAGATCGGCCGGGTTCTGGGACCGCCTCCCAGCGGTCTGCCCCCGTGCTACCTGCCCGACCCGGACCGTATGGCGCCGACGGCCGATGCGACCCGCTGGCGGTTGCCGAGTCCCTCGGCCTACCTGAAGATCGCCGAAGGCTGCAACCGCCGCTGCACCTACTGCATCATTCCCCGGCTGCGCGGCCGTCAAAAGAGCGTGCCTCCCGAGCGGCTCGTGGCCGAGGCCCGGTGGCTGGTCGCCCAGGGAGTCAGGGAATTGGTGCTGGTGGCCCAGGACACCACCGCCTACGGCCAGGACCTGACCCCGCCGGTGCACCTGGCCGATCTGCTCCAGCGGCTGTCCGCAGTGGATGTCAATACCTGGATTCGGATCCTGTACGGTCATCCGGAGAGCATCGACGATCGAATCGTGCATACCGTGGGCGAACTGGAAAACGTTTGCGCTTACTTCGATGTACCCATTCAGCATGCGGCCGATCGGATCCTGCGCCGCATGGGCCGCCATCACACCGAGGCGGATCTGCAGCGGCGCCTGGAGATGATCCGACGCCAGGTCCCCGGGGCCGCCCTGCGCACCACGGTGATCGTCGGGTTTCCCGGCGAGACCGAGACGGACTACGACCGGCTGCTGGCCTTTGTCGAGCGGATGGAGTTCGATCACCTGGGCGCCTTCGTTTATTCGGACCACGAAGACCTGCCGTCCCACCAGCTGGACGGCCATGTGCCGGCCGCCACGGCCCGGCGACGCTACCAGCGCCTGATGGCGCGCCAGCAGCAGATCGCCGCCCGGCGCAACCGCCGCCACCTGGGACGGACCTATCCGGTGCTCATCGAGGCGCTGAGCGAGCCGGGGCTTTACGAGGGGCGCACCATGTTCCAGGCTCCCGAGGTGGACGGGATCACCTATGTCCAGGCTGAAGGGGTGGCGGTGGGACAGATCCGTCCGGTGGTCATTCAAGACGCCCTGGAGTATGATCTGACGGGAGGACTGGCGTGAACGCCGACGAACTCAAGGGGCGCATCCTGGCCGAGACCCGCTCCGACCTGGAGGCCATCGAGGCTGCCCTGACGGCCCATTTGACCCCCCATCTCGATCTGGTGCGGCGGATCGCCGGCCACCTGCTCTTTGCCGGGGGCAAGCGGCTGCGCCCCCTGCTGATGATTCTCTGCGCCCGGCTCTGCGGTTACCGGGGCGACTACGATGTGACCTTTTCCACCATCTTCGAGTACATCCACGCCGCCACCCTGCTCCATGACGATGTGATCGATGCCGGGACCCTGCGCCGGGGCCGGCCGGCGGCCCACCGGGTCTGGGATCCGGCCCAGGTGGTGCTCACCGGGGATTTTCTGCTGGCCCGGGCCCTGTCCATCGCCGCGCGCACCGGGATGCCGCGGGTGATCGAGGTCGTGGCGGCGGTGACCGAGGAGATGGCCCAGGGCGAGATCCTGCAGCTGGCGCGCAAGGGGAACCTGGACCTGGACGAGGCGGAATACCTGCGCATCATCGGCTGCAAGACCGCCGTGCTGTTCCAGGGGGCCTGCCGCATCAGTGCCATTCTGGCCGGCGCCGCCGAGAGCGTCGAGGCGGCCCTGGCCGCGTATGGCGATCATCTGGGGCTGGCCTTCCAGATCGCCGACGACCTGCTCGACTATACCCAGGAAGGGGCGGTCCTGGGCAAACTCCCGGGCGCCGACCTGCGCGAAGGGAAGCTGACCCTGCCGGTGATCCACGCCCTGTCCCGGGCCCCGGCATCCGACCGCCGGGTCATGACCCGGATCATTTCCAGCCCCGACTTTTCGCCGGCGGATTTCCAGGTTCTAGTCGGCCTGCTGCAGCGTCACGGCGGGATCGCGCATGCCCGGCGCCTGGCCGCCGCCCACGTGGAGCGGGCCCAGGCGGCCCTGGCGTCGTTTCCCGAGTCGACGGCCCGGTCGATTCTGGCCGACATTGCCGCTTACGCCCTGGTGCGCCAGTCCTGAACACGCTCTCCTTTCCGGTCATGCAAAAGATGCCAACGCCGGCCGGCGCTAGAGGCTCCCCTTGCGCAAGATGGCGATGAGCAGCCAGATCCCCAGCACTGCGGCGGCCAGAAAGCCCACCAGGCCCAGCATGGAGATGCCGAAAAAAAGCGGCGGGGTTTTGGAGATCACGATCAGGGCCGAGCCGACCAGCAGGGCGGCGATGATCAGGGCAAAGGCGATGCGGTTGCTCATCTGGTCGTGGGTGGCCAGCATCCGTTCCATGCCCAGCAGTTCGTGGCGGCAGGTCAGGCGGCCCTGGCGGGTCAAGCGCGCCAGCGAGAGCAGATCCTCGGGCATTTGACCGACGAACTGCTTGAGGGTCGAGGCGATGTTGAGCAGGTCCCCGGTGATGCGCCCCGGATGGAGGCGGGCCATCTTGACGTGGACGATGAAAGGCCGGGCCCGGGCGAAGATGTCGAACTGCGGATCAAGGCGGCGGGCCACCCCCTCCACCGAGGTGATGGCCTTCATCATCAGGAAGATTCCGGCCGGGATGCGCAGCCGATGCTGGGAGGCCAGTTCGAGCAGCCGGTTGATCAGGCGGCCCAGTTCGATTTCCTGCAGGGGCTTGTGCAGGTGCTGACCGATAAAATCGGCCACATCGCGCTCAATGTGGCGCCGATCCGGTTCCTGGTCCCATTCGGTGATCCGCAGCAGCACCTGGGTGGCGCGGGCCTCGTGGCGGTGGACCACGGCGTCGATCAGATCGACGAAATCCTCGCGGGTATAGCGGTCGATGGTGCCGGTCATGCCCAGATCGAGCATGCAGATCACGTTGTCCGGCAGCACGAAAAGGTTGCCCGGATGTGGATCGGCGTGGAAAAAGCCGTGCACGAAGATCTGTTTAAGGACCAGATCGGCCCCGCGTTCGGTGATCAGGCGGCGGTCGAGACCGGCCGCGTCCAGTTGGGCGGTCTCGGAGATCTTGATGCCGGCGATGAATTCGCAGGTCAGCACCCGGGCAGCGGAATAATCCGGGTATACGGCCGGGATGCAGACCGTGGGGTCGTCCAGGAAGAGGCGCGCCATGCGCTCCAGGTTGCTGGCCTCGACGGTGTAGTCGATCTCGCGTTCCAGGGTTCTGGCGAACTCTTCCACGATGCGCACCGGACGGTGCAGGGCCAGCTCGGCCACATGCCGCTCGGCCAGGGTGGCCAGGTGCAGCAAGATTTCCAGGTCGATCTCGATGATGCGCCGGATGCCGGGGCGTTGCACCTTGACCGCCACCGTTTCTCCGTCTTTCAGCTCGGCGCGGTGCACCTGGCCGATGGAGGCCGAGGCCATCGGTTCGGCCTCGAAGCGGGAAAAAAGGGTTTCAGGCGGCTGGCCCAGTTCCCGGGCCACCACCCGTCGCACTTCCTCGAAGCCGAAGGGCGGCACGCGGTCCTGGAGCTTGGCCAGTTCATTGAGGAACTCCACCGGCACCAGGTCCGGCCGGGTGGAGAGAACCTGGCCGAACTTGACGAAGGTCGGCCCCAGTTCCTCGAGGATCATTCTTACCCGTTCGGCCCGGGTGAGGCGCTCGAGCCGTTCGCCGGGATGGCGGCGGATCACCTGCAGGGCGCTGTCGATGTAGCGGTCGATGTTGAGCCGCACCACCAGATCTTCGAACCCATAGCTGAACAGGGCCCCGAGGATCTGGCGGTAGCGGTTCAGGTGGCGGTAGGTACGTCCGATGACGCCTATTTTGCGGATGCTGAGCATGGCGCGGGCCTGGATCTGCCAGGGCGGACGGGGGCAGCCGGGGTAAGCCTCCTCCCAGCGGCCGGAGGGCGGCCACCTTGCCCCTGCTAGCCCGGGAGCCTAGACGGTTTTCTCGCCGGCGCCTTCACTGACGGCCTTTTTCAGGTCGCGGATCTCCTTCTTGAGGGCCTTGAGATCCTCTCCGGTGACGATGTCGGCTTTTTTCAGAAAGGCGCTGACCGCGTCCTCCACCCGCTTTTCCAGGCGCTCCTGGACGTCTTCGTAGCGTTTTTCCAGATCCTGGAGAAACTTTTCGGCATCCTTTTCACCCATGTCGAACTTCTTGCCCACCTCGCGGACCAGTTTTTCCATCTCATCCTTGGCCATCAGCCCCATGCCCAGGCCCATGATGACGGTTTTTTTGAAAAATTCAGCCGGATCGACCATAACGCCTCCTTGGCGGTTGAGATGCAGGCGGGAGCCCGGATCGAGAAAAGGGGAACAGGCCAAGCGCCGTCAAAAGAATGGCGCCGGCCGGGGCGGGGGCCGCACGGCCGGCGTCGGGGGGCCTATTTGAGCTTTCCGAGCACGGCGCTGGCGATGGTGTTTTTCTGGATTTCCTTGGTACCTTCGTACAGCTCGGTGATCTTGGCGTCGCGGTAGAAGCGCTCCACCTCGTACTCGGCCATGTAGCCGTATCCGCCCAGAAGCTGGATGGCCTCGTCGCAGACCTCCACCGCGGTGCGCGCGGCGAACATCTTGGCCATGGAGGTCAGCTTGGGATCGATGCGCCCCTGGTCGAAGTTCCAGGCCGCCTTGTAGGTCATCAGGCGGGCCAGTTCGATCTTGGTGGCCATGTCGGCCAGCTTGTGCTGGGTGGCCTGGAGCGAAGCGATGGATTTGCCGAACTGCTCGCGGCCCTTGACGTAGGCCAGGGCCCGGTCGAAGGCCCCCTGGGCCGTCCCCAGGCCTTGGGCCGCGATGAGGATGCGGCTTTCGTCGAAAAACTCCAGCACCTGGTAAAAGCCCCGGCCCTCCTTGCCGATGAGGTTGTCCAGGGGCACGCGCACGTCCTTGAAGGTCACCTCGGCGGTGTGCATGATCTGGATGCCCATCTTGCGGCCCACATCGGCGGTGCCCACCCCCGGCCGGTCGGCTTCCACCAGGATCAGGCTCAACCCTCGATAGGGCGGCGAGGCGTTTTCGTCCGTCTGGCACAGGACGCTGTAAAAGCCGGCCAGGGGGCCGCCGTTGGTGATGAAGATCTTGGTGCCGTTGATCACCC
>CALJLV010000041.1 GCA_937982505.1 uncultured Desulfobacteraceae bacterium | reverse complement strand
TTTGTGCCTGTCGGGAGGTCGGGGCGGCGTCGGTCGGGTTCTTGGTGGAGTGAGGGGCAGCGAAGGTGTCCAGCACCCGGACGCCGGCGTCGTCAAGCTGGTAGGCCATTTCCTCGGCCGTGAGCAGGGCGCTGATGCCGGTGGCCGCGCAGCCGGCCCGCAGGGCCCCGGCCAGGACGATCAGGTACTGGGGGGTGTTGGGCAGGTTGATGCCCACCACATCTCCGGGGCCGTAGCCGCCGGCCGCGAGAAAGGCGGCAAAGCGCGCCGAGAGGCGGTCGAGCTCGGCGAAGGTCACCGTGCGGCCCAGGAAATGGGCCGCGGCCCGCTCGGGGTGGGCTTTGAGGCCCTCCTCGAGCAAGGCGGTATAGGTGACCGCGGGGATCTCCACGTCGGCCGGCACGTGGTCGTCGTAGGTCTTGAGCCAGGGGCGGTCGTCGGAGATGGACACGGCGGACTCCTTTCGGATTTGAAATTTCAAATTTGCAATCTGAAATTCGTCAATAGGCGCCGAAGGCCGTCTCCGGGATTTCCACCGCGGCGGCGTTGCCGGCCTGGATGCTGTCCATGCGGCCCAGGGTCACCGGCAGCACCGTCTCGATGAAGAATTCCGCCGAACGGATCTGCCCCTCGTAGAAGGCCGCCTGGCGGTTTTTCTCCAGGATCGCGGCCCGCTTCTCACCGGTGGCGCCGGCCAGCAGCTTGTCCAGGGCCGGGGCCGCCACAGCGGCGCGCCACAGCAGCATCCAGGCCATGGCGCAGTCGCCGGTCGCGTCCATGAACGGGCAGGCATGGGCAAAGGCCGCCCGCAATCGCTCGCTCATGGCCATGGTGCCGATCCGCATGGCGGTCTCGCCCAGGCGGTCCACCGCGGCCTCCAAGCGTTCGGCCAGACCACCCAGGACGGCGCTTTCGCGAGCCCTGGCAACGGTTTTTTTCATTTCCCCCATCAGGTTCAGGAAGATCCGGCCGCCGGCCATGCCCAGCTTGCGGCCCAGCAGGTCCATGGCCTGGATCCCGTTGGTGCCCTCGTAGATCGCGGCGATGCGCACGTCGCGCAGCAATTGTTCCACCGGGTAGTCCTTCGTGTATCCGTATCCCCCGTAAACCTGGATCGCCAGGTTGCACACGTCCACCCCGCGGTCGGTGCAGTAAGCCTTGATCACCGGGGTGAGCAGGTCGAGCATCCCCTTGTAGAAGTCCCGCTGGCCCTGGTCGGGGTTGCACTTCTGCTGGTCGATGCACCAGGCTCCGTAGGCGATGAGGCTGCGCATCCCCTCGACGTGGGTCTTCATCCACATGAGCATGCGCCGCACGTCCGGGTGGCGGATGATGGGCACCTGGGGCGAATCGGGGTCCAAGGCCTTTTCCAGGTCACGGCCCTGCCGGCGCTGGCGGGCGTAGTCCAGGGCGTAGAGGTAGGCCGCCGAGGCGCTGGTGGCGCCGATGGCGCCCACCAGGATGCGCGCGGCGTTCATCATGTGAAACATGACCCGCATCCCCTGGTTGACCTCGCCCAGCAGCAGGCCCCGGCATCCGCCCTTGCCGCCGAAGGTGAGCTGGCAGGTGGGGCTGGCGTGGATGCCCATCTTTTCCTCGATGGCCGTGCAGACCACGTCGTTGGCCTGTCCCAGACTGCCGTCGGGGTTGACCCAGATCTTGGGTACGATGAACAGGGAGATCCCCTTGGTGCCGGCCGGGGCCCCCTCGATGCGCGCCAGGACCGGGTGGATGATGTTCTCGGTGAGATCGTGCTCGGCGTTGGTGATGAAGATCTTGTTGCCCGAAATCGAATAGGTGCCGTCGGGATTGGGGCGGGCCGAGGTCTGCAGGTGGCCCACGTCGCTGCCCGCTTCCGGCTCGGTGAGTACCATGGTGCCGCCCCACTGGCCGGTGTACATCTTCTTGAGGAACATCTTTTTTTGTTCTTCGGTGCCGAAAATTTCGATCATCTCGCCGGCCCCGTAGCCCGACCAGGCGTAAAGGGTGAAGGCATAGTTGGCGCCCAGGAGGTACTCGCTCACCGCCTGGGAGATCACGTGGGGCAGCCCCTGGCCGCCGAGTTCGGGCTCGGCGGGCAGAGCGGTGTATTCGTTTTCGCAAAAGAGCCGGTAGGCCCGGTGGAAGCACGCGGGCGTGAAGACCAGGTTGTGTTCAAAGCGAAGCCCTTCCCGGTCGCCGGGAACAAAGGTGGGCAGGATCTCTTTCAGGGCGAAGCTGCGCGCTTCGGTGAGGATCATGTCGAAGGTCTTGCGGTTGAACTCGCGGTAGCGGTCGGTCCGGCAGAGGGCGTCCGCGGCAAGCTGCTCGTAGAGGACGAAGTCGATGTCGCGACGGTCGGCGATGAGCTGGGCCATGTACGGGTTCCTCCTGTGGTGACGTTCGGGGGTTGCGGTAATGGGGATTGCGGCGGCGCGACCCGCATCAACCGCGCCGCCGGCGCCAGGGGATTCTTGGGACGCGGCTTTCCACCGGTGAAGCGGGTCGGGTCAGGATACCGACGGCGCCCTCCCGTAGGCTTCCATCAGGACGTACTTGGTGACCTTTCCGGTAGGGGTGCGGGGAAGTGGGCCGTTGTGCCAGATTACGGTTTTCGGCGCCTTGAAGCCGGCCAGACGTTCCTTCCCGAAGGCGATGATTTCGGCCTCCGTCACCTTGGCCCCGGGTGCCCGCACCACCACGGCGGTCACCCGTTCGCCCCAGGTGTCGTCCGGCAGGCCGATAACGGCGCACTCGGCCACGGCAGGGTGGTTCAGCAGTGCGTCCTCGACTTCGACTGAAAAAACGTTCTGTCCGCCGGTGACGATCATGTCCTTGCTCCTGCCGGCCAGGAAGAGGAATCCCTCCTCGTCGAAATATCCCAGGTCGCCAGTGTGGAACCAGCCGTCCCGGAACGCCTCCCTAGTCTGGGCTTCGTTCTTGAAATATCCCGCCGTGGCTGAAGGGGCTCGAGCGATGATGCCGCCCACCGTTCCGGGGGAAACGTCTCGTCCGTCGACGTCGACGACGCGGACCTCGGCCGAAAAGGCGACCTTGCCCACCGAGGCCGGGCGGCGGTTCTTCTCTTCCGGGCCGATACAGACGACGATACCGGTTTCCTGAAGGCCATAGAACTCGTAGAGGTTGGGGCAGAGCCGCGTCCGGATCTGATCCTGGAGGGCGGAGGTCAGCGGCGCGGCGGCGAAGACCAGCGCGCGCAGGGAGGAGAGGTCGTGGGTGGCCACGTCGGGCAGGGAAAGGACGAAGGCTGCCATGGTCGGTACCCAGTTGGAGATCGTGACCTTCTCGGAAGCCATCAGGCCGAGGATCTGCTGGGGGTTGAACGGGTGGATGACATTCCGGGCACCCACCAGGATGGAGACCATGCACCAGGCGAAGCCCACGCGGCCGAAGATGGGAAAGGCGGTCAGGACCACGTCATCGCGTGTCAGGTCGAAATAGCCCGCGAAGAACGGCCCGGCGGCGGCATTGTTGTAATGGGTGAGCAGGTAGGCCTTGGGCAGTCCGGTCGTTCCGGAGGTCAGATTCATGTACATGGCGTCTTCTTCGCTGATATCAATCTCCGGCTCCGCGTCCGAGGACCGGTCCAGCAGCGCCTCGTAGTCGAGGGCGAATCCGGGGACGCCGTCGCCCATACCCACGAAGTGCCGGACCCGCGGCAGGGCCTCGCGCACCCGGGCGGCGATTTCACCGAACCAAGGATCGAAGATCAGGGCCGAGGCCTCGCCGTGCGACAGCAGTTCGATGATTTCGGAAGGGGCCAGGCGGTAATTCAAAGGGATGCCCATCACTCCGATCTTGGCCAGGGCGGAGTAGATTTCAACGATTTCGGCGCGGTTGGTGCAGAGAAAAGCCGCCACGTCTCCCTTTTTCAGCCCCAGGGCGGTTAACCCGTTGGCCAGGCGATTGGTTCGCTGGTTGAGCTGACGGAAGGAGAACCGGCGGCCGGTGGAAGAACAGAAGATCGCCTCTCGGTCCCCGTAGCGGACTGCCGCGACCCGGACGAAGTTCCCCACCGTGAGCGTCCCCGTTGCTTTTGTGTTCATCTCCGTTTCCTTTTCTCTTCGGGTTCCGATCTCGATTCACCGCCACCGCTTCGAAAAAAGCCGCTGAACCCCAAAGGCGCAAAGACCGTTAAGCGCCGGCAATCCTGGACAGCAGTTTCCGGATGGCCTCCTTGTGGGCCTGGGTCATCAGCATGAGCGGCTGGACGTGGGCCTCGATGTCCAGCGCCGTGATCAGGTCCACCCGGACTCCCCGGTTGAGATTGCGCTTGGTCCAGGCCAGGGCCTCGGCCGGCGCTTTGGCGATGCGCCGGGCCAGCCCGAGCACTTCCGCGGCAATTTCCTCGTGGGGCACCACCCGATTGATCAACCCCATGGCCAGGGCCCGGGGGGCCTCAAGGATGTCGCCGGTGAGGGCGATCTCCTTGGCCGCGAGCAGGCCGACCCGTTCCGGCAGGAAGTAGCTCACTCCGAGGTCGGGCACGGCGCCGATGCGGATGAAGCCGCAGCAGAACCTGGCCCGCTCGGTGGCCAGGGTCAGATCGGAGGCCAGCGCCAGGCCGAGTCCCCCGCCCAGGGCGAATCCGTCGACTTCGGCAATCACGATCTTGGGCCCCTGGTACAGATCCAGGAGCATGGCGTTGGCCCGGTTCATCAGGCCGCGCAGTTGGCCGGGATCCAGATTGTCTCCCAGCAGGGCCAGATCCGATCCGGTGCAGAAGTTGTCCCCCTCGGCCCTCAGGATGATGACCGAAACGGATGCGTCGGCCACCAGGCGGTGAATCGCCTCGGCCATGGGCGCCCCGGTTTCGAGGTTGAGGGCGTTCATGGTCTGCGGGTGGTTCATGCTGCAGCGGGCCACGGCACCGATGCGTTCCACCCGGAAACTGTCATCCGTCATGATCGCTCCTTGAGCGGCGGGTGACGCCCTCGGCCGCCAGGCGGTGGATCTCGGCGGCGGAATAGCCCAGCTCGGCCAGGATGGCGTCCGTATCCTGGCCGATGGCCGGGGCCGGGCGGCGGCTGCCGGCCGTCATGCCGTCAAAGTGCAGAGGATAGCCGGGGATCTGGATCGGGCCGTGAACCGGGTGGTGGCACTGGACCAGGTAGCCGTTCTCCAGGGCCTGGGGATCGGCCAGCACCTCATCGAGCCGCTGCACGGGGCTGAACATCAGTCCGTGGGCCATGAAGGTCCGCATCCATTCATCCCGGTCCCGGGTGGCCATGACCGCATCGAAGATCCGCACCAGCTCGGCCACGTTGGCGCGGCGGCCGGCCGGGGCGGCAAAGCGCGGATCGGCCAGCAGGTGGTCCTGCCCCGTGGCCCGGCAGAAGGGCTCCCAGTACTTTTCCTCAGGGTGGTGTACCCCGATGACCCACCTGCCGTCGCGGCAGCAAAAGTTGTTGCGCAGCGGCGAATTGTCGAAGCGGATCCAGGCCATTCCCGGGTCCCGCCCCAGTACACTGGTGCAGACCAGGTTGGCGTAGAGCAGCCATAATCCGGTGCCGTAAAGCGAGGCATGCACCGCCTGGGCCCCGCCGTGGCGCTCGCGCACGAACAGGGCCGTCACGATGGCGTGGCTGGCGGCGATGGCCGTGGCCTGGTCCAGCACCGCCAGGTGGATCAGGGAGGGATTGTGGGGGTCGTGGAGAAACATCATTCCCGAGGCCGCCTGGCCCATGGGGTCGAAGGCCCCGATGGCGGCCATGGGGCCGGCCGGTCCGTAGCCGGACACACTGGCGTGGATCAGGGACGGATTGACGGCTTTGAGCGTTTCAAAATCAATTCCCAGCGCGGCCTTGGTGGGCGGTCGCAGGTTGGTCAGGAAGACGTCCGCCGCACCTACCAGGCGGTGGAGCACCTCCCTGCCGGCCGCGGTCTTGATGTCGAGGCACAGGCCGCGCTTGTTGCGGTTGGAGACCTCGAACATGATGCTTTCGCCCGTGGCCGGAACGCCGATGTCCATCCCGCCCACGTTGGTCCAGTAACGTTCCGGGTCGCCTTCGGCGGATTCGATCTTGATCACTTCGGCCCCCAGGTCCCCCAGGATGGCGCCGGCCCCCGGGCCGGCGTGAAAGACGCCGTATTCCACCACGCGGATCCCCTCCAGGGGGGCCTTGGGGCGGTGCGCTGCGGTTTTCGTCATAGGTGCCTGCCTGCTGATTGCGCCGGGGCGCGTTGCGGTAAAGATGAAATTGGAAAATGGAAATTTGAAATTTGGGTGTCGATCCGACCGATCAGACGGATCAAACAGTCGGCCGGAAAGCGTCATGCCGCCGTCGATTCATCGCCAATCCCAGTTTCCAATTTCGATTTTCCTATTTCCAGTTTTCTAAAACCCCATGAATTTGCCGGCGATCTGCTTCATGATTTCGTTGGTGCCGGCAAAGATCGACATGACCCGCGTATCGCGAAAGGTACGCGCCGCCGGGCAGCGTTCCAGGCCGGCTTCCGGACCGCACAGATCCAGGCAGCGGGCCGCGGCGCGATGGGCCATGGCGCTGATCCAGTACTTGGCCATGGAGGTTTCCACCACCACGTTCCGGCCGGCCATGTGGTCGACGATGAGGGTGTCGAGAAAGGTGCGCCCCAGGCGCACCTCGGCGGCCATCTCCACCAGGGCGAACTGCACGTCCTGGGACCTGCTCCGTGGGCGCTCGTCAACCCGGGTCCGCTTGAGGTAATCCGTGGTCCATTGGAGAAGGAACTCGGCTCCGGCCTGGGCCATCACCGCCACCACCAGCCGCTCCTGCTGGAGTTTGTCCATGAGCATCACAAAGCCCGTCCCCTTTTCACCGAGACGGTTGGCGGCCGGGATGCGGCATGCGGAAAAGAAGAGTTCGGCCGTATCCTGGCTGTGGTAGCCCATCTTCTCCAGGTGGCGGCCCCGGGAAAAGCCGGGAGTGTCGGCCGGCACCAGGTACAGGGAGATGGCCTGGTGGGGGTTTTCCACGCCGGGGTCCTTGGCCGCCAGGACGATCAGATCGGCGTTGATCCCGTTGGTGATGAAGGTCTTGGCCCCGTCGAGGACGATCTCGTCACCGTCCTCGACGGCTGTAGTGGTCATGGCGGCCAGGTCGCTGCCGGCCCCGGGTTCGGTCATGGCCACGGCGGTGATGGTCCGCCCGCTCACGCAGTCGGGCAGAAGGCGTTGTTTCTGCGCCTCGTTGCCGAAAGCGACGATGTAGGGCACCACGATGTCGCTGTGCAGGGGGGCGGCCAGGCCGTTGTGATTGGTGCGGCTGATCTCCTCGATGACGATCACCGAGTAGAGAAAATCGAGCCCTGGTCCGCCGTAGGCCGGGGGCACGGACGTGCACAGGAACCCCTGGTCCCCCATCGTTTCCCAGATTCGCCGGGGCACGATGTGGGTCTCGGCCTCCCAGTGATCGACGTGGGGCGCGACCTCGGCCTCCAGAAAAGCACGCAGGCGGCGGCGAAAGTCCTCGTGGGCGGGGGTGTAGGCAAGAATCTGCATGGTCATCGTCCAGTATGGGGCGGACAAGTCGGACGGGTCCGACCCGTCCGACCGTCGCTATGAATGTTTGCCGTGGCGATTCACCTTCACCAGGCGCGCAGTTGGTAGACGCCGCGGGAGGTGGCCACCACCTGGCCGGCGTCGTCCCTGATTTCGGCCTCCAGGAGATAGTCGGCCCTGCCTTGGGCGGCGGCCCGGGCCTCGATGGCCCCGATGGCCGCCTCGTCAAGGATGATCTCCACCGTGGCGTCGCTGGTGGTCGGCTTGAGAAAGCGGATCGTCATCTCCTTGACCACCGGGTAGAAGCGCTCGGTGTCGAAGCTGGTCAGATACAGGGCCCCGCCCGGGATTTCGGCCAGGGTGAAGAGGGCCCCGGCATACATGGAGCCGATGTGGTTGACGTTGGGTTCCAGGGGGACGGCCAGGCGCACCCGGCCGCGCTCCAGGATCAGGGCCTTGAGGCCGATACGCTCGACGAAGGCGAAAGGCTTTTCGATGAAAGCTTTCATCTGTTCGGGCGTCAGGGGCATGAGACCTCCGGTGATGCGTGAAACGTGAAATCTGGGAACTTGAAAATTGGCGGGCAGGTCCGATATGTCCTATCCGTCCTATTCGTCCTATTCGTCCTATTTCTTAAACTGATCCCGAAGCTGGTACTTGAGCACCTTGCCCGAGACGTTTCTGGGCAGTCCGGGCACGATCTCCAGCAGGCGCGGGATCTTGTAGTCGGCCAGGCGGGTCTTCAGGAACCCCCGCAGCTCTTCCAGGTCCAGGGATTTTTCCTTGTGCAGGGCCGCCACGCACATCACGGTTTCGCCCCACTGGGGATGAGGCACGCCGATGATCACCGCCTCGGCCACGGCCGGGTGCTCGTAGATGGCGTCCTCGACCTCCTTGCTGTAGACGTTTTCCCCGCCGGTGATGATCATGTCCTTGCTGCGGTCCACCAGGGTGATGTAGCCCTCGTCGTCCATCTGGCCCAGGTCCCCGGTGTGGACCCAGCCGTCGCGAATGGTCTCGGCGGTGGCCGCCGGGTTCTTGTAGTACTCGCGCATGCAGGTCTCGCCCTTGATCACCAGCTCGCCCACCACCCCCGGCTCGGTGATGGGGCTGCCTTCGAAGTCCACCAGGCGCGTTTCCATGTTGACGATGTACTTGCCGCCGGCCCCGGCCTTGCGGATCTGGTCTTCCGGGTAGAGGGCCACCCCGCCCGGCCCGCCCTCGGTGAGCCCGCAGAGGCAGAAGAACTGGTCGCTCTTGAACTTGGCGATCATCTGGCGCACCGATTCGGCCGCCATGGGGGCCGCCCCGTAGCCGAAATAGCGCACCGAGGACAGATCGAAGGCGTCGAAGTTGGGCATGCCCATCATGAAGGCGTACATCACCGGGGCGCCGAAGAACTGGGTGATCTTCTCCTTCTGGATCAGTTCCAGGACTTTCAGGGGATGAAACTCGCGCAGCACCACATGGGTGCCGCCCACATAGGTGGTGGGGTTCATGTAGAGATTGAGTTCGGCCGAGTGGAACATGGGCGCCGCATGCAGGATCCGGTCGGTGGGCCGCAGGCCGATGAGGGAGAGCACCGTGGCGCTGACCACCATCTGGTTGTGGTGCACGAACAGGGCCCCCTTGGGCTTGCCGGTGGTGCCCGAGGTGTAGATGATCTCGCTTTCGTCGAACTCGTCCACCGTCACCGGCGGCTCTCCCGCGTCCCCCTGGGTGAACAGATCGGCGAGGGCCTGGCAGTTCTCGAAGCGGCCGTCACCGGCGGAATAGAAGGACCGGATCTTGTCCAGGCGGGGGCGCATCTCGGCCACCGCGTCGGCGAAGCCGTCGTCGAAGATCAGGGCCACGGCGTCGCAGTTATCGAAGATATATTCGGCTTCGCGCGGCGCCAGGCGGAAATTGACCGGCACGGCCACCCCCCCGGCCTTGACGATGCCGTAGAAGGCGAAGATGAACAGGTCCGAGTTGAACATCCACATGGCCACCTTGTCGCCTTTTCGCAGGCCGGCGGCCAGCAGACGGTTGGCCACGGTGTTGACCCGCTCGTTGACCTGCCGCCAGGTGTAGCGCCTGTCTGCATAGATGACCCCTTCCTTTTCCGGCACCATCCGTGCGTTGCGTGCAACCAATCCCCCAAGATCCATGGTCCCCTCCTCCTTGAATGTCAGATTTCAAATTTGAGATTTGAGATTTCAGACGACCCCTTCGGCCGCCATACGATTGATGTCTGTTTGGCTGTATCCCAACTCGGCCAGCACGCTGCGGGTGCTGGCCCCGAAGGCCACGGCCGCCGTGCGCACCGTTCCGGGCGAGGCGCTCAGCTTCACCGGCACGCCCAGGGCCTTGCCCGATTTCCCGTCGGCGCATGGCAGATCGACCACCATCTGGCGCGCGATGAACAGCGGGTCATGGAAGACTTCGTCGAACGCCTGGATCCGCCCGAAGCATACGTCCAATGGGGAGAGCTCCTCCGTCCACTGGTCCAGCGTCTTGGTTTTGAACAGCCTGCGGAAAAAGGTGATGATCTCTGCACGCCGGCCGTCGTCGTACTGCAGGGGGGCGAATTCGGAGACCTGGAAATGGGCGCACAGGTTTTTCCAGAAGCGGTTTTCCACCGCCCCGATGGACAGGTGGCGCCCGTCGGCGGTTTCGTAAGTGTTGTAGCAGGCATAGCGGTGCGACAGCAGCATGTCGCCGCGGCGGGGCGCTTGGCCTGTCAGCTCGCGGAAAAACTGGGCCAGGGGCAGCAAGGCGAGGCTGCCGTCGGTCATGGAGATGTCGATGTACTGGCCCTGGCCGGTGCGCTGGCGATGGTGCAGGGCCAGCAGGATCCCGATCACCGCGTTCATGCTCCCGCCCACCATGTCGGCGATCTGGATCCCGGGAATCGAGGGCGGCCGGTCCGGTTCGCCGATCAGTCCGAGCACCCCGGCCTGAGACAGATAGTTGACGTCGTGGCCCGCCCGGTCCCGGGCCGGACCGTCCTGGCCGTAGCCGGTGATGGCGCAGTAGATGACGTCCGGGCGCACCTGGCGCACCGCCTCGTAGCCCACCCCCAGGCGGTCCACCACGCCGGGCCGGAAGCCCTCCATCACCACGTCGCTGCGGGCCGCCAGCTTGAAGAAGATCTCGCGGCCGGCATCGGTCTTGAGGTTGAGCGAGACGTGCTCCTTGTTGCGGTTGACCGTGGTCATGAACAGCCCGTCGGCCAGAAAGCGCTTGTCTTCCACCGCGATGACCCGGGCGCCGTGGTCGGCCAGGATCATCGAGGCGTAGGGGCCGGGCAGGAGCCGCGAGAGGTCGAGGACGGTGATGCCTTTTAGTGAGCCTTGGTTTTGCATGATGCGGGTTCCTGTTTCAGGAAAAGGACAAAAAGGACCGAAGGGACCCAATGGCGCCCGTTTCAAATTTCAAGTTTCTCAAAATCCCATAAATTTGGCCGCGATCTGCTTCATGATTTCGTTGGTGCCGGCAAAGATGGCCATGATGCGCGCGTCGCGCAGGGCCCGCACGATGGGGGTGCGTTCGAGGTTCCCCGCCGGGCCGATGAGCTCCAGGCAGCGGTTGGCCGTCCGGTTGGCCAGGTCCGTGGTCCAGAATTTGGCCATGGAGGTCTCCACCACGATCTGGGTTCCGGCGATGTGGTCGGCCACCAGGGTTTCGACGAAAGTGCGCCCGATTTTGATCTCGGCGGCCATTTCCACCAGGGCGAACTGCACTGTCTGCCCCTTGGCCAGGGGCCGCCCGTCCACCCGGGTGTTTCGGCAGTGGTCGGTGGTCCAGGCCAGGATCCGTTCGGCGGCAACGATGCCGCCGATGGCGCAGACCAGGCGCTCCTGCTGGAGCTTGCTCATGAGCATGAGAAATCCAGCCCCTTTTTCGCCGAGGCGGCTTTCCCGGGGGATGCGGCAATCGGTGAAGTAGAGCTCGGCCGTGTCCTGGCTGTGCCAGCCCATCTTGTCCAGGCGGCTTCCCTTCTTGAAGCCGGGCCGGTCCGCTTCCACCAGAAAGAGCGAGATGGCCTGATGAGGATCGGCCACGTCCGGTTCCCGGGCCGCCAGGACCACCAGATCGCAGCTGACCCCGTTGGAGATGAAGGTCTTGGTGCCGTTGAGCACGATCGCATCGCCGTCGACCACGGCCGTGGTGGTCATGGCAGCCAGGTCGCTGCCGGCCCCCGGTTCGGTCATGGCCACGGCGGTGACGATTTCCCCGCTGACGCAGCCGGGCAGCAGACGGCGCTTCTGGGCGTCGCTGGCGAAGCTGTCGATGTAGGGCACCACCACGTCGCTGTGCAGCGAGGCGGCCAGGCCGGTCTGTCCGGTGGCGGCCAGCTCCTGGCTGACGATCAGGGCATGGCGAAAGTCGCCGCCCAGGCCGCCGTAGCGGGTTTCCACGCAGGGGCAGAGAAAACCGGCCCGGCCCATGCGGCGCCAGATGTCCCGGGGCACCTCGTGGTCGGCCTCCCAGCGGTCGGCAAAGGGGGTGATCTGGGCCTCGCAAAAGGCGCGCAGGCGCGACCGGAAGTCTTCCTGTTCGGGGGTATAGGTGAGGATTTCCATTTTAGCCGCCGTACCGTAAGGATGTCGGGTCAGACGTTTTTGGGTTCATTTCACCCTGCCGATGACCGCCGCGCCGATGATCTCGCGCAAGTCTTCCGGGGTCCCGTGGGCCAGGCTGAGGGCCTTGGCGTCCCGGTAGAAGCGTTCCACGTCGTACTCGCGCATGTAGCCGTAGCCGCCGTGGATCTGGATGGCGTCGTCCGCGGCCTGGATGGCGGCCGCGGTGGCGCTGAGCTTGGCGGCGGCGGCCATGCGCGCGTCGGCCTTGCCCCGGTCGAAGGCCCGGGCCGCGGCATAGACCAGGCTGCGGGCTTCTTCCAGCCCCAGGGCCATGGCGGCGATCTTGTGGCGGGTGACCGGGAAGACGGCGATCTTGCGGCTGAACTGGACCCGCTGTTTGGCGTAGGCCACGGCCCGGTCCAGGGCCCCCTGGGCCATGCCCAGGGCCTGGGCCGCCTGGAGGATGTGCTGTTCGACGAGGAAGGCTTCCAGCTGGGCCAGCCCCCGGCCGGGGCGGCCGACGAGGGCTTCGGGACCCAGGCGTACCCCGTCGAGGTGTAGGGTGGCCGAGGGGCTCAGGTTGCCTCCCAGCCGGCGCCCCTCGGACTCCAGCGAGATGCCGGCCATTGCGGGTTCAACGACGAACATGCTGGCCGTTTCCGCGGAACCCTTTTCCCCGGCATCGCGGGCCAGGACCAAGAAAAAATCGGCCTCCAGCGCACCGCTGACGTAGGCCTTGGCCCCGTCCAGGCGCCAGCCCTGGCCGTGGACCGCGGCCGTGGTCCGGGGAAGGGCCCTCAGGGAGGCGCCGGCCTCCTGGAAGGCGGCCGCCGCCCGCTGGCGGCCTTCCAGAAGCGGAGGAAGCCGGGCTTCTTTCTGTGCCTGGCCGCCGAAGCGGGCGAGGCAGACGCCGCCGGCGGCCGCGTCCAGGACGGCCGTGCCCAGGGAGGAATCGGCCTGGCACAGCGTTTCGGCCAGCAATGCGGCCTCCATCAGCCCGAGACCGCCCCCGCCGAAGGCTTCGGGAAACTGGATCCCGATAAAACCCAGCTCCGCGGCCCGCTGCCAGATGGCTTGGGGGAAGGTTTGGCTGCGGTCCAGGTCCTGGGCCAGGGTCTTGTCGAATTCCCCCTTGGCAAAATCGCGGGCCGCCTTCTGGATTTCCTTTTGGGACTTGGTCAGATCATGCATGGGTAACACCGCGTTCCGATTATCGAGTTTGGCGTTCAGAGGACCTGGGGTGCCATTGCGGGGTCCGCGATGCGGGCCGCGTGCCAGCCCCCCTGACTGTCCGCCAGGGCAAATTCAGCGCAGCGGCGCAGCCGTTCGGCCTCCAGGCTCCCGTAAAAGGCGATCACATCCCCCGGGGCCACGGTCACCGTCCAGAAGGGATAGAGGTCGAGGTGACCGGGCCGCCCCTCCGGGGTGGTAAAGCGCAGGGGCCCGCAGAGCGTTACCGGGCTGCAGCCGCGGTTGCGCACCAGGACCTCGATATTCAAGCCCGGCAGGTGGCAGCACTTGAAGTCGAGCACGGCCTCGACCGGGGTGTCGAGGATGAGGGTGATGTCGAGCATGGCCGTTTTACCGTCTATTCATACTTTCCGATGACGCAGATGCTGCACACGTTCATCGAGGGAAAGCCGCCCAGGTTGTGGGTCAGGCCGTAGCGCGGGTTCTCGATCTGCCGCTGGCCGGCCCGGCCGTGCAGTTGGAGGTACATCTCGTAGAGCATGCGCAGCCCCGAGGCCCCGATGGGATGGCCGAAGCATTTCAAACCCCCGTCCACCTGGCAGGGGACTTCTCCGCCCCGGTCGAAGACCCCGTCGAGCACGTCCCGCCACCCCCGGCCGCGCTCGGAGATGTGCAGGTCCTCCATGGTGACCAGCTCGGTGATGGAAAAGCAGTCGTGCACCTCCATCATGCTGATTTCCCGGCGCGGATCGGTGATCCCGGCCTCGGCGTAAACCTTCTTGCTGCACGCGCTGGTGGTGACGAAATGCTCGCCGTCCCAATCGTTGTAGCCCATTTCCTCGCCCGAAGAGAGCGCCAGCTGCAGCCCCTTGACGGTGACGAAATCCTTCTTGCCGAGCCGTTTGGCAATTTCCGGAGTGGTGACGATGGCGCAGGCCGATCCGTCGCTGACCCCGCAGCAGTCGAAGAGCCCCAGGGGGTGGGCGATGATGGGGGCGGCCATGATCTGCTCTTCGCTCACCGCCTTGCGCAGGTGGGCCTTGGGATTCAGGACCCCGTTGGCATGGCTCTTGGCGCTGACGTGGGCGATGGCGCGCTTCAAATCCTGGTCCTTGATACGGTACTTGGCCGCGTAGGCGCTGGCGAGCTGGGCAAATGAGCCCGGCGCCGTGATGTTGGGGAACCACTGCCAGGTCAGGCTGCCCGAGTCGGAGCCGACGAAGCTGGGCAGCCCGCCGTAGCCGGTGTCCTTGAGCTTTTCCACCCCCAGGGCCAGACAGATGTCGTAGGCCCCGGAGGCCACTCCGTAGCAGGCCCCGCGAAAGGCCTCGGTGCCGGTGGCGCAAAAGTTTTCCACCCGGGTGACCGGAATCAGCGGCAGGCGCAGGGTCATGGAGAGCGGCAGGGCGCTCTTGCCGACGCTGATGTTGTCGAAGCAGGTGCCCAGCCAGGCGGCCCCGATGTCCTTTTTCTCGATGCCGGCATCGGCCAGCCCCTCTTCGAAGGCCTCGACCATCAACTCCTCGGCCCCCACGTCCCAGCGCTCACCGAAACGGGTGCAGCCCATGCCGATGATGGCGACCTTGTCACGAATGCCAGTGGCCATGATATCCTCCTGACGGCTTGCGCCGCGTCATTGGTCATTAGTCATTGGTCTTTTGTCGTTGGTCATTCGTAGATGCTTCAGTGGACGAACAACTTAGACAAAAGGGAAATGTTTACAGCTTGAAAAGCTTGCCGATGAGCTGGGACTTCATCACGTCGCCGTCGATGGACAGCTTGCCCGAGGTGAAGGCCTGCATGGGCGGCAGTTCGCCCTTGATCATGCGCACGAAATCGGCGGCTCCGATCTTCAGGGTGCAGGTGGCCTTGGCGGCCTTTGCCTTTTCCACCACGCAGTTGCCGTCCTTTACGGTCACGGTCCATTCCCCCCCGCCCGGCCCGGCGATGACATACTGAAAGACCGCGTCCACCCCGGCGGCCTTGTCCGCCTGAAAGGCGGCCGGCATCTTGTCGAAAATCGCCGCCACCTCGGCCGCATCCCCTCCGGCCCCGGCTCGGGCGTCGCTGCCCGCGGGGGCCGCGGCGGCCGGTTTCTTTTCGGTCATCAGGTCCATCAGGGCCGCATTGGCGTCGGCGAGTTCCCTGGCCTCGGCCAGGCTGTTGATCTCTTCCCAGCGATTCCAGAGGTCTTCCGGGGTGGGCGCACCGTCCGGACCGCCGAGCTTGACACCCGGTCCGGTGAGGATGGCCGCGCGGTTGTAGTAGCCCATGCCGGCGTTGAAAATCGCCCCGCTTTGGGTACAGCGCTCGCTGGACAGGTAGAGCACCATCGGAGAGACAAATTCCGGGCGCATCTTTGCGAAGATCTCCGGCGGCATCACGTCCTCGGTGAGGCGCGAGGCGGCCAGGGGGGCGATGGTGTTGACCTTGATGTCGTATTTCTGCCCTTCGAGCTTGAGGGTGTGCATCAGGCCGACCAGGGCCAGCTTGGCGGCGGTGTAGTTGGCCTGGCCGAAATTGCCGTAGAGGCCGGCGGCCGAGGTGGTCATCACGATGCGGCCGTAGCCCTGGTTTTTCATGATTTCAAAGGCCGGACGGGTCACGTGGTAGGCGCCGTTGAGGTGTACCGCCAAGACGGCGTTCCAGTTTTCCGGCGCCATCTTGACAAAGCTCTTGTCGCGCAGGATCCCGGCGTTGTTGATCAGAATGTCGATGCGGCCGAAGGCGTCCACGGCGGTCTTGACGATGCCGGCCCCGCCCTCGGCCGTGGCCACGTTGTCGTAGTTGGCCACCGCCCGGCCGCCGGCGGCCCGGATCTCTTCGACCACCTGGTCGGCCGGAGAACTCGATCCGGTCCCCGAGCCGTCCCGGGCCCCGCCCAGGTCGTTGACCACCACCGCCGCCCCCCGGCGGGCCAGCTCCAGGGCGTAGGTGCGCCCCAGTCCGGCCCCGGCTCCGGTGACGATGGCCACCCGGCCGTCGTAGCGAATCTTGTTCATCTCCTCGAGCGCACCGGGCACCGGCACTGCCTTCCAGAAATAGTTGACAAAGCCGCGCTCCTTGTCCACCACCTTGCGCTTGAACTCCATGGTCACCGGCAGCCCGACGCGGATGTCGGCCAGTTCGCAGTCGGTGAAATCGGCCATCATGCGGCCGCCGCCCTCGAACTGCACCATCCCGTAGATGGCCGGCGGGTCCACGGATACGGCCAGCATGTCGCCGGTGAAGGTCTTGACCCTGGCCGCGCAGCCGGCAAACTCGTAATCGTCCTGGGTGTGCAGAGCGCCGCAGGCCGGGTTGACGCAGATTTCCGACTTGGGAAACTGGGGGCTGCCGCAGTTGCGGCATTTTCCGCCCACCAGACCCAGGATCATCTTGTTCTTGCGGTAGAGCACGGTGGTGGCCGTCTGGGTGGGGGCCTCGGCCCGGATGCCCATCTCCACGCCGATCAGGTTGCGGAACTTGAGCCATTTGGCGTAGTTGTCGGTGGTCTTTTTGTTGGCCAGGCTGCCGCTCAGGCCGTTGCGCGGGGCCAGGCGGACGATGTTTTCGGTGACCTCGAAGAGCAGGGCGTTGGCTCCCTGGCCGTAGCCGGCCACGATGATCTTGTCGCCCGGTTTGGCGGTCTCCAGGGCCTTGATCAACAGCAGAAAGCTGTGGGCCGCTCCGCACTCGCCCAGCTCGGCGTGCAGGTTGTCGATGAGCGCCTCGGGCTTGGCACCCAGGGTCTTGGCGATTTTGCGGTGGTCGGCCTTGAAGAAGCACGGATAGGCGAGCCGGTCGATGTCGCCGATGGTCAGGTTCGTCTTGGCCAGCAGCCCCTTGATGGCCTCGGGAATGATCTTGCCGTAGCCCTCGTCGCGGTTCCAGCGTTCCTCCCAGACGTAGTCGTAGGTGTTTTGGGCCCCTCGGTAATGGTCCACGAAGTCGCGTTCCAGCGAATACGACCCCTTGAATTCGGCGATGACGTCCGTATCGCCCACGGTGAGGGCCGCGGCCCCGTCACCGAACCACATCTCGTAAAAGTAGGCCGTCTTGGTTTCGCGCCGGTCGGTGGCGGCCACCAGCACGTCGCGGCGCGACCCCCCGGCCACGGCCTCCAGGGCCGTGATCAGGGCCGTGGTGGCGGTTTTCTGGGAGGCGGTGAAATCGGCGCAGACCAGTTGCTCGTCCAGGTTGAGGGCCGAGGCCAGGATGCCGGCGTTTTGCCGGTCGGCAAAGGGCAGGGTGGTCGAGGCCAGATAGACCGCGTCCAACCCTTTTTTGTCGCGGCCGCACAGACAGTCGCGGGCCGCGCTCACGGCCATGGTGAGGCTGTCTTCGTCCCAGTTGCACATCGACCGCTCCCCCTGGGCCACGGTCATGATGGCCGGCGCGAACCAGCCCATGGCCTGGACGATGGCCATGCGGTTGAGCCGCAGCCGCGGGATATAGGCACCGTATGAAGTAATTCCGATCATGTTTCGACTCCTTTTTAAAATCGTTGACGATTTTAAAGCTTAAAGAGCTTGCCGATGAGCTGGCTTTTCATCACGTCCCCGCCGATCTTCAGTTTGCCGGAGGTGTAGGCCTGCATGGCCGGCAAGGTCCCGTTCATCATCGCCAGAAAGTCGGGGGTCGTCATCTCCAGGGTGCACGCCGGGCTATCGTGGGTGCCCGCTGCGACGGTGCAGGCCCCGCCTTTGACCGCGCAGACCCACTGGCCGCCGCCGTCGCCGGTGATCTTGTACTGAAAGACCGCTTCCACCCCGGAGGCCCGATCGGCCTGGAAGGCGGCCGGCATGGCGGCAAAGACCGCCGCCGGGACGTCGAATTTGCCGGCCGCCGGCTTGCCCACCGGGCCGACCTTGGCCGCCGGAGCGGAAAAGGCGGCCATGACGTCGCCGAACTGGTCGTTGAGCTGGAAGTACTCCTTGCCGCCGGCCAGGGCGGAGATCTTGTCCATGGCCGCAGCCACGTCATCGACGGTGGGGATCTGGTCGCCCCCGCCCACCACGGCCCCGGGTCCGGTGACCACGGCGGCGCGGTTGAAGAAGCCCATTCCGGCGTTGTAGACCCGGCCGGTCTGCGGGCAGCGCTCCGAGCAGAGGATCATCACCAGGGGGGCCACGTATTCAGGGGCCAGCTTTTGCAGCAGGTCCGGCGGCAGGATGTCTTCGGTGAGCCGCGAGGCGGCCACCGGGGCGATGGTGTTGACCTTGATGTCGTATTTCTGCCCTTCGAGCTTGAGGGTGTGCATCAGGCCGACCAGGGCCAGCTTGGCGGCGGTGTAGTTGGCCTGGCCGAAATTGCCGTAGAGGCCGGCGGCCGAGGTGGTCATCACGATGCGGCCGTAGCCCTGGTTTTTCATGATTTCAAAGGCCGGACGGGTCACGTGGTAGGCGCCGTTGAGGTGTACCGCCAAGACGGCGTTCCAGTTTTCCGGCGCCATCTTGACAAAGCTCTTGTCGCGCAGGATCCCGGCGTTGTTGATCAGAATGTCGATGCGGCCGAAGGCGTCCACGGCGGTCTTGACGATGCCGGCCCCGCCCTCGGCCGTGGCCACGTTGTCGTAGTTGGCCACCGCCCGGCCACCGGCGGCTTGGATCTCGGCCACCACGGCGTCGGCCGGTGAACTCGATCCGGTCCCCGAGCCGTCCCGGGCGCCGCCCAGATCGTTGACCACCACCGCCGCCCCCCGGCGGGCCAGCTCCAGGGCATAGGTGCGCCCCAGTCCGGCCCCGGCTCCGGTGACAATGGCCACCCGGCCGTCGAAACGGATTTCATCCTTGGGCACCGGACCGATTTCACATACGCCCTTGTCGATGACCACGTCTCCGGTTTCGGCGTTGACGGTGCGCCACACGGCCTGGCCTTCCCCTGTTTTCCAGATCAGGGTCTTGATCGGCACCCCCGGATAGAGGGTCTTGGAAAAGCGGCAGTCGAAGCGTCGGATCCGTTCGGGCTGTCCCGGGCAGAGGCTTTCGATCAAGGCCCGGCAGGCAAACCCGTGGGTGCACAGACCGTGCATGATCGGCTTGTCGAAGCCGGCCATCTTGGCGAATTCCGGATCCACATGCAGCTGAAAGATGTCCCCGGAAAGCCGGTAGAGCAGCGGCTGGTCCGCCGAAGGCGAGGCGGCCACGGTGAAATCCGGCTCGCGGTCGGGAATGTCCACCGTCCGGGCCGGGGCGTTGTCACCGCCGAAGCCGCCGTCGAGGCGGGCAAAGATGGTGGCCGTGGCCGTAAAGAGTTTCTGGCCGTTGCGGTGACGGGTGTCGCAGGTGGCCACCACCAGCGCCCCCTTGCCTTGGCCCTTGTCGTAGTAATGGGTGATGGCGCCTTCGGTGATCAGCTCGCCTTCGGGGGGAATCGGGTTGTGAAACACCAGCTCCTGCTCGCCGTGGAGGATTCCGGCCAGGTTGACGTTGGATTCGACCCCCACATGGGAGAGAAACTCGAAGACGGCGGCAATGGAGAAGCTGGGAATGACCTTGAGGTTTTTTTCGTAGCAGTAGTCCAGATCGGAAAAGCCGGCACCGACACCCAGTGCGTACAGGCTGCAATCCTTCCAGGTGTACGCCTTGGTGAGCGGTCCGATCTTCTTGCCGATCGCATCCATGTTCAGCGCCATCGTCCTTCCTCCTTGTCGGCTTCGGTGGTCCTCGTGGACCGGTTGATCAAATTGTAAACAGACGCAAAGGTTTGAATTCTGTTCATGTACGGGCCGTAGTGTCCGCCCGGACCCGTGGCGCCGGAGCGCTTCAGGGGGCCGCAGCGGTGCGGGTAAAGGCCGGAATCAGAATGAACTTGAGAGTTTCCTTGACCACCGCGATGTATTCGGCGTGGTCCACATTCAGCATGGGACGAAAGAGGTGTTCGCCGGCGGTGAAGTTGATCACCGAGTTCCAGACCGCCAGGACCCGGGCATTGGCCCGGGCCGGGATGTTGGTGCGGTCCAGGGCCAGGCCCATGGCCACGGCGATGTTGGCGATGTGCTCCTTGAGACGCAGGTCGATTTCGGTCACGTCCCGCGACTTTCCCAGGTAGGCCAGAAGGATCAGGTTGCTGGCCTCGGGCCTCTCGAAAAGGTAGTCGCACATCACCTCGATGGCCACTTCGAGGCGGTGGGCCAGGGGCTGGCCGCGCACCAGGCTCTCGATGTGCCGCAGCTTGGCGCGGATCTCGTCGCTCAGGTCGGTGATGACCGCCTCGTAGAGGTCCTTCTTTTCACCCCAGTGGTAGTAGAGGGTCGAGATGTCGATGCCCACCGTTTTGGCGATCATGCGGGTGGTGACCCCGGAAAAGCCGTATTCGCCGAAGAGGCGCCGAGCGGCGTCGAGGATCCGGGCCTTCATCGAATCGGGATCCTGGCGTGCTTTTTCCAGTCGGGAGGGCATCGGTCTTCCTTGCCAGCGGAGGGTCCAGCGTGGTGATCCCAATTATCGATTCCAACAAATGATGGAGAACCGATATACCTTCAATTCGAGGCTGTCAAGAGGGAATTTGGAATGGGCCGCGATGCACCCGGGCCGAGCCTTGTGCGGTCAGGGGTAGGCCAGTTCGAAGGCGTTCTGGACCAGTTCCAGCCGCGGGCCGTCGGTGCCGGGTTCCACGGCGACGACGTCGAACCGCACATGGGCCGGTTTTTCAGGGGTGATTTTGAGATACTGCAGGGCGAGCATGGACAGTTTGCGGCGCTTGGCGGCGGTCACCGCCGCCTTGGCCGAGCCGAAGCGCCCGCTGCGGCGCACCTTGACCTCCACGAAGACCAGGGTCTTTCCGTCCCGGGCAATGAGATCGATTTCGCCCAGGCGCGTGCGGTAATTGCGGGCCAGGATGCGATAGCCCCGGGTGCACAGCAGGGCTTCGGCCAGCGCTTCGCCGCTGCGGCCTAGCTGCTGGCGCCCGACGCTCACCGCGGCCCCGGCGGATCCGGCCGACTGCCGCGGAAACTGAGCCGGTGGATGGGGCAGGGCCCGTGGCGCTCGATGGCGCTGCGATGGGCGCGGGTGGGGTAGCCCTTGTGGGCGGCGAAACCGAACTGGGGGTAGTCCAGGTCGTAGCGGGCCATCAAGCGGTCCCGGGTCACCTTGGCGACGATGGACGCCGCGGCGATGGAGGCACTGCGGGCATCGCCGCCGACGATGGGGGCCTGGGCCGCGGCCAGGGGCGGGATGGAAAAAGGGCCGTCCACCAAAACCAGGTCCGGGGCCGGCACCAGGTTGGCCACGGCCATGGCCATGGCCTGGAAGGAAGCGTTGAGGATGTTGAGGCGGTCGATTTCCAGGGCATCGACGATGCCGATGCCCACCGCCACCGCGCCCTGGTAGATGGCGTCATAGGCCAGGCGGCGGCGGCGGGGCGTCAGCCGTTTGGAGTCGTCCAGGTCCAGGTCGGGCCGATCCCGGGGCAGGATGACGGCCGCGGCCACCACCGGTCCGGCCAGCGGTCCGCGGCCGGCCTCATCCACACCGGCGATGCGCCGGTGGCCCCGGGATATGGCCCGGGCTTCGTGGACCCACAGCTCGTCTCGCATGGCTCTCCCGGGAGGACGGCCCCCCGGGGCCCTGACGGCTCCCGGTGGGTTGCCCGGACCTGGACCGGTTCCCCGCGACCGGTCCGGGAAGATCAGTTCAGGCGGCGCTCCTTGATGCGGGCCGCCTTGCCGCGCAGCTTGCGCAGGTAGTAGATCTTGCTGCGGCGCACCCGGCCGGGAGTGACGACCTCGACCTTGTCGATGATGGGCGAATGGGTGGGAAAGATCCTCTCCACCCCCACGCCGTAGGACACCTTGCGGACGGTGAACGTGGCGTTGGTGGTCCCTTTGCGCTTGCTGATCACCACGCCCTGGAAGGCCTGAATGCGCTCCTTTTCACCTTCCTTGATCTTGACATGCACCCGCACCGTGTCGCCCGGGCGGAACCGGGGCAGGTCGAGGCGCATCATTTCCTGTTCGATCTGTCGAATCTGCTGCATGTGATCTCTCCAATCGTTTCCCGTAAATTTGGCATCGGGCCGTGCCGACGGCGCCGTGCTTGTATATGCTATCGTTCAAAAGCGCAAGGACAATCATTCGCGCCCCGCCAGGCGGTCCAGGATGATGGCCGCCGCGGCGCGCACCGGCAGATGGTTGTATCCACCGGCGCCCGGGATCGGTTCGAGCACCGCGTCGGCCCTTTCCAGGACGGTATCGGCCAGTCCCCAGGCTGTCCCGAAAACCAGAAGGCAGGGATCGTCGTCCGCGATCCAGCGGCGCAGGGCCGCGAAACCGATGCGCCGCGGCCCGCTCCGGGCGCAGGTGGCCACCACCCGGGGCGGCCTTGCCTCGCGCCGCCGGATGGCGCCGACAGCCCCGTCCAGAGCGTCGCAGACCCGGATCCGGTCCATGGCCTGGCTCCGGTGGGGGTTGTGATCAGCTCCGAACCCCCTGCACCAGTGGTCCAGGATGCGGTGCACGAGCTCCTGCTGATCGCACAGGGGCGTGACCACGTAAACACGCCGGACGTCAAAGGTGCGTCCGATGCGGGCCAGATCGTGCACATCGAGGTTGGTCACCGCCGAGGCGATGACGTCACCGGTTTTGTTGATCACCGGGTGGTGCACCAGCGCCAGGTAGAGCCTGGGCATCGATGATCCCCTCAATCTGCTTGGCCCAGCGCCGCAGGACGGCCACTTCTTCGGGCGCCAGGCGCCTCCGGTGCAGCAGATCACTGCGTTTGAGCAGGGTTCGGATCAGGGCTGATTCGCGCCGCCACCGGGCGATGCGGGCGTGGTCCCCGGACAGGAGCACCTCGGGGACCGCCTGTCCGTCAAAAACCGGGGGCCGGGTGTACTGGGCATGCTCCAGGCCCGGCGCGCTGAACGAGTCGTCGGCCGCCGAATCCGCGCCTCCCAAGGCGCCGGGCAGCAGCCGGGTGACCGCGTCCACCACGATCATGGCGGCCACTTCACCGCCGGTGAGCACGTAGTCGCCGATGGAGACCTCCACGTCCACCAGGTCCAGGCAGACCCGCTCGTCGATCCCTTCGTAGCGTCCGCAGACCAGGATCAGCCCGTCCTGCCCGGCCAGGTCCGCCGCCAGGGACTGGGTGAAGGGGCGCCCCTGGGGGGAGAGCAGGACGGTGAGGGACCCGGGCCGCCGCTGGCGGGAGCTGGCAATGGCGCCGGCCAGTGGCTCGGGCTTCATCACCATGCCGCATCCGCCGCCGTAGGGCCGGTCATCGGTGGTCTGGTGCCGGCCGGCAGCGAAGCCGCGGATGTTGACCGCCTCGGCGTCGATGATCCGGCCCTCGATGGCCCGGCGGATGATCCCGTGGCGCCAGAACGCATCGAACAGTTCGGGAAAGAGGGTCAGGACGGTGAAATCCATTGGTCCTAGAGGCCTTCGGGCAACTCGACCCACATCCGGCGCTGTTCCAGATCCACCCGCCGCACCACTGCCGCCAGGGCCGGTACGAGGGTTTCCCGCTTTCCCTGGCGCACCACGTAAACGTCGTTGGCCCCGGTTTCCAGGATGCGTACCAGGTTTCCCAGGGGCTTTCCGTCCATGGTGGCGACGGTCAGCCCGATCAGATCGGTCCAGTAGAAGCTGTCGGCTTCGGGTTGGGGCAGGCGGCCGCGGGCCACCACCACCTCGGCTCCGGTCAGCGCTTCGGCGGCGCTGCGATCCGTCACCCCTTCCAGGCCCACCAGGAACTGATGCTGGTGGGCGGCTGCGTCCAGGATCCGAGTGCAAACCCGGCGCCCGTCCGCCTGTCGCAGTTCGATGGTGCGGTCGGCGCCCAGGTCCGGGGCCTGTCCCGAAAAGAAGACGACCTTTACCAGGCCGCGAATCCCGTGGGGGCCGACCACCTTGCCCAAAGAGACCATCGCTTCGCTTCGCATGGGCCTATTCGATGATTTCCAGCACGGTGCGCTTCTTGATCTTGGCCGAAGCGGCGCTCAGAATGGTGCGCATGGCCCGGGCGGTGCGGCCCTGCTTGCCGATGACCTTGCCCAGATCCTCCTTGGCAACCTTCAACTCAAGTACGGATGTTTGGTTTCCTTCCACTTCGGAGACGCTCACTTGATCCGGATGGTCGACCAGGGCCTGGGCAATGGACGCGATCAGCTCTTTCATGGCCTCATCTCCTTTGTTGAAGGTTGCACTGCGGGCCGTGCAAGCTATGACGGGCTGTTCAACACCCCCTCCTTCTTGAGCAGACTGCGAACCGTATCGGTGGGGATGGCCCCCCGGGCCAGCCATTCACGGATCCGTTCGCCCTTCAGGGTCACCACGGTCGGGTCGTTCAGCGGGTTGTAGGTGCCCACGGTCTCCAGGAAGCGACCGTCACGGGGGCTTTCCGAGTCGGCCACGACGACGCGGTAAAAAGGGTTCTTCTTGGCCCCGTGGCGGGCGAGTCTGATCTTGATGGGCATGGTTGCTCTCCTCAGAACGGCAGGACCCCGCGGCCCATGCCGCGCATCCCGCCTTTGTTGATTTTCTTCATCATTTTCAACATCTGTCCGTAATCCTTGAGTAGCCGGTTGACCTCCGGAACACTGGTGCCGCTTCCCATCGCGATGCGCTTGCGGCGGCTGCCGTTGATGATGGCGTGCTGGCGCCGCTCCTGGGGGGTCATGGAATTGATGATGGCCACGATCCGCCCGAGCTCCTTTTCTTCCACCTTGAGGTTTTTCAGTTCCTTGTGCCGCCCCAGGCCGGGGATCATTCCCAGCAGGTCGCCCAGCGGGCCCATCTTGCCGATCTGCTGGAGCTGGTCGCGAAAATCCTCCAGGGTGAACTCGTTGCGTCGCAGCTTCCTTTGGAGCTGCACGGCCTGCTTTTCATCCACCACGGCCTGGGCTTTTTCGATGAGCGAGAGCACGTCGCCCATCCCCAGGATCTTGGAGGCCATGCGATCCGGGTGAAACACCTCCAGGGCTCCGAGCTTTTCCCCCACCCCGACGAACTTGATGGGCTTGCCCGTGATGGATCGGATCGACAGGGCCGCCCCGCCCCGGGCGTCCCCGTCCATCTTGGTGAGCACCACGCCGCCGATATCCAGACGCTCGTCAAAGGCCTGGGCGATGTTGACGGCGTCCTGGCCGGTCATGGCATCGGCCACCAGCAGGATTTCGGCCGGCTGGACCGCTTCGCGGATGCGCACCAGCTCGTCCATCAACCCGGCATCGATGTGCAGCCGCCCGGCCGTATCCAGCAGCACGGTGTCGCAGCTGGCCTGCTGGGCCATGGCCCGGGCCTGCTGGCAGATCCGTACCGGGTCCATCTCCGCCGTGGAGGGATAGACCGGAACGTCGATCTGCCGGCCCAGAGTCCGCAACTGGTCGATGGCCGCCGGCCGGTAGACATCGGCCGGCACCAGGTAGGGCTTGCGGCCCCGGCCGCGCAGGAAAAGCGCCAGCTTTCCCGCCGTGGTGGTCTTGCCCGACCCCTGCAGCCCCACGAGCATCAGGGGTACCGGATGGGGGCCGGACAGATTCAGTTCGGCATTGCTGGCCCCCATCAGGGCGGTCAATTCGTCGTTGACGATCTTGACCACCTGCTGGCCGGGTGTCAGGCTGGCCATGACTTCCTGGCCCAGGGCGCGCTGCCTGACGTCGACGATGAACTTCTTGACGACCCGGTAATGGACGTCGGCCTCGAGAAGGGCCAGGCGCACCTCCTTGAGTCCGTCTTCGATGTTGCTTTCGGTTAACTTGCCGTGGCCCTTGAGCTTTTTAAAAACCGCATCGAGCCGTTCGGACAGATTGTCAAACATCGCGGCCCCACCACCGGTGTAAAGTACAAAATCGTTGTAAATAGACGCAGTCCGATGCTATGTCAAGCAAAATAGAGCCTGTATAAATCCAGCTTCTTTATCCTAATCCAATGTCCTTTGCAACAGCGAACAAATTAGATATCAAGGAGTTGTCCCTGGAGTCGCTCCGGAGTTGGCTTTCGGCCCGCGCGGTGCCGGCTTTTCACGCGCCCCAGGTGCTGCGCTGGGTCCATCGGCGACAGACGGACGACTTCGGGCGCATGACGGACCTGTCCAAATCCTTGCGCCAGCTGCTGGCGGCCCATTTCACGGTGGGCCGTCTGCATCCCGGCGCCGAGTCGCGGGCCGGCGACGGTACGCGCAAGTTCCTTTTCGGCCTGGCGGACGGGCAGTGCATTGAAACCGTGCTGATTCGCGAGCGCAGCCACTACACCCTCTGTATTTCAACCCAGGTGGGCTGCGCCCAGGGATGCCGGTTCTGCATGACGGCCCGCGGCGGTCTGGTGCGCGATCTGACCGCCGGCGAGATCGTGGCCCAGGTGCGTGACGTGGCGGCCCTCATCGGCGACGGAGAAGCGTCGCTGACCAACGTGGTGCTGATGGGCATGGGCGAGCCCCTGGCCAACTACGCCAACGTCATCGGCGCTCTGGCGGTCATCACCGACGCCGACTGGGGGCTGGGCTTTTCCCCGCGCCGCGTGACCCTTTCCACCGTCGGTCTGGCGCCGCGCCTGGCGGATCTGGGACGCGACAGCCGCGTCAATCTGGCCGTGTCCCTCAACGCCGGCGACGACCCGACACGCAGCCGGCTGATGCCGGTCAACCGGCGCTATCCCCTCGATACGCTCATGGCGGCCTGCCGCGCCTTTCCCCTGGCCCCGCGGCGGCGCATCACCTTCGAGTACATTCTCATCGCGGGGGTCAACGACAGTCCCGCGGACGCCCGGCGCCTGGTCTCGCGGCTGCACGGGATCCGCGCCAAGGTCAACCTGATTCCCTTCAACGAACACCCGGGCAGCGATTTCCGCAGGCCCGAGGCGTCCGTGGTGGAGGCCTTTTTGCAGCACCTGGCCGACCGGCACCAGACCGCCATCGTGCGCTACAGCAAGGGTCAGGAGATCGCCGCGGCCTGTGGCCAGTTGCGTGGCGCCCTCCGGCCCTAATGAATCAGGCGTTGCTGTACATGCACCGGGGCCAGGGGGCGCACCAGGATCTGGCGGACCTCCTCCGGGCCGCAAACCTGGACCTGGGCCGGCCGGTCCGGCGGCGCCTTGCCGTAGCCGGCGCAGATGGCCGCCGCCAACAGGACGGTCTCCGGCGGCGCTCCTCCGGGAATCACCGTGAGGGGGCCGGGGAAAGAAACCCCCTTGAGGCGGAGGTCCCGGGACGGGTCGACCCAGGCTTCGATCTGTTCGTTCTCGATCCGGTTGCGGCCCACCACGATCTTGGTCCGGGGGTCCAGGCGCAGGTGGCGCCCGAACTTGAGCAGGTGCAGCTCGGATTCGCGGCAGTCCGGCTGGTGGTCGAAGAGGTCCCGCAGGCGGGCGCTGTAGCCCTTGTCGGTGAGCAGACAGCCGCCGGCCGGGGCCGGATAGTCCAGGAGCCCGCGCTGGGCCGCCATGGCGATCTGGGGTTTGCGGCCCCGGCCGCTCCAGTCGCACAGGCCGCTGCGGTCCACCAGCCCCTGCTGCTCGGGAAGGGTCTCGGGCAGGCAGCGGGCGCTGAGGGGCCGGAGGATGAGACCGGCCCGGCCGCTGTGCTTCTCCACGTAGCGCAGGGCGTTGCGGGTCTGGCTCATGGGCCGCTGGCCGAGGACTTCACCGCTGAAGAGAAAATCGAAGCCCTCCTTTTCCATCATCTCCCCGGCCAGGCGGAACATGAGGGCATGGCAGTCCATGCAGGGGTTCATGCAGCGCCCGTAGCCGCAGGGCGGATGGCGCAGCATCTCCAGGTAAATCGGGGTGATGGGGCGCACGGTGAGGGGAACCCGGATTTGCCCGGCGGCCCGGCGGGCGCGATCGGCGCCGAAAAACGGGGTCTCAAAGCAGACCCAGGCGACGTCGATCCCCTGATCGCGCAGCACCAGGGCGGCCAGCATGCTGTCCAGGCCCCCGGAGCAGAGCCCCAGCGCCCGTGCCGGACGGTTCCTGCTAGTCGTGGGATTCATGAGGTCTAGATGACGGCCATATGGCGTTTCTGGTTTTCACTGGCAGGCCTCTATGCGCTCTGGTGCCTGCTGCTCTTCCTGTTTCAGCGGGCCATGCTGTTCCCTTCGGCCATGGCGCCGGTCAGCGCCGACCCCCGTCCTCCCGATGGATTCCGGGTCTTGCACTTCGCCACCCCGGCGGGCCGCCTGGAAGGCTGGTATCACCCGCCCCCGGACAGCGCCCCGGGCCGGCCCGGACCCGTGATGATCTTCACCCACGGCAATGCCGAAACCATCGATACGGCCACCGCCGACATGGCCGCGGTGACCGCTCTGGGGTGGGGTCTTCTGGCGCTGGAGTATCCCGGCTATGGCCGCAGCGCGGGGCGTGCCAGCCGGGCCGCCATCCACGCCGCGATGCCGGCGGTCTACGATCAGATCGCCGCCAGGCCGGAGATCGATGCGGGCCGCATCGCAGCCTGCGGCCGCAGCCTGGGCGGGGCGGCGGCCTGCCTCCTGGCCGACGAGCGGCCTCTGGCGGCCCTGATCCTGATTTCGACCTTCGCCCGCGTGCACGATTTCAGCCGGCGCTATCTGGTGCCGTCCTGGCTGGTGCGCGACCCCTTCGATAACCTGTCCATCCTGGGGCGCATCACTGTACCGGTGATGATCGTCCACGGCACCCGGGACGCGACGATTCCCGTATCTCACGCCCGGCGCCTTCACCACGCGGCGCCGGGCAGCCGCCTGGTGCTGTACCCTTGCGATCACAACGATTGTCCGCCGGACGAGGATCGATTCTGGGACGATGTGGACGGCTTCCTCAGAGACTGCACGCGTCCTCGTCGCCATAGCGCTCCTGAACAGCCCGCAAGGTGTCCAGGCAGCTGAAGAAGATGTCCACCAGCTCCGGGTCGAACTGGGCGCCGGCCTCCCTGGCGATGGTGTCGAGCACGTCCGATTCCTTCCATGCCGGCTTGTAAATACGGGCCGAAGAGAGGGCGTCGAAAACGTCGGCCAGGGCGACGATGCGGCCGAACAGGGGAATCTCCTCGCCGGACTTGCCGCGGGGGCGGCCGTCGGGGAGGGTCTCGCCCGGGATCGGCCGGCCGGTGGACAGATCCACCATGCCCGGATACCCCTGGCCGTCCCAGCGCTCGTGGTGATTGAGGGCCACCTGGCAAGCCGCCTCGTCGAAATCCGACTGGGAGTCGAGAAAGAGACGCGCTCCGATCACGGTATGGGCCTTCATGGCTTCGAATTCCTCCGGGCTGAAGCGTCCCGGCTTCTTGAGGATCAGATCGCTGATGGCCACCTTGCCCACATCGTGGAGCATGGCCGCCATGCGCAGGCTGTCGCGGTTGCGCTCCACCAGCCTGGGGTCCATGGCTCGCCGGCGGGCCCACTGCTCATAGAGTTCGACGGCATATCCGCCCACCCGGTTAACATGGGCGCCGGTCTCCTTGGGATCGCGCAACTCGCTCATGCGGATCATGCGCAGCAAGATGGCGCGCGTCATCTGGGCGCGCTCCAGGGCCACGGCCGCGAGGCTGGCGAAATGGATCAGGATTTTTTCGTCTTCGGCGGAAAAGGAGATCACGTTGCGGTCTTCGTCCTGGGCGTTGATGATCTGCAGAATTCCAAGAATGTCGCCCCGGGCGGTTTTGAGCGGGACGGTGAATACGGACTGGGTGTGATAGCCGGCCGACTGGTCGAACTGCTGACTGAAGGCGTACGGTTCGCTGTTCTTCAGTGCGTAGACGTCGTCGATGTTGAGCAACCGGCCGGTGGCGGCCACGTAGCCGGCGATGGAGCGGGTGTCGATGGGCATGCAGAAGGTCGAATAGATCAGCTTCGCACCGGGAGGCAGGCGCCGCTGCAGGGTGTCGTTCTGCGTGTAGGTGAAATGCAGGTCGTGACCCCGGCGGATGTAGATCGAACCGGCGTCGGCATTGACGAACTGGCGTGCATCGCCCAGAACGCGCTCCATGAGGATGTCCAGGTCGCGCACCTGGCTCAGTTCCACTCCCAGCCGGGTGAGCTTGTCCAGCTTTTCGCCTTGGGTCAGCATGTCACACATCCCTCCCGGTGGAAGATGGCGCATCGCACGGATGCGGCGGGCCGGCACGGGCCCTGTCATCTGTCAGGTCGCGTTTCAATACCATAGGGCAGAACCCGGGGAAAGTCGACAGGCGCGGCCCCTGCGTCCAGGGTCCCGTCAACGTCAGGGTATCTGACGCTTGTCTGGCCGAAGGTCAACCGTGTTGCTCCGAAACCCTGGCCTCCCGTGTCATCCCGGGAGGTGTCTCATTTCGTGTCCGTAGGAGCGTTCCGGGGAGAATCTGTCGGAGCCGGTAAGCAAGGGGTATTTCGAGAACCGCTTCAAAATAAATTTGACAACCCGGGACCAAGTGAATAGGCAAGATAACGTCAGTGCGCAGTCTGGCGGGAACCGGCGGGGACACCTGGGACCAGGAGGCAAGCGGACCATGAAACGGCTTCTGTCCACCAAAGAGACGGCCCAGTTTCTGGGCGTCAACGAAAAGATGATCTACACCCTGGTGTCGGAAAAGGGTCTGCCGGCCACCAAGATCACCGGCAAATGGCTCTTTCCCCTGCATCTGGTGGAACAGTGGGTGGAAACCCACACCCTCAACTATCCCGAGGCCGCCAACAAGCTGCCGCCCTATGACGGGCTGCTGGTGCTGGCCGGCAGCAACGATCTTCTCCTGGACAAGACCATCCAGCTGTTCAACCAGCGCCACCGCGACCATCTGGCCGTTTTCGGCAACCTGGGCAGCATGGGCGGGCTGCGGGCCCTGCGCCAGGGGCTCTGCCATCTGGCCTCGAGCCACCTGCTTCAGGAAAACGGCCAGGAGTACAACTTCGACTTCGCCCATCGGGAGTTTGACAGGACCCCGGTGGTGGTCAACTTCTGCCGCCGCGAACAGGGGATGCTCCTGGCCCGGGACAATCCCCGGAAAATCCAGACCGTGGCCGATCTGGGGCGCCCCGGGGTGACCATCGTCAACCGGTCCCTGGGCACGGGCACCCGCCTGCTGTTCGACCTGGAGTTGAAAAAAGAGGGCGTCAAGGGGGAACGGATCGCCGGTTATACCCGGGAGGTGGCCCGGCACATGGATGTGGGCCTCGAGGTCCTGGCCGGCCGCGCCGATGCGGGGCCGGGGATCCGGCCGGTGGCCGAGCTGCTGGGACTGGGGTTCATTCCCATCCGCTGGGAGCGCTACGATCTGCTGGTGACCCGGGAGCGATTCTTCGACAAGGGGGTCCAGTACTTTCTCGGTCTTCTGCACGATTCCGAGTTTCTCGATCGGGCCAGGGAACTGGCCGGCTACGACGTGAGTCTGAGCGGCCGGATGGTCTTTCCCGCCGAACCGGCCGAAGAGGCGCCTCCACCGGAGAAAGCCCCCGCGGCACGGTGAATTCGATCCTGGGCCGGGCGATGAATGGCCGGCAGCCCCACCGGACAAGAACCTTTGTTTGTTCTGGTCGCTTTTGGTTGTTATAAATCCTCGGTCTTCGAATCGGTTTGACATCCGGGAGCTTGCTCCTTACTAAGAGTTCGTGTTCGGAGCCGGCTCGAGGCCGCTTTTTATCCATGCCTTTTTCCTTCAAGGAGGTCCCATGTCACGACGCTTTCCGATTCTTGGATTCGCCGCCGTTTTCGCCCTCGTCCTGCTGGCGGTCGCCGGGTCCGCCCACGCCCAGCAGACCCTCATGATGGCCACCACCACCAGCACCGACGACACCGGGCTGCTCGACTACCTCGTTCCCGAGTTCACCAGGGACAGCGGGATCGAACTCAAGTGGACGGCCACCGGAACGGGCAAGGCCTTGAAGCTCGGTGAGAACTGCGACGTGGATGTGCTTCTGGTTCACGCGCCGCCTGCGGAGCAGAAGTTTGTGGCAGACGGATTCGGCATCAACCGACGCCAGGTGATGTACAACGACTTCGTCATCATCGGCCCGGCGGCCGACCCGGCTGCGATCAAGGGCAAATCGGTACGGGAGGCCCTCTCCGCGGTCCGTGAGAAGCAGTCGATCTTTACCAGCCGCGGCGACAAGTCGGGGACCCACCAGCAGGAGATGGCCCTGTGGCGGGACACCGGCGGGCCGATCCCGGAAAAAGAGCCCTGGTACGTCCAAACCGGCCAGGGGATGCTCAACACCATCAACGTGGCCGCCGAACGCAACGGCTATACCATGACCGACCGGGGCACCTACATCAAGTACGAGGCCAACCACCAGGGTAACCCGCCTTTGAAGATTCTGGTCGAAGGCGACCAGATCCTGCTCAACCAGTACAGCGTGATCACCGTCAATCCGACGCGCTGCGCCAATGCCAAGGTCGATCTGGCCGACACCTTCGCCCAGTGGATGGCCGGCGAACGGGGCCAGAAATTGATCGGGGATTTCAAGCTGCTCGACAAGCAGTTGTTCACGCCCAACGCCCAGTAGGCGCCTGCCGCGGATGACCCCAGGGGAGGATCTTACGGCGGGATCCACCCCTGGCGCTATCGCCCGCGGCGAGCATTCGCCTGCGCCGGCTTCCGCCCGCGGGCGGTCCGGATGCGCGCCTTTTTTGGACAAAGAGCCAGACCCTGTCCATGGAATTCATCTTCGAAGGCATCCTCCAGGCGTTCGTGCTGCTGTGGGGCGCGGATGCGGAAACCCTATCCGCCGTGACGGCCACCGTCAAGGTGTCCAGCGCCTCCATGGCCGTCAGCCTCGTCCTGGGGCTGCCCCTGGGGTTCTGGCTGGGATACCACCGCTTTCCGGGCAAGCGGGCCGTGCGCACGCTGGTGGACACGCTTTTGTCCCTGCCCACCGTGCTGGTGGGACTGATCGTCTACGCGCTGATCTCCCAGCGGGGGCCGCTGGGGCCCATGGGCCTGCTCTTCACCCTGCCGGGCATCGCCGTGGGCCAGGCCATTCTGGCGCTTCCCGTGGTGGTGGCCCTCACCGCCACGGCGGTCGAGAGCATGGACCGTCAGCTTTCGGTGACCCTGCGGTCCCTGGGGGCCGACCGGCGCCAGCTGCTGCTGTCCACCCTCTGGGAGGCGCGCTTCGGCATCCTGGCCGCCGCGGTGACCGCCTACGGCCGGGTGATGACCGAAGTGGGCATCTCCATGATGGTCGGCGGCAACATCAAGTGGCACACCCGCACCATGACCACCGCCATCGCCCTGGAAACCAACAAGGGGATGTTCGCCATGGGTGTTGCCCTGGGGCTGGTGCTGCTGGCCATCGCCTTTGCCGTCAACATTTCGGTCTCGTTTTTGCGGCGGCACGCCCGATGAACCCGACCGGCGCCCCGCTGTTTCACCTGGAAGCCGTGGAACACCACTACGCCGGCCGGCGCGTGCTCGCGGTGGCGCATCTGCGGATCGCTCCGGGGACCATTGTCGGGCTGATGGGGCCCAACGGCAGCGGCAAGAGCACCCTGCTGCGGCTCCTCGGCTTTCTCGAGACCCCCAGCCGGGGGCGGATTCTGTTCAAGGGGCGGCCCGCCGCTCCCTTCGATCCGCGGATTCGCGGCAAGGTGACCCTTTTGCCCCAGGATCCCTATCTGATGAACCGCTCGGTGGCCGACAATGTGGCTTACGGGTTGAAGCTGCGCGGCGGGCGGGAGAAAACCGAGCCCAGGGTCCAGGAGGCCCTGGCGGCGGTGGGGTTGGCGCCGGAGCGCTTCGCCCGGCGGCCCTGGTACGCCCTTTCTGGCGGCGAGGCCCAGCGCGTCGCCCTGGCCGCCCGCCTGGTGCTCGAGCCGCAAGTGCTGCTCATGGACGAACCCACCGCCAGCGTGGATGCCGAAAGCGCCGAGCGGATCCGCCAGGCGGCCTTGACCGCCCGGGCAAGATGGGGCACCACGCTGATCGTGGCCAGCCACGATTGGTCCTGGCTTTTCGAGGTCTGCGACGAGGTCTGGCACCTGTTTGCCGGCGAGGTCTTTCCCACCGGGACGCGCACGTTTTTCCCCGGTCCCTGGGAGCCGGGTCCCGAGGGCCGCTGGCGCCGGCGCCTGGCGGACGGTCAGCATCTGGCCGCCTTGCCGGGAAAGAACCCGGCCGCCGCGGCCGTCATCGATTCGCGCAACCTGATGCTGTCCCGGACGCCTGTTCCCGAGGCCGGTCTCACGATTCTGGCCGGGACCGTGCTGCGGCTGGCCCTGATCCGGCGATCGGCCAAGGTGGTGGCCACCCTGGCGGTGGGAGAGCTGACCTTGACGGCCATTCTCGATCCGGAGGCGCTCAAGGCCCAGACGCTCATCCCGGGCGACCCCATCCACGTGGCCTATCGAGCCGAGGACCTGCGCTGGGTCGATTCGCCGGGAGCGGATTGAAACGGGGATCCGCCCTGGGCATCTGTTGTTTGTTCCGCGCCGGTCGATGTTCGGCTGGCGATGACGGCGAATTCGTGCGCCTTCCCATCATAGGGGGCTCCGGCGACGTCCGCGTGAAGCCCCTCGACGCGGAAGCCCGCCGCGGCGAGCTCCCTTTCCATCTGCTGCGGCGTAAAGTGCTGAAACCAGTTGTAAATCGTTCTTACACGACCCGGCTCGACGATGGTGTACTTGTCCAGGACGACCTTTTCGCGGTCGTACTTGAAGGTATTGAGGAATCCATAGTATTTCCCGGGCGACCAGAATCCGTCGAGGAGATTGGCTTCAAATTTTTTTTCCTATGTAGAAAACATATCCGTAATACGCCTTGTACCTGTGGTACAACTCGGCTTCCCGTCGCTGGTTTTCCACAAGCTCGGCGGCCTTTGGATTGCCCGGGTACCGTTGCAGAAATTTCTCCTGGACGGCCACCTGAGGGGTGTAGAAATGATCCGTCCAGCACGGTTCGGGCAGACTGAAAGTCGCCACGGGTACATATCCGGCTTCTTCCATCTGCTTGACCTTGGTCGAAATGAGGTCGATTTCCGCGTAGGCCTCTTTCCAGAATCGATCGATTTCGTCGGGCCGCTTCTCGGTGAACCAGGATGCCTCTGAAACGGCGATGAAGGCTCCTTTCTTGAGGAGTTTATGCCATTGATTGAGGCCTCTTTGAAAACCGATGTTGTAGATCGCTCCTTCCGACCAGATCAGATCCAGGGTTTCCTTCTCAAACGGAAGATCCGCCATCGAACCGACAATTCCCGTGACCCTGTCCTGGAGGTCGAGCTTCCGGCTGTGGGCATTGAAGATGTCGATGAACTCGGCAAACAGATCGAGGCCCGTGATCTGCCCTGGCGTGTGTCTGGCCAGCACCATGGTCTGGCCCCCGGTGCCGCAGCCGATATCGGCAATTTTCGCTTCGTCCCTCAGATTGTCGATGAAACTCAAGGCCTTGATCGTCACTTCAGGGCTCCCGGGCCCTTGGCGTTCCAGGCCGGAATAATAGTCGCAGATCAACTTGAAATCGAACTCATGAATGGACTGGCTGTCGTTGCTCATCCCTGGCTCCTTCGGGACGCGGGTGCCCTGCGGCGTGGCTCGGTGAAATCGCGTGGTCCTTGCCATGCGCCTTCCTTTTCAGTCGTCGGGACATGCTATCCCCGATGAATATCCGATAGATGTGAGCCCGTCCCCATCGCTTGGCCCGAGCGGGCACGATTATTTGAAAACATTCCGTAAGGGTTTAGTCGAAAGCGATCCGAAGGCCGCGACGACGCCTTCAGGCGAAAGCCTTGCCGGCGGTTGTGAAATGGTGCTCCACCCATTCCCAGGCCAGGTGTACCGCCACGGTGTAGTCCACCTGAATCCCGTCCGCCCCCAGCAGGTCGCCGTAACCAAGGTCCATGAGCTGTCGGCGCAGGCCGATTCCCTGGCGCACCACCAGGATCGTCTTGATCTCCTGCTGCTTGAGGCGCTGGATCATTTCGCCGAGGGCAAAGAGAGCCGACAGGTCCATGAAGGGCACGTCCAGGCAGTTGATGATCACCACCCGGGTGCCGATGAGCCGGTTGACCTTGTCCTGCATGCGCGCGGTGGTACCGAAGAAGAACGGTCCGTGAACCGACACCGTGCGGATCCGGTAGTCGGTCTGCTCTTGGAGTTCGCGCTCCAGTTCCTTCTGCCAGTCGCCTCGTGGCACTTCGAGGACATCGATTTCGGACTGTCGGGCAATGCGGAAGGTGAGCATCAGTGACGCCAGGGTCACGCCCACGGCCACGGCCACGATCAGATCCAACAGGACGGTTATGGCAAAGACGGTCAGCATCACCACCAGGTCCTGGCGCGGGACGCGACGTGCGACCTTGAGCATCCGGTAGTCGAGGATGTCGATGCCCACCTTCATGAGGATTCCGGCCAGCACCGGCATGGGAATCCGGGCGGCATACTCTCCCAGCCCGAGGAGCACGGCCAGGAGGAACAAGGCATGGATGATCCCCGAAAGGCGTGTGGTACCACCGGCCTTGATGTTGACCACGGTGCGCATGGTGGCCCCGGCGCCCGGCAGGCCGCCCACGAGGGCCGCGGCCATGTTGCCGAGGCCCTGGCCCACCAGTTCGCGGTTGGAATCGTGGTGCGCCTTGGTCATGGAATCGGCTACCACTGAGGTGAGCAGCGAGTCGATGGTTCCCAATACGGCCAGGGCCATGGCCAGCGAAACGACCCGTGGCAGAATATCCAGCGAAACCCAGGGAAAGAAAATCCGGGGCAGACCGCCGGGAATCTCTCCGATGGTGGGTACTTCAAAGGCCAAGGCCTGGGCCAGCACGGTGGTCGCCAGAAGGGCGATCAGCGGCGAGGGCAGCACCCGGGTGATGCGCGGGGGGGTAAAAAAGACGATCCCCATGGCCAGGGCCGCCAGCGACAGGCTCTGCCCGTTGATCTGAGCCACGGCCCGGGGAAGAGCCGTGAGGGCCGCCAGGGTGGACCCCACGCTGGGGGCTCCAAGGAGGGGATGAAGCTGCATCAAAATGATGATCACGCCAATGCCGCTCATGAACCCGGAAATCACCGGATAGGGCATGTAGCGCACGAAGCCGCCCACCCGGATCAGCCCCAGGATGATCTGCATCGCGCCGGCGGTCATCACCACGGCAAAGATGGCCTCGGGGTTTTCGGGAAAGGCGGCCAGGGTGGCCGCCAGGATCACCGTCATGGGGCCGGTGGGCCCGGAAATCTGGGTGTGCGTTCCCCCGAACAGGGCGGCAAAAAAGCCCAGGGCGATGGCCCCGTAAAGTCCGGCCACGGCACCGGCGCCGCTGGCTACGCCGAAGGCCAGGGCCAGGGGAAGGGCGACGATGCCGGCGGTCAAACCGCCGAACAGGTCGCCTCGAAACTGGTTCAATGAATAGGGCCGGGATGTCATCGTTCTCCTCGTCGATTGGTCCGCCTACAAAAAGGGCGCCGTACCATGCGTGCCCCCCCGCAACGGCGGCGGACCATACACCCTCGGCTTTGGATTTGCAAAAGAATTTGATTTGCCCGGCCGCCTTGGATACGGCCTCTTGAAACGCGTCCGGGAACGAGACGAAAGGCGCACTCCGGATAGAGAATCGAAATGAAAGGGTCCGCCCCGTCAGACCGGGGTGCCGGTGCCCGGCGTACCGGGCAGTCTGCACGCCATGGCACCCATCGGAAAGAAGGAAAGGATGAGCGGCCGACCATGATCATTGGCCTGGTCAAAGAGAACCACAGCGGCCAGAAACGTTTCGCGCTGGTCCCCGGAGCCGTGATCCGCCCGCCGGCCGCGGCCGCTTGCCGGCGGATCGCTCAGGGCGTCAGCTTCAGCCGGTGCCGTGCATGCGCCTCGATGGCCGCGTCGCTGAACCACCAGTAGCGGACCTGGCCCGAAAAGTAGTCGTCCACCTGGTCGGTGTAATGGGGGTGAAAAATGCGTCCGGCGACGCCGCCGGGCTGGACCGCCAGGATTTTTTCCCCGTCGGCCAGGTCCGCCACCATGCGCAGGGCCGCGCTGTGGGTCACGCCGAAGGGGGCGTTCACGTCCCACCAGCCCCGGCAGAGGGTTTCATTGGACCCGGGGGCCGGGTGGGCGCCGCCGCCCAGCAGGCCCTTGCCGATCCCCTTTCGGCGGATCGGGCTGACCAGTTCCAGGCGATGCACCTTGCCCCAGAGCCATTGGTCCGGATCGCTTCCGGCCCGGCGGGTCAGCTCGGCGCTGGCTGCCAGGGCCGCCCGGTGCAGCAGGTCGTCGCGGGTTTCCCGCACCCCTGTCGTGCGCCGGTCGTCGAACCAGTCGGCGTCGCCGGCCATGGCCAGGGACACCAGGCGCTCCTCCCAGATATACCAGTTGTCCAGGTAGAGAGCGGCCAATTCGGGCCCGAGTTCATCCTCGAACACCGCAAAGGCGAATTTCACCAGCACCGCCTGGAAGATGGTGGGCGCGGCCTGGTCGATATCGTCCTGGAAATCCCAGGCGGAAAGGATTTCGCCCAGGCGGCGGGTGTCGTCATGGGCCGCCAGGGCCCTGGCCATGACCGGCGCCAGGCGTGCGGCCAGCAGGTTGCGCGTGTCGCGCTGGAACCGCCAATGATCGAGGGCGGCGAGCGGCGCGGTCCGGTCCATGAGCGCCTTGAGGCGCCGATAGCGGAAAGACGGCGAGAAATACGACGAGTAGTAGTAGGGCAGATCCCGCGTGACGGTGGCGTGGTTGCAGGTGCCCAGCCACCCCTTGGCTGGGTTGACCAGATGCGGCATGGCCTCGAAAGGGATCCAGCCCTGCCAGTTGTCATGGCCGTCGCGCACCACCCACGGAAGGCTGCCGCCGCCCTGCGGCCGGCGGGGCAGGGTGCCGCTCACCCACCAGGCGAAGTTGCCGGCCGTGTCGGCCACCACGAAGTTCAGGCAGATGATGTTTGCATCCCGCAAGGCCGCCAGGAAGTCGTCCACCGAGGGGGCGGTGAGGAAACGGTCCAACCCCACGCGGCCGTGCAGGGTTTCGAAGGGGGCAAAGCGCACGGTGATGCACCGGCCGCCGTCCAGCCCTTTGAGCACCCCCGAGACCACCGGCCCGCGGCGGGTGGCAAGGATCCGCAACACTTCTGTCCGATAGCCGCCCGGCGACTTCTTGTCGCGGATCCGCAGGGTTTCCTCGATGACCCGGAAGGGAATCGACCGGTCGCCCTCCAGGTACCGGCCGGGGTCCTTTGGGTCGACGGTCTCGACATACAGGTCCTGCATGTCGCCGTAGGCGTTGGTGACGCCAAAGGCGATGTGCTCGGTGCGCCCCACCACCATCCCCGGGATTCCGGCGATGTTCGCTCCGACGGCCCGGAACTGCGGGGTGATCAGGCCCACCGGATACCAGGGGCCCGGCAGGATGCGCGCGTCGAGATGGGGGTCGTTGGCCACGATGGGCTTGCCGCCGGCGGACAGGGCCGGGCCGCTGACCCAGTTGTTGCTCCCGACCTCGAGCGCCCGGTCCCCAAGCCAGGCGGTCATCCGGGGGTCGGCGCCGATGCCGACCGGCCTCCAGCCGGGCGGCAGGATCGCGACGGAGAGCCCGCTGCCGGACGGGTCGTCCGGGTTGATGTTGAGGGGAAAGATCTCCCGCGCTTTTTCCGGCCCCAGGGCCTCGATCAGCGCCTGGGTGACGATCTCGGTGTGCACGTTGGCCGAGGTGTCCCAGGCCATCAGGTAGAGGATCGCCAGGGAATCTTCCACCGTCCAGGGGTCGGGATCGATGCCGGCCAGCTTGAATTCCAGGGGCAGGGTATCACGGCAGTTGCCAAGGTAGGCGTTGACCCCGTCGGCGTATCGCTGGAAGAAGGCGCGGGTGGGCGCATCGAGAATCTCGGCGTGCCGGCGGGCGTTTCGATACAGCCCCAAGGTTCGCATGCGGGTGTCGAGTCCCATGGCGCCCTCGCCGGCGAACTCGCTGATCCGGCCCGCGGCGAAGCGGCGGTTGAGCTCCATCTGAAACAGCCGGTCCTGGGCCGCCACGAACCCCTGGGCCATCACCGCGTCGGAGCCATCGGCGGCCCGGATGTAGGCCATTCCCTTTTCGTCGCGGATCACCGTCACCGGTGCCGAAAATCCGGACAGCGCCAGCTCGCCTTGCCGGCGGTAGTCGTTGAGAGCCGCGCAGCCGGTGAGCAGGGATGTCGCGAGCAGGATGAGGAGGGGCGACACGCAGCGGTTGTTCATGGCAAAAACCCTCTCTTTTCAAGTTGTTGGCACACCCGCGGTTCGGTGGCCGGGGCCGTGCGCGCATCGACGATTTTCCGCGAACCCGCCAGGGCCTTGGTTTACCCCGCTTTTTACGAGCGCTTTGCCGGCTTCGCGGTTCACCGTAAATCGGACAGCCCGGACGGGAATTGTACGTGCTCTAGTCAGCGTCCTTCTGAACCCTGCGCCGTTGTCCACCAGGGCGAATCGGGCCGGCTTGGTCAGATCGCCAGTTCTTCCTGGATGCGCCGGAATTCCCGCTCCAGATCCTTTTCCTTGTCCGGATCGCGCATCTTCCGGAATCGCTGCCGGGCGGATTCCATCATGCGTTCCAGCTCCGGCAGGACCTCCCGGGAAAAGCGTGCCTTCTGCTCGCGGGTGTAGCGGGCGACGGCATCGGCCGTCTCCCTGAGGTGGCGGGTGAACTGATCGAGGTCGTCCTGGTCGATTTTAGACCACAGGCGGTCGAAATAGTCCCGGGAGCGTTCCAGCAGGCCGCCCATCCAGGTCTGAACCCGTTCGGCGGCCCGGGCCGCCTTGTCGGCCGCGGCCGAATGGGCTTCGACCACCGCCCCGGAGCCCAGCGGCGGGGAGTCGGCCTGGTTCCCGGGGGTGGAGATGGTGATCCGGGGGCTGCCATCGTCCGTCCCGGACCGGTCCACCACCACCCGCGATCCGGCGCGCACCCGGTCCTTGTGCCGGGCCTGGATGCGGATCGCCAGCACCGGCCGGCCTCCGGCGGCGTCGGGAATGGCCTCGATGCGCCCGATGACCTCGCGCCGTCCGTCTTGCTCGTGAACGTACACGGGATCATCGACCTTGAACCCGGCCGTCCGGTCGACCACCAGGGTGAATTTCAGGTCCGGGCGGAACAGGTCCCAGAAGCCGGCCTGGGCATCGGCCGGCCAGGCGCCCAGGGCCCATGCCAGACAGATGGCCATGATCAGGGCGGGTCGGTGTGTCATCGCATCCTCCATCGATTCAATGGATCCGCTTTTCGCGGCGAGCCGGCAGTCGATTCAACCCATCCCCGGGCGTCGGCCATTCGGGCGCGAATCGCCCAGATGGAAGTTGGGCCACCGCCGGGCTGCCGGCTCCAGGGTGCGACGAAACCGGGGGGGCGGGCAAGCTTTTTTGAACTGTCGGCCTCCTGTTGGTTCCAGCCCGCGGCCCGGGATCCGGCCGGTTGTTGGAGCTATCCCGGACCCGGCGAAGTTGGTGCGCTGCTTTGAAAAAAGGTCCGGACCACCGGACGGGGGCCGTGATAGTCAATGCGCGTGACGGCGGCGTGGTCTTGATCCTGATCGAAGAGCTGTCGCAGCGGTTTTGCCAGGAGGTGGCAGAGCAGCACCCGGTTGACCCCTGCATGGGCCACGATGATGGCGGCGCCCCGAGTGCTTGCCGCGATGCGTTCAAAGGCCGGCACCACCCGACGGGCCAGATCGGTGAAGGATTCGCCCCCCGGTGGCCGGAATCCGGCCAGATCTTCTCCCCGGCGGCGATAGCTCTCCGGATCGCGGTGGCGAACGGTATCCATGGTCAACCCTTCCCAGGCGCCCAGGTCGATTTCCCGCAGCGCCGGTTCCAGGATCACCTTCAGCCCCAGCGCCGCCGCGATGATCCGGGCGGTGTCCTGCGCCCGGCGCAGATCGCTGGCATAGATCCGGGTGGCCCCGCTGGCGGCCAGGTCCCGGGCCAGACCCCGGGCCTGCTCCTGGCCTCGGGGGCTCAAGGGCAGGTCGGTGCGGCCGATGTAGCGCCGCTGGCCGCCGCTGTCCACGTGGCCGTGGCGCAGCAGGTAGATGCGCCGCGGGGCGCCGTCAGGGGCGTTCACCGGGGATCTCCATCCTGGGATGGGCTGGATAGCAGCGCATCCACCGATCGGCCCAGGGCCGCCTCGATGCGCGCCTGCACCCCCAGGGCCTGGGCCCGTCGCCGGTGGATGTTGACCCGCGCATCGGCAATCTTCCCGTACCGCTCCAGTGCCGCGGCGAAGCGTTCCTCCAGCGGGACTAGCCGCTCGCCGGCCACCCGCCGGTCGGCCAGGTAGACGATTTCGGCCGCGTTGATCGGTTGTTGCGGATCGATGACGATATCGTGATGGCAGGCCACGATCTCGGCCACGGCGTCGAATCCCAGGGCGCGCAGGCGCTCGGCGCCCACCCGGGCATGATCCGGTTTCCCCTTGGCCAGGTCGTGGACCCGGGCCGCGGCATGGACGAGGTGGGGATCCAGAAAGAAGCCCGCCTGCCGAAGGGCGGCCGTCATGACGTCCGCCACCCGGGCCACTTCCCGTCCGTGGCGGAGGATCCTTTCCGGGTCTGGACCCGGCCGGGCCAGGATGGCATCGCATTCGCCGTCGTCCGGGATCCCCCACCGATGGCAGGCGGCTTCCAGGGCCTGGTGATCCTCGGGGGCGTCGGCGTCATGAAGGATGAACCGGTCGGGCACCGGAACCGTTGCGGTTTCCCATCGCCATTGGGCCAGCACCCCGCGCAATCCCTCCGAGCCCTGGGCCTCGAGGATCGAGGAGGCCAGTTCCCCGGAAACGAGCGGGGGATGACCAGGCCGGCAGGCGAAAGAGGGCACCACCACCTTGGCGCGCCGCGCATCGAAGCACGCCAACAGCCGCCGCACCGTGGCCGGCCGCACCAGGGGAATATCGGCGGGGAGGATAAAAAATGCGCCGCAGGCGGGGCTCAGGGCGCGGATTCCCGCTTTCACCGAAGAGAACATCCCCTCCTGAAAGTCCGGATTAACCACCATGGCCACCCCGCGCTTGGCCAGGACCGGGGCCAGGGCGTCGTGCCGGTGGCCGGCCACCACGTGGATGGCGGAAACATCGCAGGCCCTGAACAGATCGATGCCCCAGTCGATCATGGGGCGGCCGCCCAGCGCCAGCAGGGGCTTGAAGCGACCCATGCGCCGGGAATACCCGGCCGCCAGGATGATGGCGGCCGTCTTGGCCGGTAGAATCATGACCGTATCTCGCTGCGCCGCTGGATCATCTGCGCCACGATGCTCACGGCGATCTCCTCGGGGGTCTGGGCCCTGATGGAAAGGCCGATGGGCGAGGCCACCCGCTTCAGGTCGGCCTCGTTGAATCCCTGGCGGCGCAGGTTGCTGTAGATGGTATCGCGCTTGGTGCGGCTGCCGATCATGCCGATGTAGGCCGCCGGCGTGCGCAGGGCCTGGGCCAGGACCGTCTGGTCGTGCAGGTGGCCCCGAGTGACGATGACGATGAAACTTTCCGCGTCGAGCCGAAGATCGCCCATGGCCCGGTGATAGTCGTCGAGCACCACCACCCGCTCGGCCTCGGGAAAGCGTTCCCGGTTGGCGAACTCGGCCCGGTCGTCGAGCACCACCACCCGGAATCCGACCATGTGGGCCAGGTGGGCCGTGGGCTGAGACACGTGGCCGGCGCCGAAGATGAGCAGGGGCTCGGGCGGCTGGAAAAATTCCACCACCCCCTTCAAGGCCCCGGATCTCACCACGGCCATCGATTGCGGCTGGGTCGCCGCGGCGGCGGCCTGCGCCATCAGGGCCTTGAGGTCCAGCCTTTCACCGGCGGGAGGGGGGGACGGATCGTCCAGGATGTGATGGGCGGTGGTGATCCTCTCCTCGGATTTTTCTTCGATAACGGTGACCAGAACCCCGGCGCCGGCCTCGGCGCAAAGACGGCACCATCGGGCCAGACAGCCCCCGGAAGGCGCGGCCGGATCGATGCGATCGATAAGCACCTCGGCCACCCCCCCGCAGATCATGTCCATGGTTTCGCGGGCCTTGGCCGTCAATTTGAACCGCATTTGCACGGGAACCCCGGTCTCCAGGACCTGGGCGGCCCGCTCGATGACCGCCGCTTCCAGCAGGCCGCCGCCCACCGTACCGCGACTGGTTCCATCCTCGGCGACGACCATTTTAGTGCCGGGCATGCGCGGGGTGGAGCCCTGCTGGCTGATGATGGTGGCCACCGCGAAGGGGCGGCCGGCGGCCAGGTGCTGTTGCATGTCAGAGAGGATTTCACGCTTCATCGACATTGGACTGCTCTTTGATCCTTTAAGTTGCGTTTGCCATAGGCGGCCAGGACCCCTTGGTTCGCTGGGCGGACCTGCACCGGACCAAGAGTGACCGCGCCGGCCGCCAGCGCCCGGCCCAGGATCGGGGTCGCGGCCAGAACCTTTTCCATTTTTTCCGCTTCATCCTCCTTCCGAAGCGTCCTTTCGGCATGGACCGTCACGGTCAGCCGGGGAACCCCGTGGCCGTCCAGGATCCGGGCCTCCAGATCCACAACCCCGGGAAAAGGGATCAGGGCCTCATCCAGTTCGCCGAGGGTCAGCACCGCCCCCGACCTGAGCGCGATCCGGTTATCGATCCGCCCCTGAACCGGCGCCAGACGCCGCAGTACGCTGCCGCAGGGGCAGGGTGCGGTCATGAACGAGGCCAGGTCTCCGGTGCGGTAGCGCACTAGCGGCATGGCCCGACGGTTCAGCGTGGTCACCACCACTTCTCCGGTTTGGCCGAGCGGCAGGGGGCGACCGGTTGGCGGATCGATGACCTCAACGTACAGATCCGCCTCTCTCAGGTGATAGCCGTTCCGTGCGGCGCACTCCACCCCTCCGCCCAACCCGGTTTCCGTCATCCCGTAGTGCTGAAACACGCCGCAGCCCCAGGTCGCCTCCAGAACCGAGACCACGGCCCGGGGAACGAAATCCGCCGTGACCAGAACCGCGCGCGGCGGGGGACCGGGCCACCACCCGGGCCGGCGAGCCAGGGCCAGCACCTGAAGCGGCATCCCCACCACGACATCCACCGGTCCTGGGGCCGTCAGGCCGTTGAGGGCCCGGATATCGGACTCGGGGCTGGCCAGAAGAACCCGGGCGCCCATGCGGTCCAAGGCCTTGGCCAGCAAACGACCCACGCTTTCGGGCCGCTGGGCGGAGAGCAGGACCAGAACCCTGTCCCCTGGCCGTGCCAGGGTCGTCATGCCATGGTGGAAAAAGTCCAGGGTGGCTTCCAGGTCGTCTTCGGAGAAAAAGATCCGCTTGGGCGCCCGGGTGGTGCCCGAGGTATGCAGCGTCACCACCCGGGCCACCGCCGCCTGGGACAGGGCCAAAAAAGCCATTGGATCCTGGCGCAGGTCGTCGGCCGTCGTCAAGGGCAGGCGCCCGAAGGCTTCCAGATCACCGATGGCGGACGGGTTTTGATCCGCCAGAAGGCGGCGGTAGAAGGGGCTGCGGCCGCGGACAAGTGCCAGGTTGCGACGCACGGCATCGAGATGGAACGCCGCCAGCACTTCGGCGGTGGGGCGCACCCCGGCGGGCAGACGGAGCCGGCGGGCGATCCAGGGTTCCAGGGGGGTGAGGGCGAGCGCCGTCATGGCCGGTAGAGGCGCCGGCCGTCCCGGCCGGTGAGGTTGTAGGCGCAGAAGGGAATCAGCCGGCCGTCGGGGTGGGCTACGTGGATGCAGCAGCCGCGCAGCCGCTCCAGGTCGAGGGTCCAGGCGTCCTGGAAGGCCATGGCCGACACCGAGAGGGTATGGGTTCGGGCCCGGTGGCAGAAGGTTTCCAGGCAGATGGGGCCGCCGGCCGGGGCGAAGGGTTCCGCTTCCTGTCCCTGTGGGGCCGGCGCCCACTGCCGGGCCGTGTAGGCAATGGCCTGGCGGGCGCCGGCCTCGGCGCTGGCCGGCGGACAGCAGGAAGAGGTCGTGCGGCGGCTCAGGGCGATGATCCGGCCGGGGGCCAGAACGAGGAACTGGCCGGAAAACGAGCAGCGGGCGTGTTCGCAGCCCGGGGGGTGAAAGGCGGTCGCGCAAAAACGGCCGCCGGTCTGGGCTTCGATGGCGCGCATCAGTTCGGGAAGCGTCAACCGGTCGCCGTCGGCCGGCGGGCGGGTCCAGCGGCCGAAGTAGCTCACCGGCTGAAAGTGCACCCCGCGCACCGCCGGCGCCAGGTCCACGGCCAGATCGAGGATGGCGCCCACCTGGTGGGTGTTGACTCCCGGCACCAGGGTCGGCACCAGCACGACGCCGATGCCGGCGGCGGCGCAGGCGTTGACCGCCGCCAGCTTCACCGCCAACAGGGGCCGCCCCCGCAACCGGCGGTAGGCGGCATCGTCGGTCCCGTCAAACTGCAGGAAGACCGAGTCCAGGCCGGCGTCTTTCAGCGTGCGCGCCAGATCGGGCTGTCGGCCCAGCAAGAGGCCGTTGGTGTTGAGCTGGACAAAGGTGAAGCCATGGCGGCGCACCCGCTCCACGATGGCCGCAAGGTCGGGGTGCAGGGACGGCTCACCGCCGGAGAGCTGAATGTTGCACTGGCCGGCGCCGCGGCCCACCGCGGCCAGGAGGCGGTCCACCTCTGGAACGGTCGCGTCCGATCCGGCGCCGGAGGAGTCGGCGTAGCAGAAGGCGCAATCCAGATTGCAGCGGGTGGTGATCTCCACCACGGTGGTGCAGGTGCGCTGGCGATGCTCCGGGCACAGGCCGCAGTCGAAGGGGCAGCCGTGATCCATCGGCTGGCCGGCGAATACCGGCGCGCCGGGCGTCTTGGGCCGGACCCAGGCGTCGAAATCCGGCGGGCCGCGCCAGATGACGGTTTCGAAGGTCCCGTGCACCGGGCAGGTCTTGGCCAGATAGACGTCCTGATCCCGGCGCAGGTAGCCGGCGGGGATCCGCTGGAGACAGTCGGGGCAGAGGCTTTCCGTCTGGGGATTGGAGATCTGGGCGTTCAAGTTTTTACGAATGCGTCAGGGTCGAAAAGGACGTAAACGACAAAAGGGACCTAAAGGACCCCCAAAAACCAAATTTCGAGTTTCAAGTTTCAAGTTCCGGATCGAACCCGTTTTCGGCCAGGATCGCCATCGCCCGGGCGAAGGTGTCGGCCACCAGCAGGCCGCAGCGCTGGCGGGCGGCGGCCGGAACGTCCTCACCGGTGACGGCATGGCAGGTGATGCCGCCGAGACGTTTCTGGAACCACTCGGTAATGTCTTCGAGCATGCGCGGCAGGCGGGGCGATTCGGTCTCTTCGTCCTTTCCCTTGCCGGCATGCAGCCCCAGCAGGCACCAGGCTCCGGCCAGGGCGCCGCAGGTGCCGACGCCCGTGCCGCCGCCGTAGGCCAGTCCGGCCATGGCGCGCACCAGGGCCGGGTTGGCCCTGCCCCGGGCTGCCGGGGCCAGCTGGATCATGATCTGGGCGCAGGAATAGCCCCGGGCCGCCAGGCGCATCATTTCCATTGTCGTATCATCCATGGGCGGCATCCTTTTTCCGGCAGACCATCAGGCCGAACCCGAGGCGCTGTTGCGGATCATGGCGCCGGAAAGGCGCCAGCGATCCGAAGGTCCAGACCAGGTCGGCGGCCAGTCTTCTGAGATGGCTGCTGTGGTCCTCCCAGGCCACCGGATCGAATCCAGCCGCTGCCGCCAGGGCCTGCAGGGTCTCCCGGCCGCGGGCCCCGGCGACGCAGCCGCATTCCGGCCGGCCCGGCGGCCGGGGTGTATTCGCGCCGGCAAGGTAAAGGTCGGTGACCACCAGCGCCGCACCGGGGTTCAGCACCCGGCGGCATTCGGCCAGCATCCGTTCCGGGGCCGGCAGGAGGCAAAGCACGCATTCGGCCAGGACCAGGTCAAAAATCTCGCCGCAAAAGGGAAGCCCGGCGGCATCGGCTCGGACGACGGGCAGTCCGGGATGGTCCTGGCGGGCCTCGCCAAGAAGTTTGCCGGATCGATCGAGGCCAAAAGCCGCGTATCCTTGCGCCCGCAGCCAGGCGACACTGGCGCCCGGGCCGCACCCCACGTCCAGGATCCGGGCGCCGGCCGGCAAGCGGCAAAGATCGATGACCCGTCGGGTCAGTTCCAGACCGCCAGGTCGGACAGCCGGCCCGGTGATGCGCCGCAAGGCGTAAGATTCATAGGGACGTGTCGTGAACGCATCCAGTGTGCTGAAAGCGGTGGACGTCATCGTCATCCAATAAAATACCAAATAAAATTTGGAATCATCGATTCCAAATTTTATTTGTCTTCCAGAATCTGCTCCACCTCCGCCATCTTGCCCAGGGCCAGATCTTCGCTGATCAACACCAAGCCGCAGACCGGACAGCGGGGCAGATCGGCGCTGAACTCCTGGTCCAGGTAGGTGACGGTCACCGGCGCCAGTTCCAGGTGGACGCGGCAGCGGCGGCACTTCCAGCGCAGGTCTTCCGGACTGGCGAAGCCTTCTTGTATCACCGGGCCACCTCCATGCGATGACTATAGGCGTTGAAGACCGTGTAACCGCCTTCTTCGGCCGGGGCGTACTCCACCCAGAAGGTCACGTGGCCGATGCGGGCGGAAGCCCTGAGCCGGCCGGTGTCGGGGTGCTCCAGGACCTGGCCGCTGGTTTCGGCCTGGTGAATTACTTCCTGGAGATCCTCGATGAGGATGCGGCGGGTTTCCAGGCGTTGCGCCGCCGCCGGCGCCACGTGAAGGTGAATGTCCGGGTGGGGCGTCAAGTCGGGGCTCCTTTCCCGCCATAGGTCGGCCAGCAGGTCGCGGCGCAGCCGCTGGCGGTTCTCGCGGCGCCGGGACCATCCCGGACGCGGCCGACCGGCCGGATCCGGATGCTCACCCGACGGAAAAAAGAGATCCAGCAGATGAATTGTCCGTTTGCCCACGGCGGCCAGGTTGTCCCGGCACACGGCGCAGTAGGCCAGGTAGTCGCTGGGGCTGCGGGCCGCCCGGCGCCGCACGATCTCCTGGGCCAGCTGCGGGTTGGCGTTTTGCATCAGGCCGCCGTAGCCGCAGCACTCCGTCCGCCGCCGGCCCAGTTCCAGCTCCTCGAAAGGGATATGGCAGCGGTTCAAAACGTGGCGCACCGCGTCCTGGACCGCCGGGGTGTGGCGGGTGGTGCAGGGATCGTGGATCGCCAGCGGCGCCTCGGGGGGCGGGGCGGCCAGTTCGGGAAGGGGGCTTTGGGCCCAAACGTGCCACAACGAGCGCGCCGGCACCTCGGGCAGGTGGTCGCGGAACATCTCCAGGCAGGTGGCGCAGGCCAGGACCACCTCCGGACGGCCCATGGCCTCCCACTGGAGGCGCCAATCCGCACGCACTTCCTGATAGAGGGCTTCACGGCCGGCCCAGTGGGCCGGGGCGCCGCAGCAGCCGAGCATCAGTCCCACCGGCGCATCCAAAACCCGGCGGAGATGGCTGTAAACCGGTGCCACCTGGGCCGGTGCCGAGGCGCAGAGCTGGCAGCCGGGAAAGAACAGGTGGACGCTGTGGTTGCTGCCCGGGGCGTGGCGGGCCAGGGCGAAGCGCTCGCCTAAACTGAATTGCATGTCCAGCAGGGCGAACTCGTGGGCCGAGGGGGGCATCTTGCCCCGGGCCACCATGTCCCGCCGGGACTGGAGACAGAGGTCGGCCATGGGGAAGTCTTCGGGGCAGATTTCCGTACAGAGACCGCAGAGGCGGCAACTGTTGATCAGCCGGTTGGCCTGGCGGGCGCCCATGACGATGGCGGCGTTGTTGTAGATCTGCCGGGCGTACTGGCGCGGGTAGGACCCGAAACGTTCCAGGTAGGCGCAGACCTTGACGCACTCGAGGCATTGGCACTGGATGCAGCGCCCGGCTTCTGCCACGGCTTCCGCCGCGGTGTAGCCGGCGGCGGCATCCGCCATGGCCACGGGCGGCGAGGGTTCGATTTGCGCCAGGCTGACAAAAAGGCGCGTGGGTCCAGCGCCTTCCCCTTCGCGGCCCGCGGTGATGGAGACCTTTTGCAGGCGGCGGTCGATGGTGGTGGCGGCCCAGCGCCCCTGGGCGGCCTGGAGCACCGGGGAGGGGGTGTCGCCGCCACCAAGAATCCCTCTGGTCATGGCCGAAGATTCGTCATCGGCCCACAGGTGCCGGTCCCGGGTGGGTGTGCCCACCGCCGCTAGGTCGAGATAGAGGGCGTCGAAATGATGGCCCAGTTCTTCAATCGTCTCCGTTTGGCTTAGCCGGGCGCCGAGGTGAACCGCTTTCAGAAGGGGGGTTAGCGCCGCGATTTCGTCATCCACCACCGCCGGCGGCAGGCGCCGGGCGTCGAAAGCTTCCAGCAGCGGGGCGCCAAGCACCGTTCCCGGCTCGAAGAGTTCCACCGCGTAGCCCTTGAGAGCAAGGTCCCGCGCGGCGGTCAGGCCACTGAGGCCGCTGCCGCAGACCGCCACCGAACCGCCCCGGGCCGGAAGGCGCATGGTCCGGGGTGGGGCCGGTGCCGGCGTCTGGACGCAGGCCCGTTCCAGGGCGCCGATGCGAATGGTGCCCCCGGCCTCGTCCCGTTTGCAGGATGCCTGACAGGGGGCATCGCAGATACGGCCCAGGATCGCGGGCAGGGGCATGCCGCGGCGCAAGACCTGCCAGGCGCCGGGCCAGTCGCCGGCGGCGACGCGGCCGCAGAACGCCCGGGCATCCACGTGCAACGGGCAGGCGGCACGGCACGGGGCCGGTTCTTCCTGGATGCAGCGGCTTTCGAGATCTCGGAGGGATTGCTGGTCCATAAAGAAAAGCGACTAAAATTTTAGTCCATTTCCAGAATGGCGAACCCGGCGACTTGCGCCGTCCGGGTTCGCCTCGGTTGTTGTGTCAGTGATCGGCCCGGCATCACTTGGGCATGGCCGCCAGCACCTTTTCCGGCAGAGCCGGCAGACGGGTCACCCGGGCCCCGCAGGCATCGGTGATGGCGTTGATGATCGCCGCGTGGGGGCTGGTCAGGGGCAGCTCGCCCACGCCGCCGGCGCCGAAGGGGCCGTCCTTGCGCGGGGTTTCGACGTAGATGAGTTCCATTGCGTCGGGAATCTGCTTGACGTAGGGGAAGCCGGCGCCGGCCAGGGTCGAGTGCTTCTTGAGATCCTCGTAGTCCTCGGTGAGGGCCAGACCGATCCCCTGGGCCATGCCGCCATACATCTGGCCGTCCACCACCAGGCGGTTATTGATCTTGCCGATATCGGCCACCAGGGTCATCTTGTCCACGGCGGTCTTGCCCGTTTTGATCTCCACGGCCACCTCGGCCATGAAGACCCCGTACATGTAAACCGAGAACGGGGACCCCTGGCTGTTCTCGTCGCAGTTGGTGGCCGGCGCGGTCCACTTGCCGGTGTAGCGCAGCGGGATCTTGTCGGCCGCCATCTCGCCGTAGGTGCGGTAGGTGCCGTCCGGCTTTTTCATCGCGGCCACCAGGGCCTCGGCGGCGTTTTTGATCGCCTGGCCGGTTACGACCTGGGAACGGCTGCCGCCGGCCGGCCCTGAAGCGGGGGCCTTGCTGGTGTCGTTCATCACCAGGCGCACCCGGTCGGGGGTCAAGCCGGTGACCCGCAGGGCCTCGAAGGCCGTGCCCAGGGCCCCGGCGTCGGCCCCCTGGCCGTGGTCCTCCCAGCAGGAATAGACCGTCACGGTGTCGTCGGGGTTGAGCCCGACCCAGGCCTCGGAGCTGTCCGGGCCGTCCAGGCCGCAGCCGTAGACCCCGATGGAGACGCCCACGCCTTTTTTCACCTCGTCGTTGGACTCGGATCTGGCCTTCTTCCTGGCCGCCTGGTACCTGGGCCGCAGGAGGTCGATCATCTCCGGCAGGCTGTAGACTTCCGGATCCTGGCCGGTGGGCGTGGTGGACCCGGGACGGTAGACATTCTTGTAGCGCAGCTCCAGGGGGTCGACCCCGAGCTTCTGGGCCAGTTCGTCCATGAGCACTTCCGAGGCGAACTCGCTCTGGGGCGAACCGTAGGCCCTAAAGGCCGATCCCCAGGCGTGGTTGGTGCACACGGTGCGCCCCTGGCCGCGGATGGCGGCGATGTCGTAGCCGGCCCCCATGAACTGGGTGCCGCGCAGGGTGAGCAGGTCGCCGAATTCCGAATACGGTCCGTGGTCCACCGCGTAGTCGGTCTCCATGGCCAGCAGCTTGCCGTCCTGGTCGGCGGCCAAACGCATGTTGACGAAAAACGGCGAGCGCTTGCCGGTGTAGGCCATCTGCTGCTGGTAGTCGTAGCGCAAGAAGACCGGCCGCCCGGTGGCCAGGCAGGCCGCGCCCACCAGGGCCTCCATGGTGGGGCTGAACTTGTAGCCGAAGGTGCCGCCGGCCGGGTTCTGCACCATGACCAGCTTATCCAGATCGACACCCAGGCCCGGAGCGATCATGGCGGCGTGCAGGTGCAGCCCGATGGACTTGGAGTGAATGACCAGCTGGCCCTCGGCGTTCCGGTAGGCGAAGCCCACGTCCGGCTCGATGGGCATGTGGGGCTGGCGGCCGACGTAGAAATCGTCTTCCACCACCACGGTGGCCTGCTCGAAGATCGGCCGGGTGTCGGGCCCCTTGGCGATCTTCTGGGTGTAATAGATGTTGGGGGTTCCCGGGTGGATCTCGATGGCGTCCTCGGCCATGGCCGCCGGGGCGCTCATGTAGGCGGGCAGCTCTTCCAGGTCGACCTTGACCTTGGACGCCGCGGCCCGGGCGTTGGCTTCCGAGTCGGCGCAGACGATGGCGATGGCGTCGCCGTACTGGAAGACCTTCTCGTCGCACAGAATCGGCCGATCCCATCCGTCGCCCTTGTTGGTGGGGAAGGTGATCAGGCCGGTGATGCGGTTCTTGCCGGGCACGTCCCTGTGGGTGACCACCTTGAAGACACCGGGCATCTTTTCCGCTTCGCCGGCGTCGATGCCGCGGATCCTGGCGTGGGAGACCGCCGCCTGGACCAGGGCCAGGTGCAGGGTGTCGGCCGGCAGCTTGAGGCCGAGGTCCGCGCCGTAGTCCAGGGTCCCGGTGACCTTGGCCACCGCCGCGGGGCGCGGATAGTTGGTGCCCCAGATGCGGTTGTCCGCCGGCACCTTGAAGACCAGCGCGTCGGCACGCATCTCGCCGCGCAGCACCTTGGCCGCGTCGCTGACCGCATCCACCAGCTGCTTGTAGCCGGTGCAGCGGCAGGCGTTGCGGTGCTTCTGGAACCAGTCGCGGATCTGGTCGCGGGACGGATCGGGGTTCTCGTCCAGCAGGGCCTTGGCCGAAACGATGAAGCCCGGGGTGCAAAAACCGCACTGGGCCCCGCCGTGGGCCATCCAGGCAAGCTGGAGGGGATGGAGGTGGTCCGGGGTGCCGATGCCCTCGATGGTGGTGATCCGGGCTCCGTCCTCGAGGCGCGACAGCTTGGTGATGCATGAGCGCACCACCTTGCCGTCGAGGATCACGCTGCACGCGCCGCACTGGCCCTGGCCGCAGCCCACCTTGGTGCCGGTGAGCCCCAGCTGATCGCGCAGGATGCCGGCCAGGGTGGCGTCGGCCGGGGCGATGAGCGTCTTGGGGCTGCCGTTAATCTCTACGGTTCTGGAAATCATGTGTTCCCCCTTTGGTCTGGCGTGGGTGTTGGATAACCGGCGTCGCCTCGGAGCCGGTAAGGTTCAGTTCTTGCCGAAACCGCACAGCGGGTAGCGGCAGGCAGCGCATGCGGCGCAAAAGCCGCCGTGCCCCAGGGCCACGATGTCCCGTCGCGCGAGGCGCTCGCCGGTGAGGATCCGCGGCACGATCAGGTCGAAGATGGAGGCCTGGTAGTACATCACGCAGCCGGGCAGCCCCAGGACGGGCACTTCGCCGAGGTAGGCCAGCATGAACATGGCGCCGGGAAACACCGGGGCGCCATAGGTGACCACTTCGGCGCCCGAGGCCCGGATGCTCGCCGGGGTCTGGTCGTCGGGGTCCACCGACATGCCCCCGGTGAGTACCACCATTTGAGCCCCTTCCGCGATGAGCTGGCCGATGGCCGCCACCGTCTTGACCACGCTGTCGGAAACCAGGATCTGGCGGGTGATGCGGCTGCCCAGCTCCTCGAACTTGCGCCGGACCACCGGTCCGAAGGCGTCCTGGATGCGGCCGTGATAGACTTCGCTGCCTGTGGTGATCATCCCCACCTGCCAGGCTTTGTAAGGGTGGATGGCCACCAGGGGGCCGTGGCGCCGGCAGAGGTGTTCGGCCTCCAGGAGCCTGGCCTCGGGAAAGATCAGGGGCACGACCCGCGTGCCGGCCACCGGCTGGTCGGCCTTGACCGGGATCCGGGTGTGAAGGGTGCCGAAGACCACATCCTCGATGGTGTTGAGGGCGTCCAGGGCCGCCACGTTCACCTGGAGCAGGCCGTCTTGGCAGGCCACCAGGTTGACCCGCCCCTCGGCCGGGTCGGTGAGGCGGATCCCCGGTCCGGCGGCGGCTGCCGCCAGGCGCTGGGCCGCCTCGTTTTCGTGGACCTGATCGGCGGGCATCTCCAGGACAAAGACGTGCTCTTTTCCGATTTCCAGCAGCAGCGGAACATCGGCCTCGCGGATGACATGCCCCTTGCGAAAAGCCGGCCCCTTGCTCTGACCGGGAACGATGCGGGTGATATCGTGGCACAGCACCGTGCCGACGGCTTGTTGGACGGGAATGGTCTTGGGCATGATGGCAAAATTCCGGGTCAGAAGTGATCGAAGAGTTCTCCGCAAAAAGGGGGGTCGCGGCCCGGCGGAGCGGGATGTGGGCGTCCCGGGGTCAAAACTACCGCCTGTGACCTTAACGGTCAATATAAAAGAGGCATGACACCCTTCAAGGAAAAATTATGACGAATAGAGACAGATTATAACGCAAAAGGATGTCTGAGGCTGTGTCGTGATGGTTTTTGACCGTTCCGGTCCGGCATGGGGCCGAAAAAGAGCGGCAGGGGCAAGCATCAGCCGGCGTCTGCGGGCGGATAGAGGGCAAAGAGGCCGCCGAGCCGGGCTTCGAAAAGATGGTCGGCATCGGCGTTCATTTCCCGCTGAAGCGCGCGAAAATGTTCCACCAGGGCCTGGGCAAAGGGTGTCAGGCGCGATCCGCCCCCGGCTGCGCCGCCGATGTTGCGCACCAGCAGGGGCCGGCCGAGGCGTGCCTCGGTGGCCTTGAGCCGGCCCCAGACGGCCCGATAGCTCATTTTCAGTTCGGCGGCGGCCGCCTGGATGGATCCCTGGCGCGCCACCGCTTCGAGAATCCGCAGCCTGCCGAGTCCGAAGATGACCTGGCCGCCAGGATCGACGATCCATATTTTCGAGCGGATGGAAAAAGCCGGATTCTGCATCGCATTGCCTCCTCAGGGCCCCCGGTACGCGGGTGTTTCCATATCATAACCGCGCCGAGAAAGGTTGCACAGAATCGCCGCATGTTGATTCCGACGCGCCGTCGGCGCCGGCCGCCGATTTCCCGGGGATCGAAATTTTTGCGGCTTGCGATTGCACCCTGGGGAGCGTTATGGCATAGTCACCGTTCCTGGTTCTTGAAGGTTCTTGATTCTTCGATCAGCCGCCCACCTGCCGGTGGGGAGTATCCGATGATGAACCCTGCGGCCATTGATCCCCGGCTGGCTCGCCTGGTGGCCTTCAACGAGGCTCTCGACGACCGTGATCCAGCCGATTGGTGCGAGCAGGCGTTGGCCCAACGCCTCGACGCGTTGCTGGAGCTGGAAAATTGCCTGACCGCCGCAGGCCATGCGCGCCTTTTTGCCCTGAGCCTGGCCCGGTTGGCCGAACTGGCTCTTCTGCGCGCCGGCAACTGCGCCGATGCCGCCCAGTTTTGCCTGGCCGGCGACCTGCTGGTGACGCCGCGCCGGGTTGACGTCCACCTCAGAGGCGGTTTGCGGGCTCTGGTCCACCCGCGCCATCAGCGCTTGAGCGATACCCTGAATCTGGGCGGGCCGGCCTCCTGCCGGGCCTCCTGGATGGTGGCCAACGCCTATCCGGTGGTCCGCCGGGAGGCCTTGATCCCCGAACTCCACCGGCGCCTGGCCGCATGCGGTCCGCTGTCCGAGGCGTATCTGGAGGACCTGTCCCGGCGCATGGGGCAGGTGGCCGCCACCATCGCCTTCCTGGCGGCCTGGCAGATTCAGGGCGAGTCCGATCTTTGCCGGCGCTGGCAGTTTGCCCACGGCGCCGAGCGGGATGCCATGACGTCGGCCATGTGCCGCTTCGAACCGGCCTTTTTTCATGACCTGGGTGGCGTCATCCGCGACCTCGCCGCCGGACAGGAGCCGGCCCAGTCGGCCTGGCTGCCGCTGCCGGCCGTGGGCCCCATCGGAGACGCCAAAAAAAATTGCCTGCCGTTGTGCCAACATTGACATAGCGAAATCGCAGCCCCGTTCATATCCATTCAAGGGAAAGGAAATGTTTTCAAGGTGAACGATTCCCCCGCCTGCCCGAACCGCGGCGCCGAGGTCTGGTGCCGTGACCATGCCGGGCAAGAATACGACTTCGACGCCTGGGTGGAGGCCGCCACCCGCTTTCACGGCTACGCGGCTCCAGGGCTGGTGATCGGCGGCCGGATGGTGTCCGTGGCGCTGGATCATCTGCCCCCGGGGATCCTCTTCGATGCCCTTTGCGAGACGGCCCACTGCCTGCCGGATGCCGTCCAACTGCTCACCCCCTGCACCCTGGGCAACGGGTGGCTGCGCCTGGCGGACTTGGGCCGATTCGCGCTGACGCTCTACGACAAGCGCGACGGCCGGGGCGTGCGGGTGGCGGTGGACGCGGCCCGGCTGGACGCCTGGCCCCAGATCCGCACCTGGATCTTCAAGCTCAAGCCCAAGGCCCAGCAGGATTCCGACCTCTTGCGGGAAGAGATCCGGTGCGCCGGGCACGGCTATTTGAGCGTCACTTCGGTGCGGGTCCAGGATGAGGTGCGCCAGAAACGCCACAGCGGACCCAAGGGGATCTGCCCCGGGTGCGGAGAGGGCTACCCCACCGACCACGGCGCGTTGTGCCGGGCCTGCCAGGTCCGCAGCCCCTACATCCCGGCAGCCGATGCCCCCCTGCCGGCAGGCGGTCCGGACCTCCGGGTGGTGCCTCTGGAGCAGGCCGTGGGCCGCCGCGCGCTGCACGACATGACCCGCATCGTACCGGGAAAAAGCAAGGGCCCGGCCCTGGTCAAGGGCCAGCAGATCGCCGTGGGCGACCTTTGCCGCCTGCAGCAGATGGGGCGCCGGCACGTCTACGTAGACGGCGATCCGGTCTCCGAGGACCTCTGGATCCACGAGGACGCGGCGGCGACGGCCTTCGGCCGCTGCATGGCCGGCGAAAACGTGCGCTGCAGCGATCCGCCCCGGGAGGGCAAGGTGACCTTGCTGGCCGACTGCGACGGGATGCTTCTGGTGGACGTGGAGCGGCTGGAATCCTTTAACCTCATCGAAGGGGTCATGTGCGCCAGCCGCAAGGGCTACAGCCTGGTGAAGGCCGGCGACCCGCTGGCCGGGACCCGGGCCATTCCCCTGTACCTGCAGCGTTCGGTCCACCGGCGGGCGCTGGATCTGCTGGAAGCCGGTCCCCTGTTCCGGGTCCTGCCTCTCGTGCCCCGGCGGGTGGGCGTCCTGGTTACCGGCTCGGAGGTTTTCCAGGGGCTGGTCCAGGACCGTTTCCTGCCCCTGATCCGCGACAAGGTCGCCGCCTATGGCTGCCCCGTGGTGGCCGGCGAGGTGGTTCCGGACGACCGGGCCGCCATCGGCGGGGCCCTGGGGCGCATGCTGGAGGCCGGTGCGGAGCTGCTGGTCACCACCGGCGGGCTGTCGGTGGATCCGGACGATCTCACCCGCCAGGCCCTGGCGGATGCCGGTGCCCAAGACCTGCGCTATGGGGCCCCCATCCTGCCCGGGGCCATGACCCTTCTGGCCCGTATCGGCGCGGTGCCCCTGATCGGGGTGCCGGCCTGCGGCCTGTATTTCGCCCACACCAGTTTCGATCTGATCCTGCCGCGCCTGCTGGCCGGGGTGGCCGTCACGCGCCGGGATCTGGCCCGTTTGGGGCACGGCGCCTTCTGCCTGGAATGCGAACCGTGCCGTTTTCCCCAATGTTCCTTCGGTCGATAGAGGAGAAGAACCCAATGGAATCCCAGGAAATCTACAGCATCTGCGGCATGTGCACCGTGCGCTGCCCCATCCAAGCCACCGTGGCCGGCGGGCAGGTCCGCATGCTCCAAGGCAACCCCCACGCGTCGGGGATGGAAGGCTCCCTGTGCGCCCGGGGGGCGGCCGGTCTGGCCCTGGTCAACGACTCGGAACGGCCCCAGACCCCCCTGATCCGCACCGGCGAGCGCGGCGAGGGCAAGTGGCGCCGGGCCACATGGGACGAGGCCCTGGACTACGTGGCCGAGCGGCTCAAGACCCTCATGGAAAAACACGGTCCCCAGACCGTGGCCCTCTCGGACCGCGGGGGCCCCTTCCGCGACTACCGGCGGGCCTTTCTGCGGGGCCTGGGAACGCCCAACTACTGCAACCACGACGCCTCGTGCGCGCGCAACATCCACCATGCCCACCTGTCCCTTACCGGTCTGGGGCGCAAGGACGTCTCCTACGATTTCAAGAACGCCCGGCACGTGGTGCTCCAGTTCCGCAACATCTTCGAGGCGGTGGCCGTCCAGGAGGTCAACAACCTCATGTCGGCCATGGAAAACGGATGCGGTCTGACGGTCATCGATATCCGGGCCAACGTCTCGGCGTACAAGGCCGGCCGCTATCTGATGATCCGCCCGGGTGCGGACTACGCCTTCAACCTGGCCGTGATCCGCGAAATCCTCGAGCGCCGGGCCTACGATCAGGACTTTGCCCAGCGCTTCATTCCCGACATCGGGCGGCTGCGGACCTTCGTCGAGCCCTACACTCCCGAGTGGGCCGAAGCCCAGACCGGTATTCCGGCCCACCAGCTCCATGCCCTGGTGCGCGATCTGACGGCCGCCGCCCCGGCGGTGATCTGGCATCCGGGGTGGATGGCGGCCCGCTACAAGGATTCCTTTTACGTGTGCCGCACCATCTACATCATCAACGCCCTGTTGGGGGCCCACGGATCCAAGGGGGGGCTGCCCCTGGTCAACGGACCGGCCGCCGTGGGGGCCAAGGGGCTCAAGAAGTTCATGGATCTTTACCCCAAGCCCAAGGAAAAGCGGGCCGACGGGGTGGGGTGGCGCTATCCGCAGTTCGAGACCGGCCCGGGGCTGGCCCATCTGCTCTACAAGGCCATGGATACGGACGATCCCTACCCGGTCAAGGCCTATATCGCCTACCGCCACGATCCGCTGATGGGATTTCCCGACCCGGACCGGCTGCAGCAGATCTTCGCCAAGCTCGACCTGCTGGTCTCGGTGACCTTCAGCTGGTCGGACACCGCCTGGTTTTCCGATGTGGTGTTGCCCCTGTCCACCTACCTGGAGCGCGACAGCATCATGGCCTGCAAGAACGGGGTCAAGCCCTATTTCTTCATGCGCCGCCAGGCCCTCAAGCCGCGCTACGACAGCCTGGCCGGCTGGGAGATCATCAGCGGCCTGGCCCGGCGCCTGGGGCTCGAGGATCTGGTCTTCGAGCGCATCGAGGACATCTGGAACTTCCAGCTCAAGGACACCGGGGTGTCCATCGCGGATTTTGACGCCACCGGGATGGTGCCGCTCACGGACAAGCCCATCTACAAGTCCCGCGACGAGATCCGCTTCAAGACCCCCAGCGGGAAAGTGGAGATCTTCTCGGACAAGCTCAAGGAATGGGGGATCGAATCGCTCAAGCCCTACTCCGCGCCCCCGCCCCCGCCGGCCGGCCAGTTCCGGCTCACCTTCGGCCGCTGCGCGGTACACACCCAGGGCCATACCGTCAACAACCCCATGCTCTTCGAGCAGATGCCCGAAAACGTGCTCTGGATCCACACCGGGGCGGCGGCTTCGCTGGGAATCCGCGACGGCGACCTGGTGAGCGTTTCCCAGGACGGCTATTCCGAGCGGATCCGGGCCAAGGTCACCGAAACCATTCACCCCGAGGCGGTCTTCGTGCTCCACGGCTTCGGCCATCGCCTGCCGGTGGAAACCCGGGCCTTCGGCCGCGGCCTGGCCGACAACCGCTTCATGAAGGGCGGTCTGGAGATCTGGGACCAGGCCGGCGGGGCCGTGGCTTACCAGGAGCACTTCGTGAGCGTGAGCAAAGTTTAACATCGATCCCACCTCCTCGGATCGCCGCCCGCCGCTCCGGTGGCCGGACCGGCGATCCTCGGCCCTTTACGCCGGCCTGGAGGTTTCCGCCCGGCAAGGATCAGCCCAAACAATCGATTTGGAGGCGCCATGACCGAAAACTTTTTTTCCCTCAACGGAAACGAGGTGGACTTTCAGCCGGGTGAAACCATCCTCGAAGCGGCCCGGCGCCACGGCGTGGTCATCCCCACCCTCTGCCACCTGGAGGGGACCACGCCCACCGGGGCCTGCCGCATCTGCGTGGTGGAGGTCGAGGGGGCTGCCACCCTCATGGCGGCCTGCGCCACCCCGGTGAGCGCCGGCATGCGGATCAAGACCGAATCGGCCCGGGTGGTTCAGACCCGGCGCACCCTTCTCGAGCTGCTGCTCGCTTCGGGCAACCACACCTGCGCTGCCGGCCCCACCGGCGCCGGCAGTTGGACTGAAGCGCAGATGCGGGCCCGGGAACTGGACGGCGACGCCCTCTGTCCGGCCTGGGGGGACTGCAAGCTACAGGAACTGGCCTTTCAGTATCAGGCCAAACCCGACCGCTTCGTCCCGGCTCCCGACGCTCCGCCCCCGGAACTGGCCAACCCCATGATCGAGCGCGACTTTTCGCGCTGCATCCGATGCGGCCGCTGTCTCCAGGCCTGCAACGAGGTCCAGGTCAACCGGGCCATCGGCTTCGGCTACCACGGCACCCAGAGCAAGATCGTGACCGCGGGCGACCGCCCCCTGGCCGATTCCAACTGCGTTTTCTGCGGCCAGTGCGTCCAGGCCTGCCCCACCGGGGCCCTGGTGGACAAGAAATCCCGGGACCGCTGGCGGTCCTGGGAGGTGGAAAAGATCCGCACCACCTGCCCCTACTGCGGGGTGGGCTGCCAGCAGTGGCTGCATGTGCGCGACGGGCGCATCGTGCGCGTCACGGCGGTGGAAGACGCCCAGCCCAACCAGGGGCGCCTGTGCGTCAAGGGCCGCTACGGCTACGACTTCATCTACTCCGAGGAACGCCTCAAGACCCCGCTGATCCGCGAAGGCGACCGTTTCCGCGAGGCCTCCTGGGACGAGGCCCTCGATCTGGTGGCCGGGAAATGCAAGCAGATCATCGCCGAAAGCGGCCCCAACGCCCTGGCCGGGGTGAGCTGCGCGCGCAGCATCAACGAAGATTCGTACAACATGCAGAAGCTGTTCCGGGCGGTGTTCAAGACCAACAACATCGACCACTGCGCCCGCACCTGACATGCCCCGACGGTCGCCGGGCTGGCGACCACCTTCGGCTCCGGGGCCATGACCAACTCCTTTTCCGAATTTTCGCGGGCCAAAATGTTCATGCTCATCGGCACCAACATGACCGAGGCCCATCCGGTGGCGGCCACCTTCGTGAAAAACGCGCTGCTCAAGGGCGCCCAGCTCATCGTGGTCGATCCCCGGCGCCACCGGCTGGCCGAAATGGCCGACCTGCACCTGCCCATCCGCGTGGGCAGCGACATCGCCTTTCTGAACGGCCTGATGCACGTGCTCATCGCCGAGGGCTGGTACGACCAGAAGTTCGTCGATTCGTGCACGGTGGATTTCGACAAGCTGGCCGCCACGGTGATGCGCTACAGCCCGGACTATGCGGCCGAGATCTGCGGGGTGCCGGCCGAAAAGATCCGCGATACGGCCCGGCGCATCTCGTCCGTCAAGCCCATGATGCTCTGCTACACGCTGGGCATCACCGAGCACACCTGCGGCACCCACAACGTGATGAGCGTGGCCAACCTGCAGATGCTGCTGGGCAACGTCGGGATGGAATGCGGCGGGGTGAACCCCCTGCGCGGCCAGAACAACGTCCAGGGGGCCTGCGACATGGGGGCCCTGCCCAACGTTTTCCCCGGGTATCAGAAGGTGGGTGACATGGCCCTGCGGGCCAAGTTCGAACGGGCCTGGGGCGTCGAGAACCTGCCGGCGGCCACCGGCCTGATGATCCCCCAGATGATGGAGGGGCTCGTCGATGGCAAGGTGAGAGGGTTTTACATCTTCGGGGAAAATCTCGCCAACACCGAACCGGACATCCGCAAGGTGGAGCACGAGCTGGCCTCGGCCGAATTCCTGGTGGTTCAGGACATCTTTCCCAACGAGACCACCCGTTTTGCCCACGTGGTGCTGCCGGCGGCGGCCTGGAGCGAAAACGACGGCACCTTCACCAACAGCGAACGGCGCGTCAACCGGGTGCGCAGCGCCAGCGTGGCCCCGGGAGAGGCCCGTCCCAACTGGTGGATCTTCCGCGAACTTGCCCGGCGCTTCGGCCAGAACTGGGCCTCGGACAGCGCCCGGGAGATCTGGGACAACGAGCTTTCGGTCCTGGCGCCCCAGTTCGGCGGGATCAAGTACCACCGCCTGGAGGGCGACGGCCTCCAGTGGCCCTGTCCCCTGGAGGACCACCCGGGCACCTGCTTTTTGCACCAGGACGGCCAGTTCACCTGTGGACTGGGGGTCTTCACCCCCTGCGAATGGACGCCGCCCGCCGAGGTGCCCGACCAGGAATACCCGTTGGTCCTGTCCACCGGCCGGCGCCTGGCCCACTATCACACCCGCACTCAGACGGGCCGCTGCGAGGGGCTCAACGACATCCTCGGCGAAGAAACCGCCGACATCTCCCCGGCCGACGCGCAGGCCCTGAATATCGACCAGGGCGAAACGATTCGCGTGCGCTCGCGCCGCGGCGCGGTGACCCTCAAGGCCCGCGTCACCACCGAGGTGCCCAAGGGGATGGTCTGGATGGCTTTTCACTTCCGCGAGGCCTGTGCCAACTGGCTCACCAACCCGGCCTTCGACAACATCACCATGACGGCTGAATACAAGGCCTGCGCCGTCGCCGTGGAAAAGATTCACGCCAACCGATGACCGACAAGGAATTGTCCCATGCCGGATGCGTTGTTTTCCGTTCCCGCCCCCAACAATGAACCGCCGCGGGATTACGCCCCGGGGAGCCCCGAACGGAAGGCCCTGGAAGCCCAACTCGATCGGCAGTTCGCCCAACAGATCGAAATCCCGCTGATCATCGGCGGCCGGGAGGTGCGCACCGGCAACCTGGTGCGCTGCGTCTGTCCCCATGAACACGGCCACGTCCTGGCCGATGTCCATCTGGCCGGGCCCGAGCAGATCGCCATGGCCATCCAGGCGGCCCTGGCGGCCAAGGCGGACTGGGAGGCCCTGGGCTGGGAGGATCGGGCGGCGGTCTTTCTCAAGGCCGCCGAGCTCATCGCCGGGCGCCACCGGTATCGGATCAACGCCGCCACCATGCTGGGCCAGTCCAAGAACGCCTACCAGTCCGAAATCGACGCCGTCTGCGAAACGGTCGATTTTCTGCGCTTCAACGTCCACTACATGACCCGGCTCTACGCCGGCCAGCCCCTGAACGCCCCCGGCGCCTGGAACCGCATGGAATACCGGCCCCTGGAAGGCTTCGTGCTGGCCGTGACGCCGTTCAACTTCACCGCCATCGCCGCCAACCTGCCCACGGCCCCGGCCATGATGGGCAACACGGTGGTCTGGAAGCCGGCCACCACCGCCGTGCTGTCCAACTACCATCTCATGCGCCTGTTCATGGACGCCGGCCTGCCGCCCGGAGTGATCAACTTCCTGCCTGGCCGCGGGGCCGAGATCGGCGACCTTGTCCTTGCCCATCCGGATCTGGCGGGAATCCATTTCACCGGCTCCACGGCGGTTTTCCAGGCCATGTGGCGCACCATCGGCACCCGCATCGCCGGCTACCACGGCTACCCGCGCATCGTGGGCGAGACCGGAGGCAAGGATTACATCTTCGTGCACCCCAGCGCCGATCCCCAGGCCTCAGCGGTGGCCGTGGTGCGCGGGGCCTTCGAGTACCAGGGCCAGAAATGTTCGGCTGTTTCAAGGATCTATGTCCCCGAAAGCCTCTGGCCGGACCTGCGCGACCGGATCGTCGCCATGATGGCCGCGATTCGCACCGGCGACGTGCGCGATTTCGCCAACTTCCACAACGCCGTGATCGACCGGGCGGCCTACGACCGGACCATGGGGTACATCGCCCGGGCCCGGGATTCGAAAGAGGTGGAAATCGTGGCCGGGGGCACCGGCGACGACACGGTGGGCTACTTCGTCCAACCCACCCTGATCCACTGTTGCGATCCCCGGTTTGTCACCATGCGCGAGGAGATCTTCGCCCCGGTGGTGTCGGCCTATGTTTATGCCGACGAGAAGATCGCCGCCACCCTGGATCTGGTGGACGCCACCTCGCCCTACGCTCTGACCGGGGCGATTTTCGCCCGGGACCGGGCCTTCATCGCCGCGGCCACCCGTCGCCTGACCCACACGGCGGGCAACTTCTACATCAACGACAAGCCCACCGGATCGGTGGTGGGCCAGCAGCCCTTCGGCGGCGCCCGGGCCTCGGGCACCAACGACAAGGCCGGCTCCCAGCTCAACCTGCTGCGCTGGTGCTCGGCGCGCAGCATCAAGGAGAATTTCGACCCGCCCCTGGCCTTCGACTATCCGTTCATGCGGCAAGGCTAACGGGCATCCTTGTCGGCCTTGGCGTGCTAGCCGGTCGTAGTAAGTGACCTGCCCCTGTCATCCCGGAGCGCTAGGCCCCCCTCCGTCATCGCGAGAAGCAACGCGACGAGGGATTTCCTGGAGGTGGCAAGATTTCCCACTGCGTTCGAAATGACCCGGAAGGAGGGCGCTCTGAATGACGAAGATAAGCCTCGTCCGATAAGAATGTAAATTCCTAAAAATAAAGCATTTCTTGAATAGCCTGCCCGTTCGGGGGGTGGATGACGATGAGATTGATTCGGCATCGGCGCCGTGATATGAGCCACGCGGCTGGCCGTTTCCGTTCACTGCAATCAAGGATATCCTACAATGGCAGGCAACTATTGGATCAAGTGGCTCGCGCTCGGTTTCGTGATGCTTTGCGCCGCAACTGTTTTTTCCATGTCACAGGCCTCGGCGGCGACCGGGGGGCAAGACCCAAAGGCGGCGACCGCCAAATCCAAGGACGCCGCAGCCCAGAAGCCCGCCGCCCAGAAAAAGGCGGGTTCCCCGGCGGCGGCCAGCAAGGCCCTGCCGGCCGGCATTTCGAAGGACCCTTACATCGGCGCCATCGTGGTGGATACGCGGGATGGCAAGGTGCTCTTCGAGGACAGCGCGGACGCCGCCTGTTATCCGGCCAGCCTGGTCAAGCTGATGAACCTGCTGGTCCTCGAGGATCACATCGCCAGGGGGGCCTTGAAGCGCGATGATCCGGTGACGGCCACGGTGGATGCCGCCCGCATGGGCGGCACCCAGGTATGGCTGAAGGAGAACGAGGTCTTCCCCGCAGAGGAACTCATCTATGCCATGATGGTGGAATCGGCCAACGACGCGGCCACGGCCCTGGCTGTCCATGTGGCGGGCTCCACCGAGGCGTTTGTCCGGTTGATGAACGAGAAGGCCCGCGCGCTGGGCATGAAATCCACCCGGTTCGCGTCCGTTCATGGACTGCCGCCGTCGAAGGATCGGGCCCATGATCTCACTACGGCCCGGGACCTGGCGACCCTCGGGTTGGCCCTGCTCAAGTATCCGCAAATCATCGAGTATACTTCGGTCAAGGAGAGGCCCTTTCGCAACGGCACCTTTACCCTTCGCAGCCACAACCATCTGCTCGGGAATGTGCCCGGGGTGGACGGTTTGAAAACCGGCTATTTCCGGGAAGGCGGATTCAGCATCGTGGTCACGGGAGAAAAAAACGGCGCCCGGCTGGTATCCGTGGTGGTGGGCAGCAGAGACCGGCTTGTGCGCGACCAGCAGGCCGGCCAACTGCTGGCCAAGGGATTTGTGGATGCGCCCCCCGGACGAGCGCAAGCGGCGGTGGCCCAGGATGGGGTCCACCGAAATCCGGGGGCCCCGGCCGCGGATGCGCAGGCGCCAGCCGGGCAGAAACCGGAAAAGGGCTTCGATTGGGGGATGATCGGGGTGGGTCTGGCGGGCATTGCGGTGGGGGTCTTGATCGGGTTCGCCGCCGCTTCGCGCAACACTTCGGTGCGCCGGACCTGACCGGGACTGGGAAGCGCGCAAGCGGGTCTGCGGCGGCGTGATCCCGGCGGGTTCGGTCAAGGCGGCCATGCCGTGCGCAAGCCGCCCGTCATCGCGTTTCACCGCGGCATCAGCGCGAACACCCCCCAGCCCAGGTACTCGCGCGTGTACGCGGCGTAGCGCTCGGGTTCCGAGGTCAGTCGGGCTCGAACCGCTTTGGCCAACTCGTCGCCGGGATGGGCGTCAAGCCATCGGCGCAGGGTGAGCCATTTGGCCGCCTCGTATCTGTCCCAGCTGTCTGGGTCGGCCAGCACCATTTCAACGACGTCGCAGCCAAGTTGGCCGAAAGACGCGAGAAGTTCTGGAAGCACGAGAAAGTCGGAGATTGCGTTGGCAAGACAGCCCCGGGCAACCTCTTCGGTCGGCGGCCGCCGCCGCCAGTAGGGCTCGCCGATGAGGATGATCCCTCCGGTGCTCAGGCTCCGCGCCAGGAGTTCGATGGTGCCGGCGACTCCCCCGGCGATCCAGGTGGCGCCGACACAGGCCGCCACGCTGACCATCTCGTCACAGACGTAACCGGCCGCATCGCCATGGATGAACCGGACTTGATGGGCGACGCCGAGTGCTTCGGCACGGAGTTTCGCCTGCTCGGTGAACAACCGGCTCAGGTCGATGCCGGTGCCGATGATGCCGTGATCGCGTGCCCAGGTGCACAGCATCTCTCCCGAGCCGCTGCCGAGGTCGAGCACCCGGGCCCCCGGCTCCAGGCGCAGCGCCGCGCCGAGAGCGGCGAGCTTTTCGGGTGTGAACGGGTTGTGGATGCGGTGGGCACTCTCGGTGATGTTGAAGATCCGCGGGATGTCCATTTCGGTAAGAGCGTTGCCGGTTGTCACTTTGCTCATCGGATTTTCTTTCCTCCTTGGTGCAGTTGCGCGTATCGCCAAAAACCCTAAAAAGCCCCTGTACCGCCACAGCGGCGGATTCGCTGCCGATATACACCTTTTTCTTTCTTGGATGGCTGTAATTCTTGCCTCTTTCGGAGAAACAACGCCATTTCAGGCTTTCCAGCAGGCTGCGGGCATATCGTCAGCGGACGTTCTCTCCTACCGGTCCGTTTGTCATGAGAGCCGGGCAGGAGCCGTTGACACGCACGAGAAGATCGGAAGAGCGTCGTGTAGGGAAAGAGTGTAGGTATCGGGGGTCGGCGTATCATTAAAAAAAAAAAAAATAATATAACACATACAGAAAAGGTTAGCATGGTTGATGAGACGTGTAGGCAG